>JAYKGR010000036.1:0-41148 GCA_035285645.1 Cyanobacteriota bacterium | reverse complement strand
GACCCTGGGGGGCCCCCGGAGAGTTTTCGGCCGGTCTGTCGCCGAGGTCCACGGTTCGGCGGGGGATCACCCCGCCATCTGCAGCCGCCGTACCGCCAGCTGCAGGGAGGGGGCCAGCGGACGGCAGTGGCCGAGCCGGGGGCTGAGCACCTGGCCGCTGGCCAGCTCCTGCAGGGACGCCAGGGTGAGGTCCTGACCTTCCATCAACCGCAGCTCGGCCGTCGCCACCCCCAGGTGGCCGCGAAAGAAATGGGCACTGCGCAGGGGATCGTGGTGGTCGAACCACGGCTCCAGGGGACCGGCGGTCCAGCCGATCTCCTCGACCAGCTCGCGGCGCAGGGCCTGCTCGGGGCTCTCGCCCGGATCCAGGTGGCCACCGAACAGCCCCCAGGTGCCGGGGTGCACGATGCCGGCCACGTCATCCCGCAGCTGCAGCAGCCAGAGGCCGTCGCGTTCAAGCATCGCCAGGGCAACGGCGAACCGGGATGGAGAGGGTGCAGAGCTCACAGGCGGCGGAGGGCGACGATGGGATCGAGCTGGGCGGCCCTGCGGGCCGGCACCACCCCGAAGAACAGGCCGATCGACCCCGACAGCACCAGGGTGGTGACGACGCTGCCGGCCCCGATGGCCGCAGGCAGGGGGGTGAAACCGGCCACCACGGCGATGGCACCCATGCCCATGAGGCTGCCCACCATCCCCCCGAGGCTCGAGACCATCAGCGCCTCGATGAGGAACTGGAGCATCACATCATCGCTGCGGGCACCGATCGCCTTGCGCAGGCCGATTTCCTGGGTGCGCTCGCTCACCGACACCAGCATGATGTTCATGATGCCGATGCCTCCCACCACCAGGGAGATGGCGCCGATGGCCACCAGCAGGAGAGTCAGGCCACCGGTGATCGAACCCACGATCGCCTGGGCATCCTTCTGGGAGCGCACCACGAAATCGTCGTCACGGCGAATGCGGTGCCGCTGGCGCAGCAGATTGGTGATCTGAAAGCTGGCCGCTCCGGTGCTCTGCTCATCGCGCGCTTCCACGCTGATGATCGTCAGGCTGATGCCGTAGCGCCTCTGGCGGCCGCTGAGACGGCTCACCATCGTGCGCAGGGGCACGTAGGCATTTTCATCCTGATTGGCGCCAAACACCGCCCCCTTGGGCTTGAGCACGCCGATCACCTCAAAGCTTTGATCGCGGATCCGCAGGCTCTGACCGAGCCCATCCCCGGCGGGAAAGAGCTTGTCGCGTAGGTCGGGGCCGATCACCACCACATTGCGCAGGTTGCGTTCGTCGTCTTCGCTGACGAAGCGCCCCTGGGCCACCTCAAAGCCGCGCACGGGCAGGAATTCCCCTGTCACCCCTGAAACGGAGGCGGTCTGGCTGATGCTGCCGGCCTGCACCACCTCGCTGAGGGTGATCTGGGGGGCCACCCGGCGCACGGCGGGCACCTGCTCGGCGATCGCTTCGGCATCGTCGAGCACCAGGCTTTTGGGGGGTTCCACCCCTTGGCGGCGGGTGTCGTTGTTGCCTGGGAACACAAACAGCACATTGGCCCCCAGGTTGCTCAGCTGATTGGCCGCCAGATCCTGGGCGCCGCGGCCCACACCCACCAGGGTGATCACCGAGGCGTTGCCGATCACGATGCCCAGCATCGTGAGCAGACTGCGCAAGCGATTGGCCTTCAGGGTGCTGAGGGCCATCGTTACGGTTTCCAGCGGAGACAGCCTGGGGGCCAAAGGTCTGTTGAAGCTCAGCCCATGCTGTCGTATCGGAGCTGGCTGTGGTTGCGCGGACCGCGGTGCACCACCCCCTGGACCACGTCGAGGGTCACGATCTCACCCTGCCGCAGATCCACGGTGGCATTGGCTACCCCCACGATCACCGGAATGCCCAGCCGCTGGGCGATCACCGCGGCATGGCTCTCCCGCCCCTGCTCCTCAGCGATCACCCCACGGGCCTTGCGGATGCCGTCGAGATAGTCGGCGCTGGTTTCGCGTACCACCAGAATTTCACCGCTCTCGAGCCGGGCGGCTTCATCGGGGCTGTGGGCCAAGCGCACCCGGCCGCTCACCGAGCCGTGGCCAATCCCCTCGCCCCGTCCGAGCACGGCCGACACGATGCCCACCTTGATGAAGTCGGTGGAGCCGCTCACCCCCGAAAGGGTGCCCGCGGTTTGCACCACCAGGTCACCGTCGCGGAGCAGGCCGGTCTGCTGTGCCACCCCCATCGCCAGGCTGAAGGTGCTCGTGGAGGAGGCCTGCTCCGGCACCAGCAGCGGATTGACCCCCCACACCAATTGCAGCTGACGGGCCACCCGTACATCGCTGGTGATAGCCAGAATCGGTGTGCTGGGCCTGAATTTGCTCACATTGCGGGCTGTGGAGCCGCTTTTGGTGAGCGGCAGAATCGCCGCCGCATCCAGTTGGCGGGCGATGGTGCTTACCGCTTGACTGATGGCGTTGGGAATCGTGGGCGCCATCTGACCATCGAGCAGCCGGCGCGGATAATCCCGCTCGATCCGACGGGCGATCTGGGCCATGGTGGCCACCGCTTCCACCGGAAAATCGCCCACAGCGGTTTCGTTTGAGAGCATCACGGCATCGGTGCCATCGAGAATGGCGTTGGCCACATCGCTCACCTCAGCCCGGGTGGGTCGGGGGCTGGAGGCCATCGAGTCGAGCATCTGAGTGGCCGTGATGATCGGAATGCCCAGGTTGTTGGCTTTGCGGATCAGCTCCTTCTGCAGAAGCGGCACCTCCTCGGCGGGCATCTCCACACCGAGATCTCCCCTGGCCACCATGACCCCGTCGCAGAGGGGAAGAATGGCATCGATGGCATCGATGGCTTCGAACTTTTCAATCTTGGCCACGACCGGTGTGCTGTGGCCCTGGCTGCGAATCAGTTCGCGGATTTCGCGCATATCCGATGGATTGCGCACAAAGCTCAGGGCAACCCAGTCAACGCCTTGCTGCAGGCCAAAGCTCAGATCACGCTTGTCCTTGTCGGTCATCGCGCGTACCGATAACTGCACGTCGGGAAAGTTGACACCCTTGTTGTTGGAGAGCACCCCCCCCACCGTCACCCGGCAGTGCAGGCATTGCTCCGCAGCATCCACCCGCTCCACCACCATCTCCACGCGGCCGTCGTCGAGCAGGATGCGGCTGCCGGCAATCACTTCATCGGCCAGCCGCTCGTAGGTCACCGTGGCGATGGTGCGATCGCAGGTCACCTCCCGGGAGGTGAGGGTGAAGGCATCGCCATTGGCCAGGGTGATCGGCCCCCCTTCAAACCGACCCAGGCGGATCTTGGGGCCCTGCAGATCCTGGAGGATGCCGATGTGCACCCCCATCTCATGGGCCACCTGGCGGATGGTGGCAATCCGCGCTGCGTGGTCGGCGTGGTCGCCGTGGGAAAAATTGAGCCGAAATGTGGTGGCGCCCGCCTCGATCAGCTGGCGCAGCACCGCTGGTGATTCGGTGGACGGGCCGATCGTGGCCACGATCTTGGTGCGACGCATGCGATCGACCGGGCCCAGCGACCCCGAGCAAACTCGGAAACTACCATCCGCTGATCCGCCGCACTGCACAACATGGACCTGCGCACCTATCAGATCCAGGCGCGCACGACGGCCCGCTACCCCGATGTAGGTGCCAATCCCATCTATCCCACCCTGGGGCTCTGCGGTGAAGCCGGAGAGGTGGCCGACAAGGTGAAGAAGGTGATCCGCGATCGCGGTGGCGACTTCGATGACGAGGTGCGTCAAGCTTTGCGGCTTGAGCTTGGCGACGTGCTTTGGTACGTGGCCCAGCTCGCCAGCGAGCTCGAACTCGATCTCAATGAGGTGGCCGCAGCCAACCTGGAGAAGCTGGCCAGCCGCGCGGCCCGTAACGTGATTGCAGGAAGCGGCGACAACCGGTGATGCGCAGTCTGTCCCGTTGGGTTCTTGTTGGCTTCTTGAGCCTCGCCCTGCTGCTGGCCGCGCCGAGTGCCGCCCTGGCCACTGATCTGGCGGTGGAAAACCTGTCGCTTGAACCCTGTTCTGCCGCCGATGCGGGCAGCCAGCCCGATCTGCGCCGGGCTGCCGCCGCCAGCTGCTACGCCCTCAGGGGCACGGTGACCAACCCGGCTTCCCAGCCGGTGGTGGACACCGATGTTTACGGGCGCATCCTCGATGCCAGCGGCGAGCCGGTGCTGCCCAACCGCACCCGCCTGGGCTCGATCGGCGATGTGCCACCCGGGCGCTCCGACTTTGCCTTACGCCTGGCGATCCCCGCCGGCACGCCCGGACCCTTTGTGGCCCGTAGCGTGAAGGCTCGCGGTTTCCGAGCTCCGGTGCGCACCCGGGCTGGCGCTGATGCGGAACGGCTGCCGCTCGAGCAGATGGTGGCCGATTGAGCGGACCGCTGTCAGAACCCGAGGCTTCCTGAAGCCAGAGCCGTGCTGGCACCACCCAGCAGGCTGGTGGTGATCTGCAGGGCAAAGAAGGCCAGCAGGGCGGAAAGGTCGAGGCCACCGATGGGTGGGATCAACCCCCGGAAGGCATTGAGGTAGGGATCGGTGATCGCGCTGACGCTCGCCAGCACCGGATTGCTCCAGTCGAGGTTGGGAAACCAGCTCAGCAGCACGCGCACCACCAGAACCAGGGTGTAGATGCTGAGGGTCTGGGCCAGCACCTGCAGCAGGAAGACGAGCACATCCATGGGCAGGGTCAGAGAGTGATGGCCAACTCTATGCAGCCTGCCCATCACCCGGCACCTCGCTGCGCAAGGAGAAGGTGCGGTGGAACTTTTCGCTGGGCGTCAGCCAGTACGAGCGACCATCGCTCTGGCGGCGCCGTTCGATGAAGTTCTGGGCCAGCAGTTCCTTGATGTGGTCGTAGGCTCCCGAGCCCCTGAGGTCCACCAGCTCCGACTGCAGGATGCGCTGTTTGAGGGCGATGGTGGCCAGGGTGCGCAGCGCTGCGGTGGAGAGGTCCACCGGGATGAGGGAGGCCACCAACGGACCCAGGCTCGAGCGCAGCTGCAGGCTGTAGCGCCGCTCCTCCTGGTGGATTTCCAGTGCGGTGTCCCGGTGGGCATAGTCCGCCATCAGGGTGATCAGGGCCAGCTCGGCCTCCTCCGGGTTCACGCCCGCGATCCGGGCGAGTTCGTCGAGGGCGAGGGGGCGGCCTTTGAGGTAAAGGATCGCTTCCAGGCGTGCGGGCAGCGAAAAGTGCTGACCCAGCGACGCCGTGGCGGCGCTGACTTGGTCGTCCGGCGTAGCGGGTGAGCGTTCCATAGCCCTCACCGAGGCTCATACGGTATCAGGGCTGACCATGGGCGGCCAGAGCCGGCAACCCTGCTGCCTGGGCACCAAGAAACAAGCGATAGGCCGGATTGTCGGTTTCCTCCCAGTGCTGGTAGGGCAGCTGTTGCAGAAACGTGAGCCACGCTCCGGTTTCTGTGGGGGGCACCTGAACTCCCACCACGATCCTGCCCACATCGGCGCCATGGTTGCGGTAATGGAAAATGCTGATGTTCCAGTTGGGATGCAGGCTGCTCACGAAGGCCATCAGCGCCCCAGGCCGCTCCGGGAACTCGAACCTGTAGAGGCGTTCCTCGCCGAGCTGCAGCGCTGAGCCGGCACTGGCTGGCAAGCGGCCCCCCACCATGTGGCAGAGATGCAGTTTGGCCAGTTCGTTGCCGGTGAGATCCAGGCAGGGAAAGCCGGCGTTGTTGAGATCGTGGATCAGCGCCTCCGTATCGCTGGGGCCGCTGATCTGTACCCCCACAAAGATATGGGCCAGCCTCGGATCCGCCAGGCGATAACTGAACTCGGTGAGGCTGCGCTGCCCCAGGAGCGTGCAGAAGCGCCGCAGACTGCCAGGCTTCTCTGGAATCTCCACGGCGAGCAGCGCTTCCCGCTGCTCGCCGATCTCGGCTCGCTCAGCCACGAACAGCAGCCGATCAAAGTTCATGTTGGCGCCACAGGCCACCGCCACCAGTCGCCGATTGCGCAGCTCACGCTGGGCCACGTCGCGCTTGAGACCAGCGATCGCCAGCGCTCCGGCCGGTTCGAGGATCGAGCGGGTGTCCTCGAATACGTCTTTGATGGCGGCACAGATCTCATCGCCGCTCACCGTGATCATCCGATCCACGAATCGTTGCGCCAGGGCAAAGGTGTGCTCGCCCACCTGGCGCACGGCCACCCCATCGGCAAACAGGCCCACCTGCTCCAATCGCACCCGCTCGCCACAGGCCAGCGAACGGGTCATGGCATCGGCATCGGCGGGTTCCACGCCGATGATCTCCACCTCCGGCCAGAGACTTTTCACATAGGCGGCGATGCCGGCGATCAAGCCGCCGCCGCCCACCGCCACATAGATCGCCTGGGGCGGATCGGAGCATTGCCGCAGGATCTCCATCCCGATCGTGCCCTGTCCGGCGATCACCTCCGGATCGTCAAACGGATGGATGAAGGTGAGGCTCTCCAGCGCCTGCAGATGTCGGGCGTGATCGCAGGCTTCGTCGTAGGTGTCGCCATGCAGCACCACCGTTGCCCCCCTGGCCGCCACGGAGTTCACCTTCATGCGGGGCGTGGTGACCGGCATCACGATCACGGCGCGGCAGCCAAGCTTCTGGGCTGCCAGCGCCACTCCCTGGGCATGGTTGCCGGCGCTGGCGGCAATCACTCCTCGCCCCAGTTCCTCGCGGCTGAGGCCGGCCATGCGGTTGTAGGCGCCCCGCAGTTTGAAGCTGAACACCGGCTGCAGGTCTTCCCGTTTGAGGAGCACCTGGTTGCCGAGCCGCTGGGAGAGATTGGGAGCCGGCTCAAGGGGTGATTCGATCGCCACGTCGTACACCCGCGCCCGCAGAATCCGCTGCAGGTAAGGACTGACCGGGGCGTCGGGACTGTCGGTGGCGTCGCGCATCGCTTCAGTGTCGCAAGGTCGGGTCGCCAGCGGTTGGCGAAACGGTCGCCGTTGCCGCCGGCGCCTGGAGGGGAACTCCTAGATTGCCGCTCAGACGACGGCCGGGCATGCATCTGAGTGAGCTGAACCATCCCAATCAGCTGCATGGACTGAGCACCGCGGAACTGGAGGCCATCGCCCGCCAGATCCGTGAGCGACACCTGGAGGTGGTGTCCACCAGTGGTGGTCACCTCGGTCCTGGTTTGGGGGTGGTAGAGCTCACTCTGGCCCTCTACCAAACCCTCGACCTCGACCACGACCGCGTGGTGTGGGACGTGGGTCATCAGGCCTATCCCCACAAGCTGATCACCGGTCGGTACAACACGTTCCACACCCTGCGCCAGCAGGGCGGCGTAGCCGGGTATCTCAAGCGCTGCGAAAGCCGTTTTGACCATTTCGGGGCCGGCCATGCCTCCACCTCGATCTCGGCAGCGCTGGGCATGGCTCTGGCCAGGGATGCCCGCGGTGAGGATTTCCGCTGCGTGGCTGTGATCGGAGATGGGGCGCTCACCGGTGGCATGGCTCTGGAGGCGATTAATCACGCTGGCCACCTCCCCCAAACCCGCCTGTTGGTGGTGCTCAACGACAACGACATGTCGATCAGCCCACCGGTGGGAGCCCTGTCCACCCATCTCAATCGCATGCGGCTGAGCAAGCCGGTGCAGTTTCTGCAAGACAACGCCGAAGAAGCGATCCGGCATCTGCCCTTTCTGCACGGTGAATTGCCCGCTGAGTTGCGCACCCTCAAAGAGAGCATGAAGCGATTGGCCGTGCCCAAGGTGGGGGCGGTGTTTGAGGAACTGGGCTTCACCTACATGGGGCCGGTGGATGGTCACGACATCGCCACCATGGTGCGCACCTTCCAGGCGGCCCACCGCTGCGAAGGCCCGGTGCTGGTGCATGTGGCCACCACCAAGGGCAAGGGGTATGCCTTCGCTGAAGCCGACCAGGTGAGCTATCACGCCCAAAGCGCCTTTGATCTGGCCAGCGGCAAGGCCTACCCCTCCACCAAGCCGAAGCCCCCCAGCTGGAGCAAAGTGTTTGGCCAGACCCTGGTGCGCATCTGTGAGCAGGATCCCCGGGTGATTGGCATCACGGCAGCGATGGCCACCGGCACCGGCCTCGATCTGCTTCAGAAGGCACTGCCGGCTCAATACATCGATGTGGGCATCGCCGAGCAGCATGCGGTGACGATGGCGGCCGGCATGGCCTGCGAAGGCCTCAAGCCGGTTGTGGCCATCTACAGCACCTTCCTGCAACGCGCCTACGACCAGCTCATCCACGATGTCGGTATCCAGAATCTGCCGGTGACCTTCGTGCTTGATCGAGCAGGCATCGTTGGCGCCGATGGCCCCACCCACCAGGGGCAATACGACATCAGCTACCTGCGGGCGGTACCCAACTTCACGGTGATGGCCCCCAAGGATGAGGCTGAACTCCAGCGGATGCTGGTGACCTGCCTCACCCACGATGGTCCTACGGCGATTCGCATCCCCCGGGGCGAGGGGGAGGGCGTGCCCCTGATGGATGAGGGATGGCAACCCCTGCAGATCGGTCGCGGTGAACTGCTCACCGATGGCGATGATCTGTTGATCGTGGCCTATGGCTCCATGGTGGTGCCCGCTCTGGCCACGGCCGGCCTTCTCCAGGAGCAAGGGGTGCGAGCCGCCGTGATCAACGCCCGCTTCCTGCGGCCCCTCGATCAGGCGCTGATTCTGCCCATGGCCCGCCGCATCGGCCGGGTGGTCACCATGGAAGAAGGGGCCTTGGCCGGCGGGTTTGGGGCCGCCGTGGTGGAGGCTCTCAACGATGCCGAGGTGCTGGTGCCGGTGCTGCGTCTCGGGATTCCCGACCTGCTGGTGGATCACGCCAGCCCGGATCAGAGCAAGGAGGTGCTGGGTCTCACCCCAAGTCAGATGGCCCAGCGAATTCTGCAACGTTTTCCCGGCCGCCCCGAGGCAAAGGCGATCTCCTCGCTGGTGGTCTGATTCCACCTGGGCCCGCATCCCTGATCGACAACGATCAAGGATGCGGGAACGCGTTCAGAGCACGCCGCGTGCGGCCAGACCCTGAATCGCCCCGATGCCGAGGATGTGGCCGAGCGCTGTGGTGCCCAGCATCGCCCCGTGGCTGAAACCGCCGAACAGGTTGGGGCTGGGCAGCTGCAGGCCCACGTTGGGTTTCTGAATGGTGGCCTTGCCGATCGCGATGGCGATCACGTTGCAGACGATCATCACCAGGGCCACCTTGGGCGACCAGGTGATGGTGGCGGGTGCCAGAGCCAGAAGAGGGGTGAGCATGGAGCAGAAGCCGACAGCTCATCTTCAGGCCGCTCTGCGGTTCCGTGCTGGCCTGCCCCTGGGCCTTAAGACTTGTTGATCTCCCTGACGGCCATTCCAAAGCCGAGTGCCACCAGCAGGTTGCACACGGTGAGCAGCGATTCGGCCGCTCCATGCAGGGGATCCACGTTGGCGAGCTGCTGCCCGAAGCGCTGGTCAGCCACCACGGCGGCAACGATGGTGACCGCCACAAACAGGAGGGTGAGCTCAAACCCCCTCAGTGCCAACCGGGGAAAGGTGGGGATGCGCCGGGCGACCACCAGAAACACCAGGTAGGGCAGCAGCGACAGCACAAACAATGGGCCGCTGATGGCGTTGGTCATGGCTCCTGGGCTGACGGTGCGCGCACCCCCGCCAGAATCCAGAGGCTCGCCCCGGCCAGGGCGGTGTTGCCCAGCAGGGTGAGACCGGCCTGAATGATCACCAGGGGAGCCAAGGCGGGGCTGTTGTCGTACAGGTGCCAGGTGCAGGCAGCCATGGCACTCACCAGGGCCGGCACCATCGCCACCGCCAGCCAGCGCCAGCGGGCCTGCTGGCTCACTCGGGCGAATTCACGCACCGCCACGATGGCTACAAACCACTCCAGCACCGACGTGATGTGAATCCACCACGTGGGCAGCGACAAGGCATGCATGGGGATGAGAGGCCGGCACCCGTAATGTACGGGCCCTGATGGGTTGAGCGTGCGTCCCCTGCTCTGCGGCTACTACGGCGAGCACAACATCGGCGACGATCTGCTGCTGCAGGCCCTGCTTCATCAGTTGCCCTCGGGCTGCCGCCCGCTGGTCACGGCCCGCGACCAAGAGGAGGTGAGACGTTGTTTCGGGGTGGAGACCTGTGCCAGGCGGCCTGTGGGCACGGTGCTGGCAGCCCTGGGGCGTTGTGATGCCCTAGTGCTCGGTGGCGGCAGCCTGCTTCAGGACAGCACCAGTTTCGCCAGCCTGCTGTACTACGCTGCTTTGATCGCGGCTGCCCGGCTGCGGGGGCTTCCGGTACTGCTCTGGGCGCAAGGCCTGGGGCCGTTGCGGCGCCGTCGCAGCCGCCTGCTGGTGCGCTGGCTGTTGCCCATGGTGCAGGGCATCACCTGGCGTGATGCGGCTTCGGCCCGGATGGCGGCCCAGTGGGGGATTCGCGCCCCCGTGGGCAGCGATCCGGTGTGGTCATTGCCCGCTATCGCCAGCACGAGCGACGGCCGTGGCCCGATTGTGCTGTGCTGGCGCGATAGTCATCAGCTTGATGCCAGGCGCTGGCGGCAGCTGCTGGAGGCTCTGGGGTTGCTGGTGGCGCGCAACGGCGTGGAAGTGATCTGGCTGCCCTTTCATCGCGACCAGGACAGCGGCCTGCTGCAGCGACTGCAGGCTCAGGATCTGGTGCCGGCTGATCTGGCGGCTCACAGCCGCGAGTGTGCTCTGGCGAGCCCGCACGACTGTCAGACCCTCTTTGGCAAGGCTTCCTTGGTGTTGGCCATGCGTCTGCATGGCCTGATCCTGGCGGCACTGTCTGGACCCGCCTGCGTGGCCCTGAGTTACGACCCGAAGGTGAGCGCAGCGGCCGACGCCCTCGGCTGTCCGGTTTTGAGCCTCGACGATCTCGACGATGGGCAGCCGGCTGCCGCGTTGGCCGACCGCTGGAGCCAGGTGCTGGGGAGGGGAACCCCCCCCGAGCACCTGGTTTCCTTACGGAATGCCACGGCGGTGCACGCCGACCTGCTGGCGCGTTGGCTGGGAGCCGACGCGCCTCAGTTGGCTTCGCCGAAGGCCACCTGACAGGCGGCGTTGAGCAGCTGGGCCTCCGCTCCGGATGTGGGCGCGTTGCCATTGAGCTCGCCATCGCGGCAGTCAGCCGTCATTTGATAGGAGCGGCCCTGGTCGGTCACGATGAACTGGATGTCTACATCGCTGTTATCGATGGGTTGAATCGTCGCAAACTGCAGCTGGTAGCTCGTATCAGGCACCAGAATGTAGGTGGTCTGAGAACTGATGGCGTTATTGACGGCGTTATCGATGATCGCCGCCGTTGCCAGAGTGCTCAAGCCCCAGGCGGCAGCATTCACCCCCCACCAGCCCCAGGGTGGGGAAGACCAGCCGCCATACCAGCCCACGCTCCAAGGGCGGGCATAACCCCAGCCTGGCCGAGCCCAGCCTGCACCCCAGAGGTTGACATTATTTATGTTAACCTCACGGTTCCAATGATTGTGACGATAATTTCGATCCCAACGATTGTTGTCCCAGCGCCTTGAATCGTGCCGCCAGCGATCATTATCGCGGCGATTGCGGTCCACGTTGCGATTGCGGTCCACGTTGCGGTTGCGGTCCACATTGCGGTTGCGGTCCACGTTGCGGTTGCGGTCCTGGCTGCGGCCGGCCGAGGGTCGATCGCCACCGCTGCGTCGGTCGAGGCTCACTCCGTTGCGGTTGCCCTGGCGCTGGCTGTTGCCGCTCCAGCCCCCACTCGGCCGACTGGATCCGCGACCCAGGCCCGACGATGAGGCACCCCGGAAACCGCTGCTGCCTCCCCGGTTGCGAGAGCCGCCGCCGCGCCCTCCACCGCCGCCACCACGCCCGCCGCCGCCGCGCCCACCACCACCGCCGCCACGGGCCAACTCCTGCCCTGCCGGAGACGCATCAAGGCTTGCTCGATGGGGGACCTCCTGAAGTTGGAGGGCGAGGCCAGAGCCGGCTTCTAACACCAACACTGCCGATAACAAAAATGCTGCCTTGTTCATGGCTAGATGAGGATCAAGATGAAGAAACGATCGACCTACGGTCGATGGAATGCCGCGTCACTTCAGGCCTTCGCAGCCATCGTCGTAGCAAATGAGGTTGATCCTGCCTTCCTTGTTCATGTGCACGCGAACAAGATCACGACCTGCAAACTGCTGGGGTGACTCCTCTCGTACACTATTTAGATAGTTGGGATTAACAACACAAAAGTCTCGGTTGTTGTAGCAGACTGTGTTAACCGAAAAGCGGGCGCCGGCGGAGTTCACGGTGGCGAACTGACCGGTGGATGGATTCATCAGCTCGATTCGGCTGGGTTCATCGCTCACCCGAATCGTGACCACTTTTTTGCCAGCGCTGTGCCGGTAGATGGTGGCATTGCCGGATTGTGTTGCTTCTACTGTGCAGGGTATGGCGGCACCTGCGTTGAAGCTGCATTCGGTATCGAGCTTGTAGAGGGTTTCGGCCTTGGCGCTGGAGGCAGCGATGCTGTCGATGCCGCAGAGTGCGGCACCCAGACTGAGGCAGAGAAAGGCTTTGCGAAGGTCGTTGGCCATGGATCGTGTAATGGCAAGGGCATCCGCCAGCTCAGCGGTGGCTGAGGGCGAGACAGACCGAGGTTGCCGCTCGCAGGGCAACCCTGGCTCTCAATCGGATGCTATGCAGGGTGACTGGATCGTGCCACGCCACGGATGCGCTGCAGTTCGCTCAACACCTCGCGGCTGTGCCCTGCCGGCCTCACATCCACCCAACGGGCACGCAATCGCCCCGAAGGATCGATTAGAAAAGTATGTCTTTGAGAGAACGGTGGGATCCAGGATCCGTAGCGTCGGCTCACCTGCCCATTGGGATCGGACAGCAGGGGGTAACGAAGGCCTTCACTGCCGCAGAAATCGGCATGGCTGTCAGCAGGATCGGCGCTGACGCCGATCACTTCGGCATTCAAGGCGTGAAACGCAGATAGATCTCTCTGGAAACCGCGCGCTTCCAGTGTGCAACCGCTGGTGAAGTCGCGTGGATAGAAATATAGAACAGTCCATTCACCCAGGCGATCTGCCAGACGGATGCTCGTGGCCTGCACGGATCCGTCTCCTTTGGGTGCGATGCCGGGCAGATCAAAATCAGGGGCAGGTGCCTCGAGAGGCGGCAAGGTGCCACCAAGGGCCAGAGCCAATCGAGGCCTCACGGAGATCACCGTGAGGCCCAAACCAAGTTGCCACAGGAGCTGACGGCGATACACGTCGGCTCAGAGCCGAGCCAGATTGATCCCCAGTTCCCGGGCAAAGACGCCAAGACCTTTCTTCTGGATGGTCCGCAGGGCCTTGGTGGACACGCGCAGTTTGATGAATCTGTTGCCCTCAGCCCACCATAGCCGACGCTCCTGCAGGTTCACCTGCTGCAGCTTCTTGGTGCGCACGTGGGAATGGCTGACCGCCATGCCGTTGTTGGCGCGCTTGCCGGTGAGCTGGCAGACCCGGGACATGAGAAAGGAAATGAACGACACGCTGGGCTTGGGCCCAAGGTAAGAGCTTATCAAGCCGCGGGCGGTGCCCTACAGACCGCGCTCCATCAACCGGCCCATCAGCTCGGCGCTGCGTTGCTGGAAACCGGCAAGTTGATTCGGTTCCAGGCCACCCACGGCCAACCGTGCCAGCTCGTACAGATGGCGGCTGAGGTCGCTGGCCAGCTGTCGGCTGGGCGATGCGCCGCCCGCAGTGCCCGTGATCACGGAGCCGGCCGCCAGCTTGAGCAGGCCATCCACTAGGCGGTGACGCCGGTTCACCAGCAGCACATGGTGGTCTGGCAGCCCTGGTAAGCGCTGCTCCATGAGTGCACCCATTTCATTGATGCGCCGCATCTGCTCGGGCAACAGGATCAGGGCGGCAGGTGCATCTTCTCCCTTGAGGGACTGCACCTGAATGGTCACCTTGTCGTTGTCCAGGGCGTCCTTGAAGAGTTCCCGCAGCTTTTCGGTCCCATCCTTGCCGTCGGCATCGCTGAGTTCGGTCTCCTTGTCCTGCAGGGAGTCGTCGAGCTCACTGTCAACCCTCTGGAACGTGAGTTCTTCATGCCGATGCTCCAGCCAGGGGATGAACTGCGTGTCGATGAAATGGTCGGCAATCAGCACCTCAGCACCCTGGCTGGTCCATAGGGCAAGAGCGCTGGCCTGGCCGGCTTCATCGGTGCAGTAGAGCACTCTCTGATTCGTCGCCTCCCCCAGGCGGTTGCGATAGCCGCTCAATGTGGTGTAAGCCCTGCCCGAACCTGTCGGGATGGGATCGAGGTTGGTGCCATCGGCCTCCGCTGCTGCGCTCTCGTCAACAGCGAGGCTGGTTCCAAACAACACCAGTTCAGCAATCTGATCAGCAAACTTGTCATCTTCCATGGCACCGATCTTGATGAACGGAGACAGGTAATCCCAGATTTCAGCGTACCGACGGGGTTCATCGCGGAGCAGCTCCTTGAGACGATCGCCTACCTTTTTGGCCACGAAACCACCAATCGAACGAACCCGCCGATCGGTTTGTAGAGCCGAACGGCTCACATTCAATGGAATATCGGGCGAATCAATTACTCCCCTCAGGGGCAGAAGGAAGCGGGGCACGACTTCTTTGATGGAGTCGCTCACAAAAACCTGATTGCAATAGAGGCGAATTTCTCCTTTCTCCCAATCGGCACGGTTGCCCAGTTTTGGGAAATAGAGAATCCCCTGCAAGCTGTAGGGGTAGTCGGTATTGAGGTGAACCCAGAGCAGGGGGTCGCCTTGAAAAGGATAAAGATAGCGATAGAGATCGATGTAATCTTGATCGTTCATCTCTCGGGCACTGCGCCGCCAGGGTGCTTCGCGGCGGTTGACTGTCTCCCCTTCCAGCTGAACCTCCACAGGCAGGAAGTCGCAGTAAGTGGTGATCAGTGTGCGCAACCTGCTCGGCTCGATATATTCCAGCTCTTCCTCCATGAGATGCAGCACCACGTCGGTGCCGGGTTCGCTGCGCTCCGCTTCCTCAAGGCTGAAATTGGGAGAGCCATCACAACTCCAGCGCACCGCTTCCGCATCTGGCTTGGCCGAGAGGGTGATCAAATCCACCTGGCTGGCTACCATGAAACTGGAGTAGAAGCCAAGGCCGAAGTGACCGATAATGGCATCCTGGTCGTTCTTGTATTTCTGCAGAAACTCTTCAGCGCTCGAGAAAGCAACTTGATTGATATATCGCTTTACTTCATCGGCAGTCATGCCGATGCCGTTATCAGAAATGGTGATGGTCTTTCGTTCGCGGTCGATACGAATGCTGATTCGGCCTTCGGATCCCTCGCTGGCATCGCCGGCGATAGCGGCCATGCGCCGCTTGCTGATCGCATCCACACCATTGCTGACAAGCTCCCGCAAAAAAACCTCGTGGCCGCTGTAAACCGCCTTCTTGATAATCGGGAAGATATTCTCTGTGTGGATCTGGATCTGACCCTTCTCTTCCAGGACGGCCATGAGCGTTGGACAGCAACGCTTTTAACCTTAGGGATGGGGTCAGCACGACATCAACCGTGTTGAAGGACGGGTGACCGAACCCGCCTCAACCGACCCGCTGCAGATCGGGGCGCTCTTCCGGCACGATCGCACCGGCCACAGGGCAGACCTGCAGGCAGATGCCGCAGTCGATACAGGTGTCGGCATCGATCCAGAAAAAGGGAGTACCACGTCGGTTGGTGCCGCGACCGGGATGGATGCAGGCCACCGGACAGGCATCCACGCAGTCGGCTACGCCCTCGCAGATTTCGGTGACGATGGTGTGCGCCATGGGCCGTTGCTGTTGACGACGACTTTAGGCAGCAGTGTCTTTACTCCGCCAGCCAGATCGCTCCGCGGCATCCGCGGGCTGCAGCAAGCCCTTGCGCCTCAGCGGCCGAACGGCACGCCACCGTGCTCAGCTCCGCCGGCTGCCCCTCCGCGTGGAGTGCCACAAGCTTGGCCAGTTTGTCTCCCCAGCTCACGCCGCCGCTGGCCACCACCAGCCATGGGCCACCTTCATTGTCTTGAGTCTCAGGGGTCAGCAGGTCGCTCACGGCATCGATGGCAAAGGCGAAACCCAAGCCGGAAGCGCCCGCACCGGGTTCCGTGAATCGACCCACCAGGGCGTCATAGCGTCCGCCACTGGCCACCACAACCGGCGCATTGCTGCCCTGACAGACCAGCTGGAAGACCAAACCGTCATAGAGATGAAAGTGGGGTTGGAAGGTGGGGTCGAACTGCAGGTTGATGCCGAGCGCTTGGGCCCGTTGCCCCACATCGGCCAGCATCGCCTCCAGCTCCTCCAGGCCGCTGAACTCCTCCAACCAGGGGCGCAGGGCAGCGATCACCTCCAGCGGTGCACCGCGCAATCCGATCAGCTGCCTGAGCCGTTCGCTGAGGTCGGGGTCGAGCGGCACGGTCGCGAGGGCCAGCACATCCAGGTGGGTGAGGGCTTGCCGCACAGCCCCCCGCTGCTGCGCCGGCACCTGCGAGAGCAGAGCCGAGAGAATGCCGTGGTGGCCGATCAGCAGGCGGGGGCCGTGCTCCTGCCCCAAGCCGAGCCGCTGTGTGGCTGCCATCAGCAGGTGCAGCAGTTCGCGTTCAGCAGCCGATGAGCCATCGCCAAACAGCTCCACCCCACTCTGGATCTGCTCCTGGATCCGCAGTCCGGCAGCTGCACCCTCATCGCTGAGCAGCTGTCGAAAGGTGGGGCCGCTCGCCCACAAACGCAACGGCCGCGGACGATCGGCAAAACGGGTGCCGGCTGCCCGCGCGATCGATGCGGTGAATTCGGGCCGCAGCCCCAGGGGTTCGTCTTGCACCAGCCGAACCACTTCCGCTTCGGCGACGCCTCCGCCCGCCAGCAGTGTGTCGAGGCGTTCCACCCCCGGAGGGGCCACCTCGCGGTACCCCCACAACTGGTAGAGCTCGGCCAGCTGCTCGCAGAGTCGGCGTTGATGACGCACTTCGCCGGGATGGCGATCCCGGCTGCCGGCGGCAGGTTGAAGGGCCATCGAAGCGGTTGCTGCAGATGGCCTCGATCCTATGGAGCACCCTGCCAGCGGTCGAGTTCGGGGGCGCCATACGCGGCTCCCTGCAGGGGCTGGCACCGGGCCAACCCATCCACCATGGCCTGCAGCAGCAGGGGAGTGCAGGCGATCAGGCGCCCACTCAACAGGTCGAGTGGAGAGCCATCGTAATTGCGCACCACGCCACCGGCTTGTTCCACCAGCACCACACCGGCGGCCAGATCCCACGGCGAGAGACCTCGCTCCCAGTAGCCATCCAGGCAGCCACACGCCACGCAGGCCAGATCAACCGCGGCAGCTCCGGCCCGGCGGACGCCACGGGTTCGGTGGGTGAACCAGGCGAACTCCGCATAGTTGTTGTCGATCCGGCTGGTGCGGTCGTAGGCAAAGCCGGTAACCAGGAGCGCCTCGCCCAGTTCTTGGCCGTCGCTCACGTGGATCCGTTGCCCGTTGCGCCAGGCGCCGTGCCCCGGAGCGGCCCAGTAGAGATCTCCCATGGCAGGCACGGCCAGAGCCCCCAGGAGCGGGGTGTCGTGCCAGAGAAGCCCCACCGAACAGCCGAAGAAGGGATAACCGTGGGCGTAGTTGGTGGTGCCATCGAGGGGATCGACGCACCAGCGCAGGCCATCACGGGCGCCGGGCCGCAAGCCGTTTTCCTCCGCTATCACCCCAAGCTCGGGCGTGCGTGACGCGAGCAGCTCCAGCACCACCGCTTCGGCAGCCAGGTCGGCTTCGGTCACGAGATCGCCAGCTCGGCCCTTTTCCCTCACGGCGCTCAGACGGCCAAAGTGGTGGTTGAGGCGTTCACCACCAGCCACGGCTGCCTCCTGAGCCACGCCGGCCAGCTCCGCCAGCTCCGCCACGGTCAGTCCGCTGTCAGCAGCGGCGCGGTCGGAGGCACGGTCGGTGGCGCTTGCCTCCACCCGGGGAGTACGCGTGTCAGTCATCGATGGGGGGAGCGGCGGATTCAGTCGTCGTCGAGGGGGAGGCCGGCACGGACGCGCCCATGGCCAAAGTGGCGCCCGAACTGCAGCTCGTAGACCTCGTCTTCATCCTGGGTTTCCACTTCGAGGGGCCCCAAGGCTCGCGCCACACACAGCAGGCCATAACCCTTGGCGCGCAGGTTGCGCGACAGCCCCATGGCTTCATGATGGTCGATCACGCCGCTGAGCACCCGCACCGCGCAGGTGGTGCAACAGCCATTGCGGCAACTGAAGGGCAGCGGCTCACCCTGGGCTTCAAAGCTCTGCAGGATGCTGTCGCCCTCCGGCACCTCCAGGCGGATGGTGCGGCCGGTTTGACGCCAGTGAACTGTGATCGGATGGGTGCGCACCATGGCCAATCCTCCTGGATCTGATAAGAGCGTTGCGCTGCACCGACCCTAGTTGGCGCTGCCGCCGAGGGCACCCTCGGGGTCTGGGGGCAACTGCTAAGTTGGCTTCATCCGGCAACGGGTGACCGCAGTGTGCTGGGGTCTTTGGGAGAGGTGGCCGAGTGGTCGAAGGCGCAGCACTGGAAATGCTGTATAGGGGCAACTCTATCGAGGGTTCGAATCCCTCCCTCTCCGTTTTATGAGCGCTCAACCAAAACGACCGCTCACATAATCCTGGGTGGCCTGCTGTTCGGGAGCGTTAAAGATCCGCTCCGTTGGCGCGTACTCCACCAGATACCCGATCTTGCCGCTGCCACCTTCCACAGCTTCGGCGTTGAAGAATGCGGTCATATCAGCCACCCGCACGGCCTGTTGCATGTTGTGGGTGACGATGATGATCGTGTAGCTGCGCTTCAGCTCGTGCATCGTTTCCTCCACTTTGAGGGTGGAGATCGGATCGAGTGCCGAGCATGGTTCATCCATCAGGATCACCTCCGGCTCCGTGGCAATCGCGCGGGCGATGCAGAGGCGCTGCTGCTGCCCGCCGGAGAGCGAAAAGCCGCTTTGGTGAAGCTTGTCCTTGCATTCGTCCCACACCGCCGCTTTACGCAACGAGCGCTCCACCAACTCATCCATATCGCCCCTGTAGCCATTGATGCGGGCACCAAAGGCGATGTTTTCGTAGATGGATTTAGGAAAGGGGTTGGGTTTTTGGAATACCATGCCGATACGACGGCGCACCTCTACGGGATCAACCCGAGGGTCATAGAGGTCGTGCCCATCAAAGACGACACGACCCTTGAGGCGGCAGCCTGGAATCAGGTCGTTCATGCGGTTGAGTGCTCGCAGCACCGTCGATTTGCCGCAGCCGGAGGGCCCGATGTAGGCCGTCACCTTGCCTTTGGGCACATCCATAAAGACGTTGCGCACGGCCTCAAAACTGCCGTATGAGATCGTCACGTCCTGCAGAGACATGCAGGTATCGGTGACTGAAGCTTGCTTCGGATTGGCGAATGAGGAGCTGGTCATGATTGGGTGTCAGTTGATAGAGGAATGAATAGAAGGGATCAATCAGACTTTGCTGAGATTGCTCAGCCAACGAGCCAGCAAATTTGCCGCCAGAATCATGATCACCAAGATAAATGAAGCGCCCCACGCCAGTTCATTTTGTGCCTCGTAAGGCATGATGGCAAAATTGAAAATCAAAACTGACATCGTGGCGATGGGATTAAAGATTCCATCCGGCCAAAAGGGAGAAAACAGAGCTGTGAAAATCAGTGGTGCTGTTTCGCCAGCAGCCCTGGCGATGGCTAGTACCACACCGGTGGCAATGGGGGTGAAGGCTGCTGGTAGTACGACCTGCGTGGTGGTCACAAACTTGGAGGCGCCCACGCCGATTGCACCCCAGCGCATCTCCTGGGGCACCAGCTTCAGCCCCTCATCGGTGGTTTTGATCACGGTGGGCAACATCAGAATCGCCAGTGCAATTCCTCCGGCCATGGCGCTGTAGCTCTGCTCGAAGAAAATCCGCGTGGCCACCACGATGCCGTAGACGAAGACGCCGGAGATGATCGAGGGAACACCGGCCAACACATCGTTACCGAAGCGAACGAACTGCGCAAACCAACCGCCGGTGGAGTACTCGGAGAGGTATACGCCACCACCGACTCCGACGGGGATGGCGATCAGGGCAGCAATCAGGGTGACGATGATCGTGCCGATGATCGCGTTGCCGATACCGCCTCCCTCCAGTCCCGGCGGCGGCGGCAATTGGGTGAAGAGTTCAGGACTAAGGGTTTGGAACCCTTCATAGAGAACATAGATGATCACCAGAAACAACGGCGCCACAGCGATGGAGGCGAAGACTGCTGCGATGATGGTGAAGACAAGATTGAAGCGATTGCGGCGCAGGCTGCGATCCAGGTATAGGGATCGGCGCTCGAAACCGGCACTGGTCAATGGAGGTGATGTCATCGGTTCAGTAGCGGAGGCTGAGCTTGCGTACGACCCATTGGGCCATAATATTGACGACGAATGTGAGAATCATCAGGATCACCGCCGCATACATCAAGGCGGAGACCTGGATGCCATCAGCTTCGCCAAATTGATTGGCCAGCATCGAAGCGATTGTATTGCCAGGCGCCAACAGGGAGAAACTGAAGTTCAACGAGTTGCCGATGATCATCGTGACCGCCATGGTTTCTCCCATCGCTCGGCCAAGAGCCAGCATCACTCCACCGATAATGGCTGAAATTGCTGCCGGCAAAATGATGTTGAAAATCGCACCCCAGCGGGTGGTACCGATGCCATAGGCTCCCTGTCGCAGTTCAATCGGCACCTGTCGGAGGGCATCGCGGGAGATGGCCGTGATGATGGGCAGAATCATCACCACCAGAATCAGCACAGCGGGTGCGGTTCCCGGGCCCTGCGGGTTTGTGCTGAAGAGGGGTAGCCAGCCCAGCAGTCGATGCAGCAGCTCGAGAACCGGACGGATGGTGGGTTCCATGACAAAGATGGCCCAAAGCCCTAATACCACCGAGGGAATCGCCGCCAGCAATTCCACCATCAGGCCGATCGCCTCGCGAAAGGCCAGCGGAATCAGATCTTCGGTGATGAAGATCGCGGTGCCCACGCCCAGTGGCACCGCGATCAGCAACGACAGCAGGGCGGTGACCAAGGTTCCGTAGATCGCTACCAGCGCTCCGTACGACTCGTTGACCGGATCCCAGGCCGAGGTGGTGAGGAAGCCAAGGCCGAAGGTGGCCATCGCTTCGCGAGCCCCCATCACAATGGTGAGAATGATTCCCAGAAGAATCACGGCCACCAGCGAGGCCATGGCGATCGTTAGGTTGCGGAAGCCCGTGTCCACGAGCTTTTCGCTCGCCGGCCGCCGCCGCAGGGTGAACGCTTCCCGGTCGTCAGGCGGTTGCGTAAGGCTGGAGGTCATGCAGGGAGCAGGGGGGAAAGCTGTGGCGTGGCCTCGGTCCCGCCATCAGGTCTTCGTTGTCCATGATGGCTGGGCGCCATTAAGGGGGGTTTAACCTGATGGCTGGCCGGTAA
Source organism: Cyanobacteriota bacterium (assembly GCA_035285645.1). GTDB lineage: Bacteria > Cyanobacteriota > Cyanobacteriia > PCC-6307 > Cyanobiaceae > Cyanobium. The sequence continues at coordinate 19,677 of JAYKGR010000036.1, read as the reverse complement.
TGTCGGGTTTCCATCGCGGTTTTCATGGGCCGGATCGTCGGAATCGACCTGGGAACGACCAATTCCGTGGTGGCGGTGCTGGAGGGCGGGCGTCCCCAGGTCATCGCCAGTGCCGAAGGAGGCCGTACCACCCCATCGGTGGTGGGCTACAACCGTGAGCAGGAATTGCTGGTGGGTCAGCTGGCCCGGCGCCAGTTGGTGCTCAACCCACGCAATACTTTCGCCAACCTCAAGCGCTTCGTTGGCCGTAGCTGGGACGAACTCGACGAGGGCAGCCTGGCGGTGCCGTACACCGTGCGGGCCAACGATGACGGCAACGTGCGCGTGGTCTGCCCCGCCACCGAGAGGCAATATGCCCCGGAGGAGCTGGTGGCGAGCATTCTGCGCAAGCTCGTTGATGATGCCGCCACCTACTTCGGCGAACCGGTGGAGGCCGCCGTGATCACCGTGCCGGCGTATTTCAATGATGCCCAGCGCCAGGCCACTCGCGATGCCGGTCGGCTGGCGGGGTTGCGGGTGGAGCGCATCCTCAACGAACCCACCGCCGCGGCCCTGGCCTACGGGTTTGATCGCAGCGCGGTGCGCCGGGTATTGGTGTTTGACCTTGGGGGCGGCACCTTTGATGTGTCGTTGCTGCGTATCGCCAATGGGGTGTTTGATGTGAAGGCCACCAGTGGCGACACTCAGCTGGGTGGCAATGACTGGGATCGGCGCCTTGTGGATTGGCTCGCCGATGCCTTTCAACAGGAGCATGGGATCGACCTGCGCCGCGACCGCCAGGCCCTCCAACGGCTCACCGAGGCGGCCGAAAAGGCTAAGCAGGAGCTCTCTGGTGTGCTCTCCACCCCCATCTCCCTGCCCTTCATCGCCACCGGGCCCGAAGGGCCGCTTCACATCGAGACCAGTCTGGAGCGGTCCACGTTTGAAGGCCTGTGCCCCGACCTGCTGGATCGCCTGCTCCGGCCCGTTCAGGCCACGCTCCGCGATGCCAACCTGCTCGCCGACGACATCGATGATGTGGTGCTGGTGGGCGGCAGTACCCGCATGCCCATGGTGCAGGAGATGGTGCGCACCCTGATCCCCCGCGATCCCTGCCAGTCGGTGAATCCCGATGAAGTGGTGGCGATCGGCGCGGCGGTGCAGGCCGGCATCCTCACCGGTGAGCTGCGTGATCTGATGCTCAATGACGTCACTCCCCTATCGCTCGGTCTGGAGACGATCGGAGGCGCCATGAAGGTGTTGATCCCGCGCAATACCCCGATTCCTGTGCGGCGCAGCGACGTGTTCAGCACTTCCGAATCCAACCAGAATTCGGTGGAGATCCATGTGTTGCAGGGCGAGCGCCCGATGGCCGATGGCAACAAGAGCCTCGGTCGCTTTCGCCTCAGTGGCATTCCGCCCGCTCCACGCGGCGTTCCTCAGGTTCAGGTGTCGTTCGATATCGACGCCAATGGTCTGTTACAGGTCTCAGCCACCGATCGCACCACCGGCCGCCAGCAGAGTGTGAGCATCCAGGGCGGCACCAACCTCAGCGATGAGGAGATCAACCGCCTGCTGGAGGAAGCCGAGCAGAAGGCCGAAGACGATCGTCGCCAGCGTCGTCGGCTGGATCGGCGCAACCGGGCCCAAAGCCTGGTGGCCCAGGCTGAGCGCCGTCTGCGGGATGCCTCGCTCGAACTTGGTCCGTACGGTGCGGAGCGCCAGCAGCGGGGGGTGGAACTGGCCCTGCGCGACGTGCAGGATCTGCTCGCCTCCGGTGACGACGGTGAGCTGGATCTGGCTGTGAGCGGCCTTCAGGAAGCCCTCTACGGTCTCAACCGTCGTTTGACGGCCGAACGGCGTAGTGAGGCCGGACCCCTGCAGGGGTTGCGCAACACCCTCGGCTCGCTCAAAGACGAGCTGTTTTCGGATGACGACTGGGATGACTGGGATGCCCGTGATCGGGGTAGTCGGCGACCGATCGACGATCCCTGGTCTGAGCGGGATCTGCGGTGAGCCGTTCCGTGGCATCCGGCACCAGCGCCGTGGATCACTGGCGGGTGCTGGGGTTGAACCCCGGCGCCGACGCCGCTGAACTCAAACGTGCCTTTCGCCTCCAGGCCCGCCGCTGGCACCCGGACCTCAACGGCAATGATCCTGTCGCGGAAGAGCGGTTCAAGCAGATCAATGAGGCCTATGCGGTGTTGTCGGATCCCCGGCGCCGCCTGGCCTGGGAGCAAGGTGATGACAGTGCTGCCGCACTGGGCGACGACCCCTTTGCCGAGGGCTTTCCCGATTTCGAGGCTTATCTCGACGTGCTGTTCGGACGCGAGCCCCAGGAGGGCGATGCCGATCGGGGGGTACCCGATCCGGCCCAGGAGGAACCCTCACCGGCCGGTCGGGTGGCCACAGCACCGTCTTCTCCGCCACCTGTGCAGGCAGCTGCCGATGCTGAAACCGTGGTGGATCTCACCCCGGATCAGGCGCTGCATGGCACCCGGCTGGAGGTGACCCTGGCGGATGGACTGGTGGTGGAGTTGGCCACACCACCGTTGGCGGGTGACGGCTGGCGCCTGCGGTTGGCCGGGGTGACGCCGGGCGGTGGCGACCATTTTCTCAATCTGAGGGTGCGCACCGCCGAGGGGTTGCGCATCGATGGACTGCGGGTGATGCACACCCTCGATCTATCGCCCGCCGATGCCGCGCTCGGCTGTCAGGCGGTGGTGCCCACCCTGGAGGGTCCGGTGCGCTTGCGGGTGCCGTCGGGCTCCTCCAGCGGCCGTCTGCTGCGGCTCCGTGGTCGGGGGTTGGCGCTCGATGACCAGGTGGGCGATCAGCTGGTGCAGGTACGGATCGTGGTGCCCTCTGATCTCGATGAGGCCGAGCGCGCGCTCTACGGGCGTCTGCGCGAACTGCAAGACCAAGCCGACATGGGCTAATGCGGCCCTTCGGTGAGATGATGGATGATCCGTTGCCACCGCGGCCCTGATGCAGGTGCACGTGCTTCTTTTCGACGCAGGAAGCGACCAGGAGGGCATTCACTCCCTCGAACTGGCGGGGCGAACCATCGTGCTGATGTTTGAGGAAGCTGATGATGCCGAGCGCTATGCCGGTCTCTTGGCCGCTCAGGATTTTCCGGAGCCCAGTGTCGAAGCACTCGATCGGGAGGAAATGGAGCTGTTCTGTCTGCAATCGGGCTACGAGGCCCGCTTCGTGCCTGCTGGCTTTTTGCCTCGCAGCGATGAAGACCGATTGCTGATCGCTCCGCCAGAACGCAACCTTGATGTCACCGGTTGGAGCGAAGCGGAACCTGACAGCGGCGAAGCGGTGAGTCAAGCCACCGAGTCGGAGTTTTCAGCCAGCGAGCTCGAGGCGCTGCGTCGCCAACTGGAGGGTTTGCTGTGAGCTCCACGCCCGACCGCGGCCACCTGCTGACCGAGCAGGCCAATCCGGCCAGTGAACGGCTTGACGAATTGGACACCACCGCCCTGGTGGAGCTGTTCTGCTACAACGATCTAGAACCCCAGCGCGCCGTTCAGGCCGCCGCGCCGGCCTTGGCCGCTGCGGTGGATGCCATCGCCGAGCGGCTGCGAGGTGGCGGCCGGCTGTTTTATCTCGGAGCAGGCACGTCAGGCCGGCTGGGGGTACTGGATGCTGCCGAATGTCCACCTACGTTCTGCACGCCTCCCGAGTTGGTCCAGGGTGTGCTGGCCGGCGGCGCACCGGCCTTGCTGCGCAGTTCGGAAGGGCTGGAAGATCTCAGCGAAGCCGGTCGCGACGACCTGCTGAGCCGCGGATTCAACGCTGCAGACGCCTTGGTGGGCATCGCGGCTGGTGGCACCACCCCCTACGTGCATGGCGGCCTGCATCACGCCCAGGCGATCGGTGCTCTGGCGATCGCGATGGCCTGCGTGCCCGCAGAGCAGGCCCCCATGCCCTGCGATCTCGACATTCGCCTGCTCACGGGGCCGGAGCTGCTGACCGGGTCGACCCGCTTGAAGGCGGGCACCGCCACAAAGATGGCCCTGAACATTCTCAGCACCGGGGTAATGGTGCGGCTAGGCAAGGTGCACGGCAATCGCATGGTTGACGTGGCCGTCACCAACAGCAAGCTTGAAGATCGAGCTCTCCGGATTCTCAAGGATCTCGCGGGGGTGGAGCGCAGCCGTGGTTCTGTACTCCTGGAACAGGCTGAGGGCTCTGTGAAGCTGGCCCTGCTGATGGAGCTTGGCCAACGGAACGCCGAGGGCGCTCGCCAAGCCCTCGCCGAGCATGGCCCTTCCCTGCGCGAGGTGCTCGAGGCACTGACCGGTACGAGCCAGATGGGCTCAGGCTGAAACAGGCCCCCAGTAAGGCGCCGTGAAAAGGTCGAGGCGCTGCCGCGTAGCCAGTGGGACCTGGTCGACCGGAGTCATCAACGCGTTCTTCAGGGCGGTGTGGGCTTTGCTGGGGGGGCGTTGACTGGCCAGTCGATTGGCCGCCGCGGCGATGATGGTCTGGGCCAGCTGGGCATTGGCGTTGAGATTGTCGATCACCAGCTCCACCGTCACGGCGTCGTGGTCGCTGTGCCAGCAGTCGTAGTCGGTCACCATGGCCAGGGTGGCGTAGGCCATTTCGGCCTCCCGGGCCAGACGCGCCTCACTGTGGTTGGTCATGCCGATCACATGACACCCCCAGGAGCGGTAGAGCTCGGATTCGGCACGGGTGGAAAAGGCCGGCCCTTCCATGCACAGGTAGGTGCCACCCTGGTGGAGCGTGCGCCCCTCGGGCATCAGCCATTGGCCGGCTTGCGCCAGCAGAGCGGCCAGCTCGGGGCAGAATGGGTCCGCCACAGTGACGTGAGCCACTGCTCCTTCCCCGAAGAAGGTGAGAGGCCGCTGGTGGGTGCGGTCGATGAACTGATCGGGCACCAGCATGTCGAGCGGCCGCAGATGCTCCTGCAGCGATCCCACCGCCGACACCGACAGAATCCAGCGCACGCCCAGGGAGCGCAGAGCCCAGAGATTGGCGCGATAGGGCACTTCCGTGGGTGTGTAGCTGTGGTGCCGCCCGTGTCGCGCCAAAAAAACCACCTCCATCTCTCCCAGCCGTCCGAGGCGGAGTCGGTCGGAGGGTGCTCCAAAGGGCGTGGTGATATCCAGCTCTTGCACGTCGGTGAGGCCTGGCATGGCATAGAGGCCGCTACCGCCGAGAACACCGAGGCGAGCGGTGGACAGATCGAGCGCGTTCAAGGGTGTGACCGACATTGATGGTTTGGTTAGGTGGGATTAATCGAGAGGCGCACCCTCTGCCTGGTGTTCAAGTCTTCGGTGGGCTGGTCGTTGATGCGTAACTTCAGGATATCGGAGCGGCCCGAGCAAACCTTCCGCCCCTGGCCAATGGCAAACGCGATCAACCACCAATCAATCTGTTGTCATCCTAATTGTCGTTGATCAGCCGTTTCGCTGCTGCGGGCGGAGGCGCCCCTCTCCCCCATCCCGGCATCACGTAGGGTGAACCAAACAGCAGCAGCAGCCATGACCACAGCCGTGATGGAGACCGAAGCCGGCACGATCCACCTGACGTTGTTTGATGCCGATGCTCCTGGCACTGTGGCCAACTTCACCAAGCTGGCCCAGGAGGGCTTTTACAACGGCTTGGCCTTTCATCGCGTGATCGATGGCTTTATGGCTCAGGGCGGCTGCCCCAACACGCGGGAGGGCGCTGCTGGTCGGCCTGGCACGGGGGGGCCGGGATACACCATTCCCTGCGAGCTCAACGCCAACAAACACCAGGCCGGCAGCCTCTCGATGGCCCATGCTGGGCGCAATACGGGCGGCAGTCAGTTCTTCCTGTGCCATGCAGCCCAGCCCCATCTGGATGGTCAACACACGGTATTCGGTCAGACCAACGATCTCGATGTCGTTCTGGCCCTCAAAAATGGTAGCCGGATCCATTCGGTCACCATCCAGCCTTGAACAACGTCTCGAGCTGGTCATTCACTGAGGGTCAAAAGTTAAGGCGTTAAGATTAAGGCGGTAAGAGTAAGTTGACCAGGTCTGCGGGAGGCTCCATCGGCTCTGGAGCCTGGCCACTGAGCATGCGATCCACCAACTTCAACTGCTGCGGTAAGCACACCTTTCGCAGGTCGTAGTGGCGTTCCACGGTTTGTCGTGCGGCTCGACCCAAGGGGGCATGGCCTGCCGGGTCGGCCAGCACGGCGGCAATGCGCTCAGCCAATCCCTGGCCATCGAAAAAGTCGACGAGCAAGCCGTTGTCGCCGTCGCGGATCAGCTCCTGCACCGGTGGCGTGCGCGATCCGATCAGCACACACCCTGCCGCCATCGCCTCGAGCATGCTCCAGCTGAGCACAAACGGCACCGTGAAATACACGTGCACCCGGGTGAGGCGCAGCACCGCGTGCAGGGCAGGCAAGGGCAGCTTGCCCACGAAGTGAATGCGGCTCATGTCGAGCTGATCTTCGAGTTCTGCCATGAGCACATGCCGCCAGCTGCCGCCCTGGGCGGGAGCGCTGCCGTAGCTCACCCCCTCGGCACCGATGATGATCACCCTGGCCTGGGGGCGCAGCCGTTGCAGCAGGGGCAGCATGCGCATGAACACGTGAAAGCCGCGATACGGCTCCAGATTGCGACTGGCAAACGTGACGATCTCATCACCGGGATTGAGTTCGATGTCACGGTTCATCAGCTTCATCCCCTCCGCCGGGCGCCGCTGAGACGGCGGTTGGATCCTCTGGGTGTCGACCCCCTCGTGAATTACCTGCACCCCACGGCGATAGGGTCCGGGGATGCTGCTCCACTGGAACCAGGTGGGAACCATGGCATAGGGATGCCCTTCCATCGTGAGCAGCTGAATACCGCGCCGCAGATTCAGCCGGGTGCGGCTGAAGGGCGCGGTGGCCGGAAACTCTGCATCAAAGCCGAAATCAGCACCCTCCAAGCGGTAGACAAATTCCGGCTGGTGCAGCAGCGGCACGCCAGGCAGCACATCGGCGAGCGCCAGCAGTTCACCCCACCCCGGATGCCCCAGCACCAGATCGGGATGATCCAGGCGGCACAGCAGGTGCTGGATCAGGCGCGCCACCGCCTCGGCCCTCAGCACCTTGGTCTGCTGATCCACCAGCCAGGGGTGGCACTCGGGCACCCCACCCACCGGCATGGGGTTGTAGCGATGCAGCGGGATGCCTGGAAGTTCCCGGGCCGTGGCGGTGCCGATCGCCTGTAGCTGGTCACCCCGTGCCCGCAGCGCCTGGGCCAGATGGAGATACTGACCGGGAAAGTTCTGGTGAATCAGCCAGATCCTGGCGGGCCGTGCCATGGGGGGTGTCAGGCTGCTGGGCCTGGATCTTCCCATCCCACAAAAGCCCCCGCTGTCAGCGGCAGCCAGGGGCAACGGCTGTCTGTGGCGGCGCGAAGATCGGCAAGCGCTCGCCATTCCCGCTGCAGGTGCGCACCGGGATGCTCCAGCCGCTGGCCATCGGGGGCAAGCAGCAGCTGGATGGTGCGGGTGTCGGGCCAGCTCGCCAGTCGCCCCAGCAGAGCCGCTAGATCACCACCGGTGAGATGGAGCCCCTGGGGTGCGCTGGCCAGCACAGCCAGACGGGGTTGGTCGAGCAAGGCCAGAAGGCGTGGGTGGCTTTCCTGATCCAGCACCAGCCCACGCGCCTGGGCGTCGCGGCGCAGTTGTTCGAGCTGGGGTGCCAGCCTGGCCTCGTCGCTGGCACCATCCCAGGCCAGTACAGCGGTGAGGCCACAGTTCGTCAAACCGCTGCCGTCGTCAATGAGGTGGCCGAGTTTGCTGCGCTTGGTTCGTAGATAGGTGGCGTTGTGGGCACTGGCATCCATTACCAGCGGTACCCGGTCCACCACCTGCAGGCCGTAGCCATCGAGGCCGGCAATCTTGCGCGGGTTGTTGGTGATCAATCGCAGCCGGTGCACCCCCAGATCACTGAGAATCTGGGCTCCTACCCCGTAATTGCGCAGATCAGCCGGAAAGCCCAGGCGCTCATTGGCCTCCACCGTGTCGAGGCCACCATCCTGCAGCGAATACGCCCGTAGCTTGTTGATCAGGCCGATGCCGCGCCCCTCCTGGCGGAGGTACACCACCAGTCCTTCGCCGGCGGCTTCGATCATCTGCAACGCGGTTTCCAGCTGGGGTCTGCAATCGCAGCGGAGCGATCCAAAGGCATCCCCGGTGAGGCATTCGGAATGCACCCTTACGAGCACGGGCGCGGTGCTCCTTTCCGGATGTCCCTTCACGATGGCCACGTGCTCGCTGCCATCGAGCTCGTTGCGATAGCCGATGGCGCGGAACCGTCCAAAACGGCTGGGCAACTCGGCTTCCGCCTGGCGTCGTACAAACCGCTCGGTATCGAGCCGGTAGCGGATCAGATCGGCGATCGAGATCAACCGCAGACCATGGCGGCGGGCATACACCGACAGCTGGGGCAACCGGGCCATGGAGCCATCGCCATTCTGGATCTCACAGATCACACCGGCTGGATACAAGCCGGCCAGGCGGGCCAGGTCGACCGCCGCTTCGGTGTGGCCGGCACGCTTCAGCACCCCACCCTGCCGGGCGCGCAGCGGAAACACATGGCCAGGTCGGCGCAGATCGGCCGGCCGTGTGGCGGGATGGATCGCCACCTGAATGGTGCGGGCCCGATCCTCCGCGGAGATGCCGGTGCCCACGCCATTTTCAGGGCCCGCATCCACACTCACGGTGAAGGCCGTCTGGTTGCTGTCGGTGTTGCGGTCCACCATCAGCGGCAGATCCAGCACATCGAGCCGCTCACCCTCCATCGCCAGACAGATCAGGCCCCGGGCTTCGGTGGCCATGAAGTTGATCTGTTCGGGTGTGGCGAACTGGGCGGCGCAGATCAGGTCCCCTTCGTTCTCCCGGTTTTCGTCATCCACCACCACCACCGATTCGCCGTTGCGGATGGCAGCCAGGGCATCGGCGATGGCATCGAAGCAAACGCGTTCGGCGCTGGTCTGGTTGTCGGCCGGAGGCGGGGCCGTCGGTGTGGAAGCTGGGGTCAGGGAACAGGGTCCTCGCTCAGAACTGTTATAGGGCCCCGGTACGATCCCCGTTCGTTCCGCTCCAGCATGGCCAGCCAACGCGTCGCGGTGATCGGTGCCACAGGGTATGGGGGGCTGCAGACCCTGCGGTTGCTCCAGGACCATCCCCACCTTGAAGTGGCCTTTCTCGGCGGTGACCGCAGCAGTGGCCGGCGCTGGAGCGAACTGGTGCCCTTTCTCCCCCTTGCCGGCGATCCGAGGGTGCAGACCCCCGATCCCGACGCCATCGCGGATGCCGCCGATCTGGCTCTGCTCAGCCTGCCCAATGGTTTGGCGGCGCGCCTGGCGCCGGCCCTCCTCCAGCGCGGCGTGAAGGTGGTTGATCTCTCCGCCGACTATCGCTATGCCTCCCTGGCCCAATGGCAGGATGTGTACGCCTCGGAGGCCGCGGAGCGACCGCGTCAGGATGCCGAACTCTGTGCTGAGGCGGTGTACGGCCTGGTGGATTGGCACGAAGAGCGAATTCGCCGAGCCCGGTTGGTGGCGGCACCGGGCTGTTTTCCCACCGCCAGCCTTCTGGCCCTGTTGCCCTTTCTGCAGCAGGGGTTGATCGACACCGGTGGCATCGTGATCGATGCCAAGACCGGCACCTCCGGTGGTGGCCGGGCCGCCAAGGAGCACCTGCTGCTGGCCGAAGCCGCTGAAGCGGTGGCGCCCTATGGCGTGATCGGCCATCGCCATACCAGTGAAATCGAGTTGCTCGCCTCCCAGGCCGCCGGGCAACCGGTGCAGCTGCAGTTCACCCCCCACCTGATGCCGATGGTGCGGGGGCTGCTGGCCACCGTGTACGGCCGCCTGCGGGATCCTGGTCTCACCGGCGCCGACTGCACCACCGTGCTGGCGGCGGCCTATCGCAACCGGCCAGGCCTGGAGGTGTTGCCCCTCGGTACCTACCCCTCCACCAAGTGGGTGCGCGGCACCAACCGGGCCCTGCTTTCGGTGCAGGTGGATGGGCGCACGGGCCAGTTGATTGTGATGAGCGCCATCGACAACCTGATGAAGGGTCAGGCCGGGCAGGGGGTGCAGTGCCTCAACCTCCTGGCCGGTCTGCCGGCGGCCACCGGCCTCCCCCTGCAGCCCTTCTATCCCTGAGCGGCCAGCGCCACCGCCAGCGGCAGGATCCGATGCTCCTGCCGGTGGATGCGGGCCGCGAGACTGGCGCGATCATCGCCGGCCAGCACGGGAACAGCTGCCTGAACAAGGATTCGTCCGGCATCCACCTCCTCGCTGACCAGGTGGGCCGTACAGCCGCTGATCGCCACCCCCGCCGCCAAGGCCTGGCCCACGGCATCCAACCCGCGGAAGCTGGGCAGCAGGGAGGGGTGAATGTTCACCAGACGGCCGGGGAAGGCTTCAATCAGCCGAGGGGTCACGATGCGCATCCATCCGGCCAGGGCCACCATATCCACGCCGCGGCCCTGGAAGCCGTCGATCAGAGCGGCGTCCAGGCTGGCGCGATCGGCATGGAGGCGATGGTCGTGCAGTTGCCACGGCACCCCCAACCGCTTGGCGCGGGCGATGGCGCCGCAGTCGCCGCAGTTCACCATCAGCACCACAACCTCCGCATTGAGGGGCCCCTGGCGACTGGCCTGCACCAGCGCCTCAAAGTTGCTGCCGTCACCGGAGGCCATCACCCCCAGGCGCAAACGAGGATGCTGCGGGGGCCAGGCCTGTGGCAACGGCCACTGGACGGCGAGCGCTGGATCGCTAGGGTCAGGAAAAGCGGGCATCGCCTTCATGTCCCATCTTTCCGTACTGCCCACGGTGCTGCGCGACGCGGATTGCCTGAATGCCAGTCTGCGTTCCCTTGGGCTGGAACCGCAGCCGGCTTCCGAGCTGGCTGGATTCGCCGATGAGCGCCATCCGGTGGCGGTGCGCGTGGTGCTGGGCGATGGCACCCCCATCGGCTGGGCTCGCCAGCAGGATGGCAGTCTGGCCCTGGTGGGGGATCTGCAGCGTCTGAACCGCTGCCGTGATCTGCCGAGGCTCCTGAGCCGGATCACCCAGGCCTACGCCGCTCGCCAGGCTCTGCAGCAGGCTGCCTCAGCCTTCCCGCCTGGCGCTCAGGTGGAGGTTCAGAGCCTCCCGGTGGTGTGATCGAGGTTCACCTCGATCTCACGCAGGCGCCCCAGAATCTGGTGGTGGTTCGCCTGGCCTTTGAGCCTGTGCAGCGCCATCTCCAATGGTCGCTGCCCGCCTGGACTCCCGGGTCTTACCTGATCCGCGACTATGTGCGTTTTCTGGAAGGTCTGGAGCTTCTGCAGGGCGGCGTGAGAGCCCCGATCCGCCGCCTCGGCCCGGCTCAATGGGAGGCCGATCTTCACGATCTCGCTGCGGTGGAGTTGCGCTACCGCCTGCAGGCCCATGAGCTGACAGTGCGCACCTGCCATGTCGACGGCGATCATGCCTTTCTTGCCCTGGCCGCTGTTGTGCTGCAGGTGGAGGGCCATCGCTGGTCTCCCCACCGACTGCATCTGCAGCGACCGGCGGGATGGCAAGTCTTTCTGCCGCTCCCCGGGGATGACAGCGAGGGGTGGTTGGCCGGTGATTTCGATGCCTTGGTGGATGCTCCCCTGGAGGCCGGCCCCCACCAGGAGCATGCCTTCACGGTGGCAGGCGTACCGCACCGCTGGGTCACCTGGGGGGAGGATCTACCCAGCCGCGATCCTCGCTGGCTCGAGGATGTGGAACGCGTCTGCGCCTGTTGCTGCCGTTTGCTGGGTGAGTCGACACCGGCCGCTCCGCACTACTTGCTCATCCTCCATTTGCGGGAGGAAGGCTACGGCGGTCTGGAGCATGACAACGCCAGCGTGCTGCTCTACGGCCGTCGTGCGCTAGCCCGTCCTGAGGGGCGACGCCGCCTGCTGCAACTGGTTGCCCATGAATACCTGCATCAATGGAATGTGCGCCGGCTGCGCCCGGCACCACTGGCGCCGGTGGATTACGACCACCCCACCCCCGTATCAGGCCTCTGGTTTGCGGAAGGGGTCACCAGTTATCTCGACCCGCTGATCCCCCATGCCGCTGGGCTGTGCAGCGAAGCGGAGCTGCTCGACGACCTGGGCGCAGATCTCAGCCGCTATCGGCTCACCCCTGGGCGGCATGTGCAAAGCCTGCATGACAGTGCTGAAGAGGCCTGGGTGAAGCTGTATCGGCAGGATGGCCAGTCGCGGAACAACCAGGTGAGCTACTACCTGAAAGGAGCCGTGGTGGCCATGATGCTGGATCTGCACCTGCGACGCCATGGCAGTGCCTTGATTCTTGTGCTGCGGGATCTATGGCGTTCTTTCGGCCGTTGCCGTCGCGGCTACCGATCCCAGGACCTGATTGATGCTTTTGCCAGCCACGCGGCGGATCTGTCCACAATGCTGCCGATCTGGCTCAACAGCACCGATGATCCCGACATGGAGGGATACCTAGACGACGTGGGGTTGCGCCTGGTGGCAGAGCATGGCAGAGAGCGTTACATCGGCTGGCAGCTGCGTGAGTCTGTCAATCGCGGCGCGGTGGAGGTGAGCGCTGTCGATCGGGGGTCGCCTGCTGCATGGGCTGGGGTGCAGATCGGCGATGAGATCCTGGCCCTGGATCACCAGCGCCTGCGCTCGCCCAGCGACAGCAGCCAAGCGTTGCCCCCCGACCATGGCGACCCCACTGAGGTGCTGCTCTGCCGCGACGGCTTGATTCGTACGATCACGCTCGCTAGTGCGCCGCCGGCTGTGAGCCGTTGGCGTCTTGAACCAGTACCGGAGGCCTCCGACGCGGTGCTCGAGAAGCGACGGCGCTGGCTGTCCTTGACGCCATGACGCCTACCCAGCAGCCGCTGCTGTTGGCGATCGCCGGCGCCAGCCTGCTGACCCTGGGTGGCATGGCTTGGCTGGCACGCGATCTTGTGCTGTCGCCGAGCGAGAGCGGTGCATCGCTGCAGGAGATTCTCGAGGAGGTTCGCCAAGGCAAGTCGAGCACCACCGGCCCCCGCCGCGCCGCGCCGCCTCCGCCTCAGCCCCGCAGCTGGGCTTCACCGCTGCGGGAGAGCTGCCCGGCGATCGATGGCCAGTTGCAGGCTCGCCTGGCGGCGATGCAGGGTCGCCATCAGGCGGGCTTGCGTCGCTCGGTGGCGATCGATCCCACCAATTACGGCGAGCGACATCGTCAGGACGCGTTCGGCAACCCACTTGACCCCACCCCGCGAGTCATTGTGCTGCATGAAACGGTGTATAGCCTCGATTCAGCCCTGAACACCTTTCTGACGTCCCATCCCCGCGATGAAGATCAGGTGAGTTATCACACGATGGTGGGTCTTGATGGCGAGGTGGTTGATGCGGTTGATCCGATGAAGCGGGCCTTCGGGGCAGGAAATTCGGCATTTAATGGCCGCTGGGTGGTGACCAATCCCAAGGTGGGTGGCTCGATCAACAACTTTGCGTTGCACCTCAGTCTGGAAACCCCGTTCGACGGCCGCGACACCAATGGCCCCCACAGTGGCTACAGCCCGGAGCAGTACGACGCCATGGCACTGGTGGTGGCCGACTGGATGGCTCGTTATCGGATCCCCGCCACCGCGATCACCACCCATCAGCATGTCGATCTAGGCGGTGAGCGTTCCGATCCCCGCAGTTTTGATTGGGGTGAGCTGCGCAGCCGCCTCAGTGCCCTCGGACTGGGCTGCTGATTCAGAGCAGGAGCCCTGCCTGATGGCGCCGTTCACCGTAGAGCAGCGCATGCAAGGCAGGATCTTGCATGTTGCGCAGGATGCGGGCGGGGTAATCGAGCTTGCCGTTGTGGAGATAGGCCAGGATGGCGATGTGCTTGGCATCACGCGGGCTGGTGCTGGCATCCATCGGGCGATCCTGCTGAAACCCCAGTTCGCGGCGCAGGCGGCTGAACTTGGCCACCAGCAGCTCCACATTGCGATCGGGATCCAGAAGTTCGGCCCTGGCGGCGGCGATCTCCTCCTGGCTGGCGTCTTCCTCCAGCAGCCCCTGCTTCACGAGCTCTCCCAGGCTGAGCTGCGCAGGTCCGTGGGTGCTGAATAAGCCTGAATTCGCCAGGGTGGGCAGGTCTTCACCGGGCTTGGCATGCTGCATTTCATCAAACAGCACCGCAGTGACCAGCATGGGGTTGATGCGATGGCGGCGGCTGGTGTCGAGGATCACCGGCCGCAGCATCTCAAGCCGGGAGAGAGTGCGTGCTCTGAGCGGTTGAAACTGATCCAGCCCTTCACTAAACAACTGGGCCAGCCGGGGCTGGGGTCCGTGCACACCAAAGCGGCGTCGCAGTTCCTGCAGTTCTTCACTGCTGAAATCCACAGGATTGGGGCGCTGCCCTTCATGGGAGAGGGCGGCCGGATCGGCAGCATCGCTGCTGATGCTGTCGGCCAGGGCGCGCCCAGGGAGGGGCTTGGGCAGCTGGTGCGGCCGCCGAACCATGGCTCCACCCACCAGGGCAGGGCAGAGCAGCAGAGCGACCAAGGCTGCCAGGGGCAATGGCTGAAGGTTTCTGGCTGTCGCGAACAGGGGCCGGAACAGCACCGTTGCCTACAACAAAATCTGGAGCAATCTTAGAATGGTTGACAAGGGTTGAGGGCGCCCGGGGCCGGTCGTGACGCTGACACCGCACAACGCTTGCCGACGGGGCCTTGGCTGAATAGGTTGCACGGTGGAGCCGGCCTTTGTGCAGCACCCCATCATGACTTCCATCGCCTTGCCCAAGCTTCCCCCACTGGAGGGGCATGAGGCTTCCACCCTCTGGCAGCGGTTCCAAGACCTGCTCTGGTACGACGATGGGCTGGGTATCTGGCTGGACCCGAGCCGCATGGCCCTATCCCACGCCGATCTGGAACGTCTTCTGCCCCGACTCAGCCAGGCCCTGCAGGCGATGGAAGCTCTGGAGGCCGGCGCGATCGCTAACCCCGATGAGGGCCGCATGGTGGGTCACTACTGGTTGCGTACGCCTGAGCTCGCTCCTGAACCGGCGCTCGGCGCGGCCATCGCCGAGGAGGTGAACCGCATTGAGTCTCTGGCGCAGCGGCTGCTGCAGGGTGAGCTGCTCTCCCCTGGCGGCACACCCTTCAGCGATGTGCTCTGGATCGGGATCGGTGGTTCAGGCCTGGGGCCCTTGCTCATGGTTCGCGCTTTGCAGCAGGTGGGCCGGGGCCTGCCGTTTCATTTCATCGACAATGTGGATGCCCAGGGGCTCAGCCACACCCTGGCCGGTCTGCGCGACCGGCTGGCGTCCACGCTGGTGATCGTGGTGAGCAAGTCGGGCGGCACTCCGGAACCCCGCCTGGGCATGCAGCAGGCCCGCTGCGCGATCGAGGCCGCCGGCGGTGATTGGCCCTCGCAGGCCGTGGCGATCACGATGGAGCACAGCGCTCTCGACCGCCAAGCCGTCGCCGAAGGCTGGCTGGCCCGGTTGGCCATGTTCGACTGGATCGGCGGGCGCACCAGCATCACCGGGGCCGTGGGTCTGCTGCCGGGCGCCCTGATCGGTGCCGACATCCGCTCCTTTCTGGAGGGAGCAGCCGCCATGGATGCTCTGACCCGCCGCTCCGACCCCCTCGCCAACCCCGCTGCCCTGCTGGCCAGCTGCTGGTACGTCGCGGGCGATGGTCGCGGAGCCCGCGACATGGTGGTGCTGCCCTATCGCGATCGCCTCGAGGTGTTCAGCCGCTATCTGCAGCAGCTGGTGATGGAGAGCCTTGGCAAGAAGGTTGACCGCAGCGGCACCGTGGTGCACCAGGGCATTGCCGTGTACGGCAACAAGGGGTCTACCGACCAGCACGCCTATGTGCAGCAGCTGCGCGACGGGGTCGACAACTTTTTTGTGACGTTCATCGAAGCGCTGGATGAACCGACGGAGATCGGGCCGGTGAATGGGGAAAATCCGGCCGATTTTCTCGAGGGCTTTCTCCAGGGCACCCGTGCAGCCCTGACCGAGAGTGGTCGCCAGAACCTCACCATCACCCTGCGTCGCTTCGATGAGCGCCGCCTGGGTGCGCTGATCGCGTTGTTTGAGCGCGCGGTGGGTTTTTATGGCGAGCTTGTGAACATCAACGCCTACGACCAGCCCGGTGTGGAGGCCGGCAAGAAGGCCGCCGCAGGCGTGCTCGAATTGCAACAGCGGTTGGAAGCTTTGCTGGCCGATGGCCAGGAGCGCAATCTGGCCGATATTCAAAGCGCTCTGGGCCTGCCATCGCCGGAGCCGGCCTTCTGGATCCTGCGCCACCTTTGTGCCAACGCCCGCGGCTATCAGGCCAGTGGGTCGTGGGCTCAGCCGCAGGCCCTGTGTTTCAGCCGCGGCTGATGGCCGCTCAGGGCACCAGGTTCACCAGTTTGCCGGGCACCACGATCACGCGGCTGGGTGGTCGGCCGTCCAGCCAGCGGCGGGCCACCTCACTGTCGAGAGCCAGCTGTTCCAGGGTGTCGCGATCCACAGTGGCAGGCACCTCCAGCTGGCCACGCACCTTGCCCTTCACCTGAATCACCACCGTGAGGGTGTCGCGCTCGAGGGCGCTGGCATCGCACTGGGGCCAGGGCTGGCGGTGAATGCTGTCGTTACCTTCGGGGTCGGCCCCGAGGCGGTGCCAGAGCTCATCGGCCAGGTGGGGGGCAAAGGGCGCCAGCAGCAACAGCAAGGTGCTGAAAGCCTCCCGAGCCACCGAAGGGCCGCAGGCTTCAAGAAACTCCGCCATGGCGTTGCTGAGTTTCATCAGCTCAGCGACTGCCGTGTTGAGCTGGTTGGCCTCCAGGTCGGCGCTCACTTCGCGGATGGCCAGGTGCACGGCCCGCCGCAGCTCCCGTTCCTCTGGGCTGAGATCGCTGGCGTTGGCTCCTGCGGCTGGGTTAAGACTCACGCCCCGCTCCAGGGCGGCCTCCACCAGGCGCCAGAGGCGCTGCAGAAAGCGGTACTGACCCTCCACATCGGCGTCATCCCATTCCAGATCCTTTTCCGGAGGAGCCTTGAACAAAATGAACATGCGGGCGGTGTCGGCGCCATAGCGATCGATCACGACGCCTGGGTCAACCCCGTTGTGCTTTGACTTCGACATTTTGTCGTAGGTCACTTCCAGGGAGTGATGGTCGATGGGATCCCGGGGATCATCGGCATCGGCCACATCGGCTGGAGCTACATAGCGACCGCTCTGGGGATTGCGATAGGTGATGCCTTGCACCATGCCTTGGGTAAGAAGGCGTTGGAAGGGTTCGCGGAAGCCCACCAGGCCGCGGTCGTGCAATACCTTGGTGAAGAAGCGCGAGTAAAGAAGGTGCAGAATGGCGTGCTCAACGCCCCCTACGTACTGGTCGACCGGTAGCCAGTGATCCACCGCCTCGCGGCTGAATGCCTCGGCTGTGTTGCTGGGGTCGGCATAGCGCAGGTAGTACCAGCTGGAGCACATGAAGGTGTCCATGGTGTCGGTTTCGCGCCGGGCCGGCTGACCGCAGCAGGGGCAGCTCACCTGCCACCAGCTCTCCAGTCGGGCCAGCGGAGAACCGCCGCGGGCTTCGACGCTGATACCGCTGGGCAGCTCTACCGGCAGCTGCTCCCTGGGCACCGGCACCACGCCGCAGGTGGGGCAATGAATCACGGGGATTGGGCAACCCCAATAGCGCTGCCGGGAAATCAGCCAGTCGCGCAGGCGGTATTGCACCTTGGCCTGCCCCCAGCCCTCCTCGGCCGCCCAGGCCACGATGGCCTCGCGGGCATCGGCGCTGTTCAGACCATCGAAGCGACCCGAGTGGATCAACTGGCCGGGCTCACTCCAGGCGCTGCCGTCGAAGCTGTGTTCATCGCCGCCGGCCGGCACGATCACCGGCCGGATGGGCAGTTCATGGCGGCGGGCAAAAAGAAAATCGCGTTCATCGTGGGCCGGCACCCCCATCACCGCCCCGGTGCCGTAGCCGGCGAGCACGTAGTCGGCGATCCAAAGCGGAATCGCCTCCCCCGTGGCCGGATGGCGCACCATGGTGCCAAGGGGTACGCCGCGCTTGGGGCGATCGTCGGCTGTGCGCTCCTGCTCGCTCTGGCGGCTTACCAGATCGCAGAAGGCCGCCACCGCAAGCGCCTGCTCCGGCGCGGTGAGCCGTTGCACCAGCGGGTGCTCGGGTGCCAGCACCACGTAGGTGGCGCCAAACACCGTGTCGGCCCGGGTGGTGAACACGGTGATGCCGAGATCGTCGTCGTTGCCGTCGGGTCCGATCACCGCGAAGCGCAGCTCGGCGCCGGCGCTGCGGCCGATCCAGTTGGCCTGCATCGTGCGTACCCGCTCGGGCCATCCCGTGAGGCCGGGTAGGTCATCGAGGAGGGGATCGGCGTAGGCGGTGATGCGGAGAAACCACTGGCGCAGGCGGCGCTGCTCCACCAGGGCGCCGGAGCGCCAGGAGCGACCGTCGGCATCCACCTGCTCGTTGGCGAGCACGGTCTGATCCACAGGATCCCAGTTCACGGTGGCTTCGCTCTGGAAGGCCAGCCCCGCCTCGAGAAACTGAAGAAACAGCCACTGGGTCCAGCGGTAGTACTCGCTCCGGCAGGTGGTCACCTCCCGTGACCAGTCGATCGAGAGGCCGAGGCGTTGCAGCTGCTCACGCATGGAGGCGATGTTGCGCTCCGTCCAGGCGGCTGGATCCACCCCCCGTTCGATGGCCGCATTTTCGGCAGGCAGGCCGAAGGCATCCCACCCCATCGGATGCAGCACCGCCTGCCCACGCATGCGCGCCTGTCGCGCGATCACATCGGTGATCACGTAATTGCGCACATGGCCCATGTGCAGGTTCCCCGAGGGGTAAGGAAACATCGACAGCGCATAAAACGGTGGCGGCCCATCCGCATGAGCGCCGCCTGTGAAGCTGGGCGTACGGTCGAGGTTCAGGCGCTCCCAGGCTTGCTGCCAGCGTTGCTCCAGTTGGGCCGGCTGGTAGCGGGATGGTTCGGTCACGGCATCGCCCCCGCCGGGGAGGCTTGGGCATGGTGCTGTGATGGTGCCATAGGCCGGGCCGAGCTGAATCGGCGTCGTTCAGGCCAGGGCCCGCAGGGTGAGCAGGCCGCTGCGCGTCACCAGCACAAGGGGTTCACCGGGCTCGGTTTCGAGGGCCAGCATGTCCGGATCTTGCCAGCGGATCGTGCCCTCGAGCGTGCTGCCGTCGAGCAAACGCAGGGTGACTGGCGTTCGCCCCCGCACCAGATCCTGCACGTGGCGAACGCCTGGAAGGGTGGTGTCGAACCGGGGGGTGCGACGCTCGAAAAAGCTCTGCATAGGATTGGGGTTTGAGAGCCGCGCTGACCGTGCTCCACTTCAGCAAATACCAGGGCCTGGGCAACGACTTCCTGCTGGTTGACGCCCGCGATGCGGCAGTGGCCGCCGCCTGCGACGCCCTGGGGCCGGAGGAAACGGTTCGTCTGTGCGACCGCCGCTTCGGCGTGGGCGCCGATGGGCTGATCCTGGCCCTGCCACCGCGGGAAGGCGGTGAGCTGCGCATGCGCATCTTCAATGCCGATGGCACCGAGCCAGAGATGTGCGGCAACGGCATCCGCTGCCTGGCCCGCTTCCTGGCGGATGTGGATGGTGATGGCCCCGGCCGCACCTGGGCAATTGACACCCTGGCGGGCCGCATCGTTCCGGAAT
>JAYKGR010000035.1:0-16948 GCA_035285645.1 Cyanobacteriota bacterium | reverse complement strand
GGCTGGGAAGGGGCAGCGTTGAGACGGGCCGAGCGGTTTGCGTTGGCCGCCGTGGCCAGAGACAGCAACGCTGCGCTCGGCATGGTGCCCAGATCGCCCTCGAGGCGACTGCGCAGGCTCACGGCACCGGCCTCGGCCTCCTTGGCACCAATCACCGCTAGCAGTGGAATCTTCATCTGCTCACCATGGCGAATCATCTTGCCGAGGCGATCACCGGATTGATCGACTCGGGCACGAATGCCAGCGGCTTGGAGCTGGCTAGCGAGCTGGTCGGCGTAGCCGCGCACTTCATCGGTGACCGGCAGGAACCAGATTTGTTCCGGGGCCAACCAGAACGGGAAGTCGCCGGCATAGTTTTCGGTCATGATGCCAAAAAACCTCTCCAGGGAACCGAAAATAGCGCGATGAATCATGATGGGTCTTTGCCGAGAACCATCGGCTGCCACGTAATCAAGTTGGAAACGCTCTGGCAAATTGAAATCAAGTTGAATCGTGGAGCACTGCCATAGCCTGCCGATGGCATCCTCGATTTTCAGATCGATTTTGGGTCCGTAGAATGCGCCACCCCCCTCGTCGATTGTGTAGTCCCAGCCCTTACGCTTCAGTGCTTCCCTCAGGCCATCGGTGGCCAGTTGCCACACCTGATCATCGCCGATTGATTTCTCAGGACGCGTAGAGAGATTGATTTGATAGTGGCGGAAGTCAAACGTGGTTAGAATTTGCTCCGTAAGATCAAGAATTCGCAGAATCTCATCGCTGATCTGCTCGGGAAGACAAAAGACATGCGCATCATCCTGGGTGAATCCACGCACCCTCATCAAGCCATGCATGACGCCGGGTCGCTCATAGCGATACACGGTGCCAAGCTCGGCCCAGCGCAGGGGCAGTTCGCGATAACTGCGTAATCGATGCGCATAGGTGAGCACATGAAAAGGACAGTTCATGGGCTTCAGCTGAAACTGCCGCTCATCCACCGCCATAGGCCCGAACATCGAGTCGCGGTAGAAATCCAGATGACCAGAAGTCTGCCAAAGACTGATATCCGCCACATGGGGCGTATAAAGCAACTCATACCCAGCATTGAAGTGGGCCTGCCGCCAGTAATCTTCGATCAGCAGGCGCATGCGAGCACCGCGCGGATGCCAAAACACCAATCCAGCTCCCGCCTCATCTTCGATGGAAAAAAGGTCGAGATCGGTACCGAGGCGGCGATGATCGCGGCGACGCGCCTCCTGCTGACGGCGTTGCCATTCCGCCAGCTGCTCAGGGGTTTCCCAGGCGGTGCCATAAATGCGCTGCAGCTGGGCCCGGTTTTCATCACCGCGCCAGTAGGCACCGGCCACACTCTCGAGTTCAAACGCCTTGGGATCCAGCTCAGCGGTGTTGGCTACGTGCGGGCCGGCACAGAGATCCCACCATTCATCCCCAAGGGTGTAGAGGGTGATGGGCTCCTGTAGACCAGCGAGTATTTCTAATTTGTAGGGTTCGTTCAGGGCGCGGATGCGTGCCTCGGCTTCGGCGCGGCTGACGGTGATGCGCTCCAGCGGCAGGCGGCGCTGGATGATGCGCACCATTTCCTTGCGAATCGCCTTGAGATCCGCTTCGGTAAAAGGATCCGGGTGATCAAAATCGTAGTAGAAGCCATGGTCTGTCCATGGGCCGATGGTGACCTGCGCCTGGGGAAAGAGCTTCTGCACCGCCATGGCCAACACGTGGCTCATGGAATGGCGGATGCGCAGCAACGGCTCGCTTTCGCAGCTGCGCGGCAGGCTGAGGGTGGTGGATGGCGAGGTGCCGGCCCCAGGCGCTGCGGTGGTGACAGTGGAGCGGGGGGCAGCGGGCAAGGGATCGGCCTTTGGAAACACGGTGATGGATCCTAGGTTTCAGGAGCCCTCGGCACGGGCCGACGGCCCATTTACCCACGCGACTGGCCCGTGACCCGTTCCGCCCCGATCCCGCCCCGGCGTTCCACCACGATCATCCAACGGTGGGATCGCGAACCCAGAAGCGTGGCGGTGGCCTATGGGCTCTGGGCCCTGGGAGCTGTCGGTCTCTGCGGCATCCATCGCTTTTACTGCCGCAAACCGCTCAGCGGCACCCTGTGGCTGGTTAGCGTGGGCTTGTGCTGGCTGGGCCAGCTGGTGGATCTGGTGCTGATTCCCGGGCTGGTGCGCCAAGCCAATCAGGCCCTGCTGCTGGAGCAAGCCCTGGCGAGGCCGGCGGAGCGGGAGCAGCCATCGCTGGAATGGCAACTGCTGCGCCTGGCGCGCGACCGGGGCGATGAGGGCTTCACGATCAATGACGCCGTACTGGAGTTGAGTGGCGGCACAGCCAGCGGCGCCATCAGCTCCGAGATTGAACGCCTCCTGCACGAGCACCTGCTCGATGTGGGTAATGACCGGCTGGGGCGCGTGGTTTATCGCGAACCCTGAGCGGCTCCATTGGCGGAGTCATACCGGCAGGGTGACTCGCAGGCGACGGCTCTGAGCAGCGGTCTGATTCAGCTGATTCAATCGCGACTCGTAAAAGGCCATCAGCTCGGTGACGCGCCGCACCGGCTGCCCGTAGTAGCTCCCGCCATGAAGAGCCGGCAGGGAAGCCCATTCGGGGGCCAGCCGGGCAAGCACCGCGGCGTTGAGGCCCTGAGCATCCACGGTCCGCAGAGCCCCGCGACGGTCGACCAACCAGAGAGCGGCCTGATCCTGACTGCGGGGTCCGAAATCCGGCAGCGCCAAGGCGGCGGCCGCCATCTGCCAGGTGCGCGGCAGAAACTGATACGCACCAGCGGCGGCACTCACGTAGCGACGCACCACCACCCGTTCGGGATGGCGCTCCAGCGATTCGGCCAGGCTGCCGCCATAGATCACCCGATAGCCCTCGGCGCTGCCACCAATCCAGGTTCCCTCGGCATAGCGAATGGTGTCGAGCAGGGCCCGCCGCTCCGGTGTGAGTCGGTAGGGTCCGCTCACCTGGTGTTCGCTGGCGGGGTGCTCCAGCGAAGCCAGCGAACCGTGGCCCTGGGTGGCGGCCAGGGGCGAATGGAGCATCAGCGGCAGGCCCACCAGGAGGGCAGCGGCGCGATAGGCACTCTGGGTGGAAAGGAGCCTCAGCAAGAGGGACCAGCGTCGAAGACCCGCCCAGATTGCGAAACCCTGACACCAAAAGACCACTCACTGCCGACCGGCCTGGACAAAACGGCAAAAACATGCCTGTGAAGCCGAACCCGTCGCTCCTTGGCCAGAGATTGCTGACAAAAGCGGATCCCGTCGGGAGCAATGGCCCAGCGGGAAACCGGGAAGAGAAGGTGACAGATGCAGAACCGCCCCCAGCAAACGATCAGGGACGGTGATGAATGTGGAAGGAAAGATAAAGGCGTCAGGGGCGCGACAGAAAGCCCAGGGCTGGGCGCAGCCGGGCCAGCGTTTGCTCAGCAACCGCCGTAGCTGCCTGACGACCCTGCTCCAGCACCGCCAGAAGGGTGGCGGGATCCTCCCGGAGTTCGCGGTATCGCGTCTGGATCGGCTCCAGGGCGGCTACCACCGTGTCGGCCAGGAGCGGCTTGAAGCTGCCCCAGCCCATGGCGCCACACTCCTGCGCCACGGCGTCGCGGCTGCGGCCGCTGAGCAGGGCATAAAGGCCCAACAGATTGTCCGCTTCGGGGCGATCGGGGTCGGAGAACGTCAGACCGATCACCGGGTCGGTTTTGGCTCGCTTGATCTTGCGTCGAATCAGATCGGGGGGATCCAGCAGGGTGATGCGCGAGCCTTCATTCGGATCGCTCTTGCTCATCTTGCTACGGCCATCGGTGAGGCTCATCACCCGGGCCCCCTCGCCCAGGATGAGAGGCTCAGGCACCTTGAGCAGGGGCAGCACCTCACCGGCGGCATCGCGGGGAGCAAACCGGGCGTTGATGCGTTGTTGGGCGATATCCCGGGCGAGCTCCAGGTGCTGTTTCTGGTCTTCCCCCACCGGCACCAGATCAGCGTCGTAAAGGAGGATGTCGGCAGCCATGAGCACCGGGTAGTCGAGCAGGCCCACCGAAACGTTGTCGCCCTGCTTGAGCGCCTTCTCCCGAAACTGGATCATGCGCTCCAACCAATTGAGGGGTGTCACGCAATTGAGCAGCCAGCAGAGCTCGCTGTGGGCGGGCACCTGGCTCTGCACGAACACGGTGGAACGAGCCGGATCGATCCCGCAGGCGAGGTAGAGGGCCGCTGTGCTGAGCGTGTCCTCGGCCAGGCGTGCGGGATCGTGGGGCACGGTGATGGCGTGCAGATCCACCACACAGAAGAAGGTGTCGTGGCTCTGCTGCAGGCCCACCCAGTTGCGAATCGCTCCCAGCCAGTTACCCAGGTGCAGGGCCCCAGTGGGTTGCACCCCGGAGAGCACCCGGGGGCGTGCCACCACGGTCACGCGCCCTGCTCCAGGGCAACCTCCTCGCTGTCGCTGGCACCCACAGGCTCCTGTTCGGCACTGGCCTCCTCGATGGGAGCAGGCTCGGCAGCGGGGCGCGATGGACGGGCGAACGGATCGATGCGCCCCGCCCGCGCCGGTGCCCCCGTGCGCGCTTCGCCCCGGCCACCACCGCGACGCTCCCCTCCGCGGGATGCACCGGGGGCGAATGAACTGCGCTGTGCCTTCTGGGCTGCCACCAGATCATCGAGCTGGCCATCGTCCAGCTGTTGAGCCAGGGTGCGCAGCGCAAAACCCAACACCGCCACCGTGGAGCGCAGGCCGAACGCCTCTTGAAGAGCCCGGGCGGCACGCATTTCATTGTCGCTCAGGCGGATGCGAAAGCCGCCCCCGTCGCGCTGTCCGCCGCCGCGAGGCCTGCCCTCACGGGGCTCCTGGCGGGTGTCATCCGTCGCCTGAGGAGTCGTCTGGGAAATCACCTGGGTGGAATCGTCGGCCATCAGCCAGCCAGCAGTCAGACGCAAGTGTGGCGCATCGACCGGGACCATCCGTGAGCCAGATCAGATCGGGCGGCGCGGTATCGCCCACCCGCGGACGCACGATCAGCGGCAGCGACGCCGGCCCAGGCAATCCGAAACGGCGCCGGTAGTCGGTGATCAGGCCGAGATACCGCTCCAGAGCCCAGCCGGCGGGGGAGCGCTCGGCCTGCTGCCAGGCGTTTGTCTGGGCCTGCTGACAGGCCTCCTCGCCAAACTCCAGCCAGCAGGCCAGCTGTGCCCCCCAGGGATCGAAACCGCCGCGGATCAACTGGCGAAAACGCACCAGTTCAGGCGCCTCCTGGCTGAGGTCGAGGGGGAGATGACCCTCCAGATGCTGCACATCCACGCGCTCCAGGCGCAGCCAGCACCGATCGAGCAGAAGCACCGGCAGGGCAGGATGCCAGGCTTCAGCCTGATGCAACTCCTGCCAGCAGCATTGCAGGAGCTGGCGATGGTTGCGGGTGAAGGCTGGCCATCCCGGCACCGTTCCTGAACGGGAACGGGCCTCGCGGATCCGGCTCTGCATGGGCGGCTCGCGCGCATCGGGCGACGGAGTCATTTTGGCGTGTGCCGAGCCCTTGTTGTCATAGGCCCTGGGCAGGAGCTACGGGGGGAAGGCATCCTGGGAGCGCAGGCCCCCTCCACCCCCCGATGCCAGCCCTCCTGCCAGAGCCAGACGCCACCGGGGGCATGGGCCTCGCCAGGCCCAATGCTCTCGCCGCCAGCCTGCCGCGGGCGGGCCTCACCCTGCTGGCCGGGGTGGTGGTGGCGGAGGCCCTGGGGGGGGTGCTTCACACCGAACCCTCCCTGCTTCTGGGGGTTGGGGCGATGGCCACCGGATGGTGGTGGCTGCGGCGGAGCCGGCACCCGCACGTGGGGGCGCCGCAGCAGAGCTTGGAGCAGTGGCGCGAGCGCTGCCAGGGGTTGCTGGAGCAATTCGCCGCCCTGGAGCCGGGCGAAGCGGCCCAGGGACGCCACCAGCGGCGCCGGAGCTGTGTGCGGGAGCTGGTGGCTCTGGCGCAACCGAGACCGTTGCGCATCGGCCTGGCCGGCACCCGGATGCCGATCGGCTCCTGCGGCACTCCCCTGCTGGAGGCGCTGCGGCTGCCCTGCGGTGTCACCGTGCTGTGGGGGGAAGCCTTGGCTGCCGCTCCCGAACAGTGGCACTGGCCCGAAGCGATGGTGCAGTGCGACGCCCTGGTGTATCACCTGACGCTGCCGCTGACCGCAGCCGATCTGCGTTGGCTCGAAGCCCTGCCGGCAGCCCTGCCCCTGTGGCTGCTGGTGAGCGGTGAGCGGGTGTTGGCGGCGGATCGAGCGATCGCCGAGCTGCAGAGCCAATGGCCCCGGAGCGAAGCGGAGCGGGTGTTGCGGTGGAACGGCCAGGCTGAAGGCCTGGCTGCCGACCTCAGACCCCTGGCCGACTGGCTGACGCGCGAGGCCGATGCCCTGCGCCGCGCCACCCCCAGACGGGGCCTGGAAACGCTGCACCAGGCTTGGCAGGCCGAGCTGGAGGGGTTGCGGCGCCAGCAGTGGCGCGACCTGCTGGGGCGCACGCAGTGGCTGGTGGCGGCCGGGGTGGTGGCCGCACCGCTGCCGAGCGTCGACCTGCTGGTGCTGACGATTGCCAACGGGCTGATGCTGCGGGAGATGGCGGCCCTCTGGTGTGTGCCCTGGAGCGCGGAGCAATTGCGGGAGGCGGCACTGGAGCTGGGCCGGGCCGCCCTCGCCTTCGGGGTGGTGGAGTGGAGTTCGCAGGCGCTGCTGAGCGCCATGCGGCTGCACGGGGCAACCTGGCTGGTCGGCAGCGCGGTTTCGGCCCTCAGCGCTGCCTATCTCACCCGCGTGATCGGGCGGGCGATGGCCGATGTGATGGCGCTCAATGCCGGGGTGAGCAGCCCCGACCTGGAGCGGATCCGACGGGAGGCACCGCTGCTGATCTCCCGGGCGGCCGAAGCTGAAACGATGGACTGGCCAGCGTTTCTGCAGCAGGGACGGCAGTGGTTTGAACGCCAGTCGTCCGCCGGCACGACGCCAACACTGAACACCGCAACCTGAGGACATTCGCCCTGGCCAGCAAGGCTGGCGGCGCAACAATCAATCATGAAGTTTGTCATCGATTTCCATCGACTGGTGCCATCTTGATGGCACCACTGTGACGAGCTGAGGGCCAGGCCTAGCGTGAAGAAAGGGCCTACGGACCCTTGTCTCTTCTCCAGCGCCTCCAGCGCTTCTTGGCATGTCCACTGCGATTCGCAGCGGCCGCAGCGGAAGCTGGGACAGCTTCTGCCAGTGGGTCACCTCCACCAACAACCGCATTTACATCGGTTGGTTTGGCGTGCTGATGATCCCCTGCCTGCTGGCCGCCACCCTCTGCTTCATCGTTGCCTTCATCGCCGCTCCCCCGGTTGATATCGATGGCATCCGCGAGCCCGTTGCCGGCTCCTTCCTCTATGGCAACAACATCATTTCGGGCGCTGTCATCCCCTCCAGCAACGCCATCGGCCTGCACTTTTACCCCATCTGGGAAGCCGCCAGCCTCGATGAGTGGCTGTACAACGGTGGGCCTTACCAGCTTTGTGTCTTCCACTTCCTGATCGGCATCTCGGCCTATATGGGCCGTCAGTGGGAGCTGAGTTATCGGCTTGGCATGCGCCCCTGGATCTGCGTGGCCTACAGCGCACCCCTGTCAGCTGCGTTTGCTGTGTTCCTGATCTACCCCTTTGGGCAGGGTTCCTTCTCCGATGGCATGCCCCTCGGCATCAGTGGCACCTTCAATTTCATGCTGGTGTTCCAGGCTGAACACAACATCCTGATGCACCCCTTCCACATGCTGGGTGTGGCCGGTGTGTTCGGCGGCAGCCTCTTCTCCGCCATGCACGGTTCACTGGTCACGTCGTCGCTGCTGCGGGAAACCACCGAGAGCGAAAGCCAAAACTACGGCTACAAGTTTGGCCAGGAGGAAGAGACCTACAACATCGTGGCCGCCCATGGTTACTTCGGTCGCCTGATCTTCCAATACGCCTCGTTCAACAACAGCCGCAGCCTCCACTTTTTCCTGGCTACCTGGCCGGTGGTGGGGATCTGGTTCACCAGCCTTGGCGTGAGCACGATGGCCTTCAACCTCAACGGCTTCAACTTCAACCAGTCGATTCTCGATTCTCAGAGCAAGGTGATCCCCACCTGGGCCGATGTGATCAACCGAGCCAACCTGGGCATGGAGGTGATGCACGAGCGCAACGCCCACAACTTCCCACTCGACCTGGCGGCGAGCCGCTCGACTCCGG
The DNA here is from genome assembly GCA_035285645.1 of Cyanobacteriota bacterium. GTDB lineage: Bacteria > Cyanobacteriota > Cyanobacteriia > PCC-6307 > Cyanobiaceae > Cyanobium. The sequence goes on along the minus strand of JAYKGR010000035.1, from coordinate 8,709 downwards.
TGGCACTGACAGGGTCGATGGTGGGCTGATTCACCCCAATCCCACCGCGTGGATTGCAGCGACGGCCCCCTCCAGCGGGGGCTTTTCGCTGGCCCGTTGTCGGGCCACCTCGTCGCGCAGCAGGGTCAGGGGCTGACAGGCGGAAAACCGCTCCAGGAAGGGCTCCCTCACCAACAGGGAGGCCGCTCCACAACGGCGCTGCAGGGCACGCTCCACCAGGCGCCCGCAACTCAACGCATCCCCCGCCGCCGCTGCCGCGAGGGCCCAGAGGGCATCGGGCGTGGGGTGACGGTGGTCGCCAGCATCCAGGGATCGCCGCACCTGAACGGTGGCGGCATCGATGTCACCGGCCCTGGCCAGCAGATAGGCATGGCAGGGGTCGAAGCTGTCGGAATCATCCGCCAGGATCGTGGTGGACCAGTAAGTGGTGAGCGCCGCCGCAGGGGCATCAAGGTGGGCCAGCAGCATGGCTTTGTAGTGGTAAGCCGGCACAAAGGCGGGGTCGGCCGCACACTGGGTATCAAGCCAGCGCAGGCACCCATCGAAGTCTCGAGCCTGGGCAGCCCACCGCGCCCGCTGAAAGGGAACACCGGCCACGCCGGATTGCTCGAGGGTCAGCAGCAAGCGCTCCGCTTCCTCCAGTTGGCCCTGGGCAAGGAAATGGTCGGTCCACAGCAGCTCTAAATCCCCCACGGGCACCAGCGGGTTGAGCCCCTGGTGCAGCATCCGCTGGGCGGCAGCAGGCTGCCAGTGCAGCAGCGACTGCACGCAGGCCTGCAGCATCACCAGATCCGCCGGGGGTGGGTTGCGCTGGGCAGCGCGCAGCAGCACCTGATCCACTTCATCGCAGAGCAACTGCCGCGGCTGGCCGGCGCGGTGGAGCATGAGCAGCACCTGCACAAGCAGCGCCCATGAGGGGGCGTGGCCTGGATGCAACGCACAGGCCTGTCGCAGATGGCTGGCAGCCAGGCCCAGCTGGCGCGCTGTGCCGTAGCGCATCCGGTAGTGGGCTTCCACATAATGTTCGTGCAGGTGGTGGTCCGCTTGAACCGCCAGCGGCGCGGCCGGATCCTCGCCATCGGCGACGCGCTCAACATCAACGCCCAGACCGTATCCCTGGCCGTAAGACGTCTTGATCACCCGCCCACCCAAGGGCCCACCGTCGAAGACGCGACGCAGGGAGTGGATGGTGCGGGAAATGCTGATCGGACTCACATGATTGTGATTCCACACCCTCTGGGCCAGTTCCTCCCGGGTCAGGGCCTGGCCGGACTCCTCGATCAAAACCAGCAGAAGCTTGCGCTGCAGCGGCGAGAGATTCACCAACGATCCCTTCAGCCACAAGGTACCGTCGTCGGTCAGACGATAGGGTCCAAGGCTCCAGTACCCCATGCATGCTGCCACGGAACGTCGCTGAATTTACACGCGATCCCCAGGGCTCAACACGGCGGGGGCACCGCGCTGCCCGGCTCCAGCTTGCCGCGCTGCTGCCCTTGCTCGGGCTGCTCGGCTGCAGCGCACCAGGCCCCAGGGCGCTGGCACCGTTGGCCCCTCAAGCCACCACAGATTCGCGCCCATTGGTGATCACCACCTTCACCGTGTTGGCCGACCTGGCGCGCCAGGTGGCCGGTGATCGGCTGCGGGTGCATTCCATCACCCGGCCCGGAGCCGAAATCCACGGCTACGAACCCTCCCCATCGGATCTTGAAGCCGCCATCGGTGCCGATCTGATCGTGGCCAATGGACTTGGGCTGGAGCGCTGGGCCGAACGCTTCATCGCGGCCGTTGGCGCCGTGCCCACGGTGACGCTCAGCGCGGGGATCAGCCCGCTGCCGATCAGTGAAGACGCCGCCGCAGGCCAGCCCAACCCCCACGTCTGGATGTCGCCGCAGCGCACCCAGGCCTACGTGGACAGGCTGGTGGCGGCCTTCAGCCGCCTCGACCCCGCCGGGGCCAGGCTCTATGCCGCCAACGGAGCGGCCTACAAAGCCCAGCTGGCCGAGCTCGACACCGAATTGCGCACGGCCATGGCCCGGGTTCCACCGGAGCACCGCCTGCTGGTGAGCTGCGAGGGGGCCTTCTCCTACCTCGCCAGCGACTACGGGCTCGAGGAGGCTTACCTCTGGCCGGTGAATGCCGAACAGCAGATCACGCCACGGCGCATGGCACGCCTGATCGACACGGTGCAGCGCCGCAACGTACCCACGGTGTTCTGCGAGAGCACCGTGAGCGATGGCCCGATGCAGCAGGTGGCCCGCGCGAGCGGGGCGCGCTTCGGAGGTACGTTCTACGTGGATTCGCTCTCGGGGCCTGACGGCCCTGCCCCAACCTTGCTCAAGCTGCAGCGCCACAACGTGAGGCTGATCGTGGCAGGGCTGGCTCCCTCGGCTCGCAACCCGTGAACCGAATCGAAGCCAGCGGTCTGTGCGTGGATTACAACGGCGTGGTGGCCCTGCACGACGCCTCACTGCGCCTGCCGGCTGGCTGCATCTGCGGCCTGGTGGGCATGAACGGGGCCGGCAAGTCGACCCTATTCAAAGCACTGACGGGCTTCCTGCGGCCCTCCAGGGGGCAGATCCGTGTCAATGGTCTGACGGTGGCCCGAGCCCAACGCGAGCAGGCCCTGGCCTACGTGCCCCAGAGCGAGGAGATCGACGCGGCCTTTCCCGTATCGGTGTGGGATGTGGTGATGATGGGCCGCTACGGGCACATGAACCCCTTGCGCATTCCGGGCCGAGCGGATCGGGCCGCGGTACGCGGCGCCCTGGAACGGGTGAATCTGCTGGATCTGCGGCACAGGCCGATCGGGGCGCTCTCCGGTGGCCAGCGCAAACGCACCTTTCTGGCTCGGGCACTGGCCCAGGGGGCCACAGTGCTGCTGCTCGATGAACCCTTCAACGGGGTGGATGTGCCCACCGAGCGGCTGATGGCCGATCTGCTGCTGCAGCTCCGGCGCCAGGGCCACACCGTGCTGATCTCCAGCCATGATCTCGGCCAAGTGCGCAATCTCTGCGACCGGGTGGTGCTGATCAACCGCACGGTGCTGGCCTACGGCACCACCTCCGAAGTGTTCACGGAGGCGAATTTGGCCCTCACTTTCGGTGGCGGTGGCAGCGGTGCGGCCAGCCTGTCTGGCCCAGCTCCAAGCTCTGAGGAGAGCGCGCCATGATCTGGCTGCTGGAGCCGCTCCGCCACGATTTCATGGTGCGGGCCCTGCTGGTGAGCGCCCTGGTCGGTGGCGTGTGCGGTCTGCTTTCCTGCTTCATGACCCTGAAGGGCTGGGCCCTGATGGGCGACGCCGTCTCCCATGCCGTGATGCCTGGCGTGGTGCTGGCCTACGCCCTTGGCCTGCCCTTCGCGCTGGGGGCCTTCGCGTTCGGCGTGGGGTCGGTGGCCCTGATCGGCTTTGTGAAGCAGAAATCGCGGGTGAAGGAAGACACCGTGATCGGCCTGGTGTTCACCGGCTTTTTCGCCGCCGGGCTGGTGCTGGTGTCCAAGGTGCGCAGCACCGTGGATCTCACCCACATCCTGTTCGGCAATGTGCTGGGCATCGCCGCGTCGGAGATTCAACAAACCCTGGTGATCTGCGCCGTGGTGGTGGCCTTGCTGCTGTTGCTGCGCCGCGATCTGCTGCTCTTCTGCTTTGATCCCACCCACGCGCGATCGATTGGCATCCCCACCGGTCTGCTGCACTACCTGCTGCTCACCGCCCTGTCGCTGGCGGCGGTGGCGGGCCTCCAGAGCGTGGGGGTGATTCTGGTGGTGGCGATGTTGGTGACGCCTGGAGCCACGGCCTACCTGCTCACCGACAACTTTGACGTGATGACCGTGCTCGCGGTAGCCAGCAGCGTGCTGTCAAGCCTTGCGGGAGTCCTGGTGAGCTACTGGACGGACAGCTCCACCGCCGGCTGCATCGTGCTGGTTCAGACGGGGCTGTTCCTGCTGACTTTTCTGCTGGCACCCCGCTACGGCATCCTGAAGAGCCATCGCAGCCGGGCGAGCTAGGCGTGTCGGATCAACACTGGCCTTGGTGGCCGCTGCTGCCTCTCTACCCCTATGGCCGGCGGCGCACCCTGGTGCGGGAATTGATCCCCCAGCAGGTGTGGAGCTTTGAGCAGTTGCAGGGCATCTGGTACGTGGCCGTACCGGTGCGGATGACCGTGGTGCGGCTGCGCGATGGCTTGCTGGCCTACGGACCGATCCCAGCCACCGCCGAAGTGGTGCGGGGCCTGCGTGAGCTGGAGGAAAGCTGGGGCCCTCTGCGCACCATCGTGCTGCCCACGGCCTCTGGCCTGGAGCACAAGGTGGGGCTGCCGGCGCTGGCCCGGGCCTTTCCCGATGCGGCGGTGTGGGTGGCGCCGGGCCAGTGGAGCTTTCCCCTGCCCCTGCCATCGGCCTGGCTGGGCATCCCGTCGGGTCGCACGCGGGTGCTGGTCGACGAGGGCCTGCCCCACGCCGATGAGCTGCACTGGCGGTTACTGGGGCCTCTGGATCTGGGTTTGGGCCGCTTTGCCGAGGTGGCCTGCCTGCACCAAGCCAGCGGCTGCCTGTTGATCACCGATGCGCTGGTGGCGCCGGGAGCGGATCCACCGGAGCTGTTCAGCCTGGATCCCACACCACTGCTGTTCCATGGGCGCAACCAGGGCGATGAGCCTCTGAACGACACCCCCGAACGGCGGCGACAAGGCTGGCAGCGGCTGTTGCTGTTCGCCAGTTATCTGCGGCCGGCGGGGCTGGAGATTCCACCCCTGGCGGCGGTGCTGCGACGGGCTCTGGCGCCAGGATGCCGCACGCCCCGCTGCCACTTCGGCCTGTTTCCCTTTCAATGGCGCAGCGGCTGGCAGCACGACCTCGAGCCCTTGCTCAATGGTGACGACGGCGAGGGGCTGGGGGTGGCGCCGGTGCTGGAGCGGCTTGTATTTCCGCGGGGTCGTGAGCGGCTGCTGAGCTGGATTGAGGAGCTGGCCGAACTGCCAGAGCTGCGCTGGCTGGTGCCAGCCCACTATGACGCTCCGCTGCCTTGCCCACCGGAGCGGCTGCAGAGGCTCGCGAAAGGCATTCAGCAACGACCCTGGGCGCCGGATCAGGCCAGCTGGAGCACCTTGGCCGCCATCGACCGCACCCTGGTACGGCTCAAGTTGGTACCAGCCGGCGATCAGAGCAGCAGATCACCGGGATCGGCATCCTCGGAGTCGCTCTGAACACCGGAGGCCAGCAGCGCGGTTTCCAGCTCCATGCGCTGCTCCATCTGCCGGAGGAAGTATCCCGTCATCATGGCGGATGCCAGCAAACCGGCCAGGCTTTCGCGGTTGGCCTGGATCTTCACCTCGAACTGTTCGCCGGGAAGCATGCCCAGCAAGCCCTGCACGTTGTGGCGGATGATGTCCTGAATGTCGCCGCTGGCGGAGCGGGCCACACGCTGGAGAACGTCGGGAGACTGCTCCTGCAGGTACTGGATCAGCGAATTGCCGTTGAATGAATCGTGGTTGGTGGTCAGAAACTCCGGATTGAACATGGCGGGCTCCTGGCTGGCTCCTGACCTGCGTGACGCAGACTACCTCAGCTGTTCGGTGAGATCAGCCCCCGGCGGGGTGGGGTGAACCGCCGATCGGCCCGAAGCGCGATAGGGGCCAGTAGCGCCACACGGCGGTGCCGATCACGGCATCGGCGGGCAAGGGGCCCCAGAGATGCGAATCGAGGCTGGCGTTGCGGTTGTCACCGAGCACCAGCAGCTCACCGTCCGGCACGGTGATGTCGTCGAGGTCATAGTCGATCGGCAGCGGGCTCCAGTCGGGCGACAGCGGCGCACCGTTGCGCCACAGCCGACCCTCCCGCACCGCCACGCGGTCGCCGCCGCGCGCCACCACGCGCTTGATCAGCGCCGCCGATGGCTCGTATCCCGCGGCCACCAAGGCCGCCGGTGGATGGAACACCACGATCGAACCGAGGGGAAGCGGTTGCCGGCGATGGACCCGCACCTTCTCCACCAGCACCCGATCCTGCAGCTGCAAGGTGGGCAGCATCGAGCCGGAGGGAATCCAGCGGGGCTCCAGGACAGCCCACCGCAGCACCAGGGCTACCAGGATCCAGGCGAGCACCGGCAGGACCTGATCACGGAACCAGCGCCAGGGGCCTGGGCGGCCGTTGAGGGGCGAAGACGATGCGCGTTCAGGGGAGTCCCCCATCGGCCATGGCTGAAGATGGAAGACCATCCTGACGGAGACAGGCCACTGGAGCGCCAGCCGGGGGATTCGGTTGACAGCGGCGCACGGGCGGCGGTGCGGCTGCTGCTGGACCTGATGCAGCACGGACTCGAGGCTGTGGTGGTGTGCCCAGGCAGCCGCTCCGCTGCCCTGGCCACCGCAGCCTGGTTATTGGAGAGCCGAGGGCTGCGGCTGTACACCGCCATCGATGAGCGCAGCGCCGCCTTCTTCGCCCTGGGCCTGGCGCGCGCGGCAGGGCGGCCCGCCGCGGTGATCACCACCTCCGGCACAGCGGTGGCCCAGCTGCTGGCAGCGGTGGTGGAGGCCGATCTAGGCTCGATCCCGCTGCTGCTCCTCACCGCCGACCGACCGAGCGAGCTCAAGGGCTGCGGTGCCAATCAGAGCGTGAACCAGGAGGCTTTTCTGGTGCACAACTGCCGCTGGCTGGGGGAGGGCGATGGCGAGGGGTTGGCGAGCATGGCCCCAGCCGAGCTGGAGCGGCTGGCCGGCACCGCCTGGCGACACCTGGTGGGGGGGGTGGGCGGCCCGCCGCCGGGGCCGGTGCATCTGAATCTGCCGATGGCGGAGCCGTTGCATGCCGCTGCCGCTGAACTGGCGGAGCTGCGTGATGGCCTGGAGCTGGGATCGACAGGCGCCGGCACTTCAGCGACTGCCGCAGCCGCTGCGGTGCCGGCGGCCGCCCGCCTCGATCCAAATCGGCCGGGTCTGGTGGTGGCCGGCCCCTGGCGCGGCCAGCCGCAGCGGTGGTCATCGATGGTGGCGGCCCTGCAGCGCTGGCAGAAACGCAGCGGCTGGCCGGTGCTGGCCGATGCGCTGTCGGGCCTGCGGGGGGTCGACAATCTGAGTCTGATCGGGGGCTACGACCTGCTCCTGGCAGCCGAGGATCCCCCACTGCCGCCGGTGGAGCAGGTGCTGCGGCTGGGGCCGCTGCCGGCCAGCCGTCGCTTGCAGAGCTGGCTGGCCGCCACGCCAGCCGAGCAGGTGCTGCTGAGCGGCGACGACCCGCGCCCCCTCGATCCCCTCCGACGGGCGCGCTGCCAGTGGAGCGGTGATCTGGGCTGCTGGGTGGAGGGTTGCCTGACGGGATCGGCGGGGGCCGGCGCTGGCCCGCTACGGAACAGCGCGGCAGAGAGCAGCGCGGCCTGGTTGAAGGCGGAGCAGCGTCTGCAGCACTGGCTCGATCGCCAACTGCTCACCGTGGAAGGGGAGCGGGCCGAGCTCAGCGAGCCGTGGTTGGCGCGATGGTTGAGCCAACGGCTGCCCGCCGGCCGAGCCTTGATGCTGGCCAACAGCAGCCCCGTGCGCGATTGGGAGAGCTTCGCCGACCCGAAGGGCCCATGGCGGCCGGTGCTGTCGTTCCGTGGCGCCTCCGGCATCGACGGCACGCTCTCCATCGCCTGCGGCGCCGCCGAGGCCCTGGGGGATCTGGTGCTGGTGAGCGGCGATCTGGCGCTGCTGCACGACAGCAACGGTTGGCTGTGGCGCCGGCAGCTGCGCGGCCGGCTGCTGGTGCTGCTGATCGACAACCGGGGCGGCGGCATCTTCGAGCAACTGCCGATCCGCACCGACCCCGACACCGCCCTCGATTTTGAACGCCTGTTCGCCATGGATCCCGGCCTGGATGCCTGCGCCCTGGCCGCAGCCCATGGGATACCGAGTCGTCGTGCGGCAACCGCCGCTGCCCTGGGGGAGGCGATCGACTGGGGGTTGGAACAACCGCTGGCCCTGGTGCAGATCAGCACCGACCGGCAACGGGATGGGGCGTGGCGGCAGCAGCTGCGCACAATGGCGGCAGCCATGCTGCAACAGCCATGAACAGCCGAGCCGGTGCCAGCCCGGAGGGCGACGCCCAATCCGCCGCCGCCGTGCGCTGGCGGGCGGTGGGGAACTATCAGGACATCTGCCTGCACTGCAGCGACGAAGGCATCGCCCGGGTGAGCATCAACCGGCCGGAGAAACGCAACGCCTTCCGGCCCCAGACGGTGCAGGAGCTTTGCGATGCCTTCAGCCGCCTGCGCGACGATCCGACGGTAGGAGTGGTGCTGTTCACCGGTGCCGGGCCGGCGGCCGATGGGGTGTGGGCCTTCTGCGCCGGTGGCGACCAGAGCGTACGGGGCGACGGCGGCTACCTCGACGATCAGGGCCTGCCGCGGTTGAACGTGCTCGACCTGCAGCGCATCATCCGCAGCCTCCCCAAGGTGGTGATTGCGCTGGTGGCGGGGTATGCCATCGGCGGCGGCCAGGTGCTGCACCTGCTGTGCGACCTGAGCCTGGCGGCCGAGAATGCCGTATTCGGCCAGACAGGGCCGCGGGTGGGCAGCTTCGACGGCGGTTTCGGCGCGGGTTATCTGGCCCGGGTGGTGGGCCAGCGCAAGGCGCGGGAGATCTGGTTTCTGTGCCGCCGCTACAGCGCCGAGGAAGCCCTGGCCATGGGGTTGGTGAATGCGGTGGTACCGCTCGAGACCCTGGAGGCAGAGGGGGTGAG
>JAYKGR010000034.1:0-52566 GCA_035285645.1 Cyanobacteriota bacterium | reverse complement strand
GTCGAAGCTGCCGCTTCGGTGGATCCACCGCTGATCGCCCTCGAGGAGATCGGCCGGGATGAAGTGGAGATCCAGGTGAATCTGGAGGTGTGGGATGGCCTCGCTCTCGACCATCGCAATCTCCTGTTCTGGCACGAGGTGGGTCGGATCCAGAACGATGCCGTGCCACGGGATGGATGGGAGATGGCCGCTCTGGCCATCGGGCTCGGCGGCGCCATCGGTGAGCTGTGGGTGCAGGATGGTCTGCTCCTGCTCATGGCCATGGGGCTTTCGGGCTTCGCCGGCTATCGCCTGTATCTCAAGAACAACTCTGAAAAGCGTTTGCGCGATGCCATCGCAGCCGACGAGCGAGCCATCGATCTGGCCTGCCGATTCGGCTACAGCGTGCCCAACGCCTACAAGAGTCTGGGCGGGGCGCTGAAGGAGATGGTGGAGCAAACCCGCAAAAAGAAAAAGCGCGCGTTTTACGAGGATCGCCTGGAGGCCTTGCGTCGCAGCGCCGGCAAGGCCCGCGCCGAAATGGCCCAGCAGCAGGGCTCCCGCCGTTCCGTCACCAGTGAAAACGTGTATGGCTGATTCCGGCGACCACCCAGAAGCCCAGTCTGCCGCTCCTGACAGCGCGGCTTTGGCCCGCCTTGCCGCCGAGGCCTGCGACGATCGCAAGGCGGTGGATATCCGTCTGATCGGAGTCGATGCGGTGTCCTCTCTGGCCGACTGGTTTGTCATCTGCAGCGGTCTTTCCGACGTGCAGGTGCGTGCGATCGCACGCTCGGTGGAAGACCGTCTGGAAAGCGATGCCCAGCGGCTGCCGCTGCGACGGGAGGGACAGAGTGAAGGACGCTGGGTGCTGCTCGACTACGGCGAGGTGATCGTGCATGTTCTCACCCCTAACGAACGGACGTACTATGACCTGGAATCCTTCTGGGGTCACGGCGAGCAAATCCGCTACCTAAGCTCCGGCCAGGCCATCTCAACCTGATTCCCATGCCGTGCTCCTGCCCGGTGCCACCGGAGCAGCGCCCGCTTCGGGAGTACGAGCAGCTTGCCGACTCCTGGTTTTTTCGCTGGGCCCAGACGCGAGACCAGCTGCTGCGCCGTCTGACGCTCTGCTGGTTGGCGCTGCTCCCCCTCACCCTGGTGGTAGCGGGCGGCAGCGTTGTGCTGCGCCACCATCCCGCCCAACTGCTGCTGAGCGGTGCGGCCTGGGCCGTGATGCTTCCACTGCTGTTGCTGGTGCGGCAGTGGCTGGGTTGGCGTTACGTGCATCGCCGGTTGGTCTCCGAGAGGGTGGAATACGAAGAATCCGGTTGGTACGACGGCCAGGTCTGGGAGAAGCCTCTCAGTTGGCGCCAGCAGGATCTGTTGGTAGCCCGCCATCAGGTGGGTCCGGTTCTGGCTCGGCTGCGGCGGGGGATCGCCCTGGCGACGGCACTGCTTCTCATGGGTGTGGGGGTCTGTCAGGCTCTTTGAAGGCCCAAGCCCTGCATGACCCTCCCCACCGGCTTCTCTCGCCCTGCCATCCCGCCGCTTGAGGTACGCCTGCTACGCAACGGCATTCCCGAATCGAGCCATCGGGTGCATGCCGTGGTGTGCGACCGACGCGGGCGGGTGCTGATGCGAGCGGGAGATGCCCAGCACCTCAGCTTCATCCGCTCAGCTCTCAAACCGTTTCAGGCCACCACCTTCATCAGCAGCGGAGCGGCTGACCGCGGCCATGCCGGAGAACGGGGGTTGGCCATCGCCTGTGCGTCCCATTGCGGTAGTGCCGCCCATGCCCGGGAAGCCTTCCGGTTGCTTTGGGCGGCTGATCTCGAGGCCCACCTGCTGCAGTGCCCTCGGCCCAGCTCGGGGGACAGCCCGCTGCAACACAACTGTTCAGGCAAGCATGCAGCATTTCTCGCCACATGCCGCGCCCTGCACTGGCCACTTGAGACCTATCTGCAGCCCGACCATCCCCTGCAGGAGGAGGTGCTGCGCCGCGTCAGCGATCTGCTGGCCCTGCCCTCCGCAGAGCTTGTCACAGCCCGTGATGACTGCGGTGCGCCAACCCTGCGGTTGCAGCTGGCCCAGATGGCGCTCCTCTATGCGCACCTTGGGGCCGGCGAGCAGGCCGATCTGGAACAGCTGGGCCGTGCCATGTTGGTCCACCCGGAGCTGGTGGCCGGCGAGGGCCGCTTCGACACCGAACTGATGCGCCTCAGCCACGGGCAAGTCCTCAGCAAGGGAGGCGCCGAGGGGATTCAGTGCCTGAGCCGTCAGGGGGAGGGGCTTGGAATCGCAATCAAGGTCGACGACGGGGCGGCGCGGGCCAAGCATGCTGTGGCACTGCACCTGCTTGAACAACTGGAGTGGCTCACCCCGATGACCAGCGAGGAGCTACAAGGTCGCTTCATGGCGCCCGCGGAGCACCTGCGTCTGGAGGTGAGAGGTGAACTCCGCTTTGACTGACGCCGACGCTTTGGTAGGATGCATCCATCGGCAACCAACCCCTGCGACTTGTGCGCAGAGGATCCAGTCGATGGCAACGCGGGGTAGAGCAGCCTGGTAGCTCGTCGGGCTCATAACCCGAAGGTCGCGAGTTCAAATCTCGCCCCCGCCACCATTTCCTTCAGCCGTGGCCCTGCCACGGCTTTTTTGATGGCCCTTGGCCCCAGAACATCATGAAGCAATCCAGCGGTGGTGAGGGCTTCGGGGAGAGGGCAGTGGACGCTGTCGTGGTGGGCGCAGGGGCCAGTGGCGGTGTTGCCGCGATGGCGCTGGCCGAAGCCGGTCTAAGGGTGGTGGTGCTGGAGGCAGGACCGAATCGCAGCGCAGCCGCCACGTTTGGCTCCGAACCACTCAACAGCTTGCGCCGGCTCGCCAATCTGAGCGGCGGCCGACAGCGGCTGCAGGCCTATCACCCGGGGTATTGGAAAACCAATCCTGACCTCTATGTGGACGAACGGCTCCATCCCTACAGCACGCCTGAGGATGCCCCCTTCCTCTGGAGCCGGGGCCGCCAGGTAGGGGGACGAAGTCTGACGTGGGGTGGCATCACCCTGCGTCTATCCGACCATGAGTTCCATGCCGGTCGCCGCGATGGCCATGGCCCGGCCTGGCCAATCGACAGCCGCGACCTTGATCCCTGGTACAGCCGCCTGGAACGATGCCTCGGCGTACATGGCAGCAGCGACTGTCTCCCGCAACTGCCCGATGGTCAGGGTCTCGATCCCCTTCCCTTCACTCCGGCAGAAGAACACCTCAAACAAGCCATTCACCTGGAACTGGGGCTGCCATTGATCCACTCGCGGGGGTTTGCCCTGCATCGCCGCCGGCCCGAAGAGCCCTGGCCTGCCAGCAGCGCTCAGGGCAGCACCCTGGCACGAGCTTTGGCCACAGGGCGGGTCCAACTACGCAGCGGGCTGATCGCCAGTCACCTGGAGCTGGGCCATGACGGTCGCGCCGAGGGTGTCGTGGTACTGGACCCTCGCAAGGCATCACGCCAATTGGTGCGAGCGTCGCTGGTGGTGCTCTGCGCCTCCACGATTGAAACCGTACGGCTTCTGCTCCACACCGATCAGCTGCACGGCAGCTCACGGCTCAACCAGTCGGGCACCTTGGGCCGCTACCTGATGGATCACGTATCGTGCAGTCGCTTTTTCTCGATCCCCGACATCCCACCGCCGGCGACGCCCGCGGAACTCTCCGGGGCCGGCAGCTGCTTCATCCCCAACACCCTCAATCTGGAGGGAATTCCATCATGTGAGGAGCGGCCTGGATTCCTGAGAGGTTATGGACTCTGGACCGCGATTCAGCGCTTCGACCCACCCCGCCCCCTGCGCCGTCGGCCCAACGAAGCCCTCGGGTTTCTGATTGGTCATGGCGAAGTGCTGCCCGACGCTGACAACCGGGTGACCCTCGACCCCGAGCTCACCGATGCCTGGGGATTGGCGGCAGCTCGCATCGCCTGTCGCTGGGGCGCCAACGAACTCGCCATGGTCGATCACATGCAACAACGGATGACTGCGGTGGTGGCCGCAGCGGGCGGCCGGATTCAGCCCCTCCCCGACTTGGTGCGGCTACCGCTACTGGAGCCACTGGTTCGTCACAGTCCGGCCCTGGCGGCCCAGGCGGCCCCTCCGGGGTACTACATCCACGAACTCGGGGGCGCCAGGATGGCGGCAACGCCAGACGCTGGGGTGGTGGATCGCTGGAATCGCTGTTGGGGGGCCAGCAACGTGTTAGTCACCGATGGCAGTTGCTGGCCCAGCGCGGGGTGGCAGAGTCCCACTCTCACGATCATGGCGATCACCTGGAGAGCCTGTGCCGCGGCGGCCGCTGGGCTGAATGATGATCCTGGGCCTCACACAGAACAGGCCAAGCGGTGTCAACGGTGACAGTCGACGGATGGCTTGTCCCGGATCATGACTGGGCGACCTTTCATCGGGTCGGGCAAGGGAGATCAGGGGCTGGGGTAACAACCCCGGCCCCTTTTTATGAGCTCCTCAACGATCAGCAAATAATCCATCCAGGTAGTGCTGGGTAACCGATGCTTCATTGCATCCGTTCTGGAACAGAAAAGTGGCCAGAGCGGAGGTAAACACACGCATTTGATCCCACTCAGGGTGGGCCTGCATGAACTGGTGCAAACCGTCGAACAAAGCTTCCGGCACTTCAGCCTCCAGGCAGATGCTGGCTGAATCCGCGCTGACTTCCATGCAGCGCTGCAAGAAAAAGCGGTCTGCGGCCACGGACACCGGTACTCCAAGGGTCTTTCACGTCCAATTAGGCCATAGGTGTACGGGCCCCGTCAAAGGCAAGAATCCAGCAGCCTCCAGCCGCGTCGCAGACCGAGAAGCCAGGCCAGTCCTACTGAGCTGACACCGTGCTCGGTCTGCTGCAGGTCGGCGCCACGGATTCCTGCCGCTGTCAAGGCGCTCATGGTGTTTTGCTGTCTTTCCCCAGCGGAACGGCTTGGCAAGAGCCTGGGACAATGAACTGGGGAAAACAGAGCATCCGCTGGGGAAAACCGGGGGATTGAGAGGCTCATCGCCAATCATTAGGACTGCTGATCAGCGCAACTCGGCCCCGACCTGAGATGGTCTCACTCGCTCCTCAGAGTCCGCGGCCCAAGGGGGTGATCAGCATGGGGGTAGATCGGATGGTGGTGATGATGTGAATCCAGGGATTGCTGCCCTGGCAGCAGCTGGCCATCAGCCTGACATGCACCGGTGCATTCGGCCTCGCAGAGCGTGCAACTCTCCACCAACCCCTCCACATGATGATGGTGACTGTGCTGCGGTAGTCCTACATGCTGCTCGAACCCCAGCACCTGGGCTCTGTACTTGCAGAGGGAGCAATTCATGGCCGTATCACCCCGCAAGACTTCGGCCACCCGCTCCGCAAATGTCTCGAGCACCATCGGATGGTCACCTAGATAGGGAACCTGCAGGATTTCAACCTCAGGGTGATCGATGGCCACCCGCTGCGTATGCTCCCGGATGCGACTGACCAAAACACCAGAGAACAAGAAATATGGAAATATAACTAAGCGACGAAATCCCAGTCGCATCAGCTGACGCAAACCAGGTTCTACAAGAGGAAAAGTAACACCTGAGTAGAGCGTTTCGCCCCATCCAAAGCCAAATCCCTCGACCAGCATGCGTGTGACTTTAGCCACATTAGAATTGGCATCAGGGTCCGAAGAGCCTCGGCCCACAACCACGAGCAGAGTCTCATGGGCTGGCAGGAGAGGAGCTGCATCGATGGTGCTGCGGATGCGGGCTCCAGCAGCCTGAATCATTTTCAGATCCACTCCGAGTTCGCGGCCGTAATCAATCTTGAGACCGGTCTCTGCCGCATACGTATTGAGCACCGAAGGTATGTCGTCCTTGGTATGACCTGCGGCAAACAACATAGCTGGAATAGCCAGGATATGCCGCACTCCCTTGGCACGTAAGCTCTCCAGGCCATCGCGCAAGATAGGCCTGGCAAATTCTAAATATCCATGCTCCACAGGCACCGGCGCCAGCTGGCTCCGCAAGCGATCGGCCAGAGCTGCGAATTCAGCGACGGCCAGGCGATTACGGCTGCCGTGGCCGCAGACAAGCACCCCAATGGCCCCATCCGGACCCTCCAGGGGCAGCCCTGGGGAAGCGACACGGGCAACAGGTTCAGTCATGGGAGGGTTCGCCAGCCCCGACCCTATCGCCACAGGCCGGCGAGAATGAAAGCATCAGATGATGCACCATGGCCCTGCGGCTGCCGCCCTATCAGCCCCTCCCTCCGCCCGACAGCCACCAATCGCTGCTGGAGGTCACCGTGGCCAACCTGCGGCCCACCCAGCTCTGTGTGGGGCTGGCTGAGGTGCGCAGTCGACAGAAAGACTTCGGCGGCGAATCACGGCGGGAGCGCAGCCGCTACCTCACCGGTAAGCCAGTGCCGCTGGTTCGGGGTGCAGGAGGGCTGCTGTGGATGGTGGACCGGCACCATCGACTGCGGGCCCTCCTGGAACTCGACCGCCACGTCACCGCCTTTGGCTACGTGGTCTTGGACCTCGATGGGCACAACCCACTGGAGGTGCTCGCGGCACTGAAACAGCGTGGCTGGCTTTACCTGTATGACGGCCGCGGTCTGGGGCCGCTCACGCTGACAGCCCTACCGGACAACCTGCTGGGCCTTCAGGATGATCCCTTCCGAAGCCTGGTCTGGAAACTCAAAAAGGAAGGGATGATCCAGGCGGCCCCCCTGATTCCGTTTCACGAATTCCGATGGGGCGCCTGGCTGCGCAGCCGCTCATTGCCACCCTTCAGCAGCGAACGGCTGGAACCGGCGCTGCCGGCGGCACGAGCACTGGTGCGCTCTCGCGCCGCCGCTCACCTGGCGGGATGGACGGGACACTGATGTTGGCCTAGACCGACTGCATGGGGACGTTCGCCATGACCTACACGCACATCCTGGTGCCCACTGACGGGTCCGACCGCTCCCGTCGCGCTCTTCACGAAGCTCTCCAACTGGCACAGACCCTCGGCAGCCGGCTCACCCTGTTGCATGTGATGGCACTAGCATCGATCCCCGTGGTGGGGATGGGTGATCAGCTCGACGCACGCACCCTGGAGGCGCTCTTGGCCTTGGCCCACACAGAATCCGATCGGATCCTTGATGAGGGTTTAGCCCAGGCCCGCCAAGCCGGCGTGGAAGCCCAACGGGAGCAGGTGAGCGGCGATCTCCCCCATGGAGCGATCGTGGCGGCGGCCATGCGGTTGTCGTGCGACCTCATCGTGATGGCCTCCCACGGCCGGAGAGGGGTGGCCGGATTGCTCCTCGGCAGTGAAACCCAACGGGTGCTTGTGCAGGCTCCCTGTTCGGTGCTGGTCGTTCGCTGATGGGTCATGAACCAGAACGAACGAGATCCCAACGATCCAGAACCCACAGAGGACCGTGGAGAGAACACTCCCATAACCCCCCACGCCACACCGACGATCGATGCCCTGGGGCGGATCACCTACATCGGTGACGATGGCCGTCGCTACGTGGTTGCCGATCCACCTACACCGGAGTGTGGTTAGTCGCCAGCGACGGCGCGCTCGATAGGCCGCGGTGATCGACAGCCGTTCCAGAAACACTTAGGACGGTCATGCCGGTCATCAGGCGAACCATGGGAGCACAGGAACCGCTCTGGACGGACCGTCGAGAGGCAGGGCAACAGCTGGCGGCACACCTGGCGCCCTGGGCCGGCCGGGCGGACACGTGCACTGTGGTGGCCCTGCCCAGGGGCGGAGTGGCCGTAGCCGCAGAGGTGGCCAAACAGCTTCATCTGCCGATCACCACCTGGTCGGTGCGCAAACTGGTTCTACCCGATGATCCGGAACGGGCCATCGGTGCCATCGGGCCTGGTGGCGTGGAACTCTGGGATGAAGCCATCCAACCCTGGCTGAGCAGCCAGGGCGACTGGCGGCAGCAGCTGGTGCGCGTGGCGAAGCAGGAGCTGGAGAGGCGGCAGCGGCGCTATGGCGATGCGACAGCCGAGGATCTGCGCGGGCGTGATCTGCTGCTGGTGGATGACGGCATCGCCACCGGTCTGACGGTAAGCGCCGCGATCGATTCACTCCGGGCGGTGCATCCGGTCCGTCTGACCCTGGCGGTGCCGGTGCTGGATCGTCAGGTCAAAGCCTGGTTATCCACCCGGGTCGACGGACTGATCTGCTTGGCGGTGGTGACGGGGCTGCGGGCCGTGGGTGAGCACTATCGCCACTTCAATCAGCTCGATGATCAAACCGTGCTTGAGCTCCTGAGAGACTGTCGCTCACAGCTGTAGATGCCCCACAGCTCAGCCCGGCCAAGATCATGGCCCGCCATCGCTGAGCGCACATCCGCGATGGTGGAGCCCGCCGGCAGCACAAGCAGGGTATCGAGCGCGATCAGCTGAAAGCGGTAGCGATGGGCGCTACCGGGTGGCGGCAGAGGACCGTGATAGCCCAGTCGGCTGAAATGATGCACACCCCAGCTCAGCCCGTGGCGGGCCCCATTGGCCAGATAGGGCGAGCGCGGTAAACCAGCCGGCAGGCGGCCGATCGGTGCTGGGATATCAAACAACAGCCAATGCAACCAGGTGCCGTGGGGTGCATCAGGATCTTCAAAGACAAGGGTGTAGCTCTGCGCCTGGAGGGGCGCGCCGCTCCAGTGCAACGGCGGAGAAAGATCCCGACCAGCGCCGGTGTGATCCAACGGGATCCACTGCCCATCGGCAAAGGCTGAGGATGTCAACTGAAACGGAGAGTGGCCCAAGGCGAAGCATCCAAGGGTTCCCAGCCTGGGGCCGCCCCAGACGAAGGAATCCGCAGCAAGCAGGTCTGCGGCCAGGCCGCGGCGGAATCAATCGGGGGGCAGCGCGGCCAGATCATCACTGGATCCCATCACGACCAACAGTTCACCCGCTTGCAACTGATGGGAGGCGGGGGGATTCACTTGCAGGGCATTGGCCTGACCCGCCGCCAGAACAGTGACGTTGTAATTGCGCCGCAGATTCAAATCCCTGAGGGAATGGCCGACAAATGAGCTGGGTACGCGGATCTCTTCGATGCTGTTGCGATCATCCAGGCGAAGACGCTCCAGCATGTTGGGGCGCATCAGCTCCAGGCCGAGGCGTTGCCCCATCATTTTAGAGGGAAAAACCACCCGATCAGCCCCAACCCGCTGCAACATTTTGACGTGGAGATCACTGGTAGCCCTTGCGATCACCTGCCGCACCCGCGTGCCGGGAGAATCCTTGGCAATCAGTGTGGCCGTGATGCTGGCCTCAATCGGTTCACTGATCGCCACAACCACAGTGCCTACATCGAGAACACCTGCGGCGCGAAGGGACTCCTCATCCGTGCAGTCAACCACGCGAGCCTCAATCGCTGGATCCAGCTGGCGAAGTTCATCAATCGCCCGTTGGTTGAGGTCTACGGCCAGCACTTCAGCCCCGGCACGCAACAGTTCGGTACAAACCGACGAACCGAAGCGCCCCACACCGATCACCGCAAACCCGCCTCGACTGGCTGGTTCAGCAGCGCGCCACTGCCACCAAGGAGTACCGGACATCTCAGAGGAAGACCTCTTCGCGGGGATATCCGACCCTAGGCGCAGCCCGGCGTCCGTACACCGCAGCCAGCAACAGCATGATGCCGAGCCGACCGACAAACATCCCCACCATCAGCACCAACTGACCCCAGCGATTCAATTCGGCGGTCACGCCCACATCGAGCCCGACGGTGGCAAAGGCTGAGACGCAGGTGAACAGCTTTTCCAGAAAGCTGGCCGATGGGACACCTGGACCCGAGAGCGTGGCAGGGCCAAGTCCAAGCAGCAGGGTCATCAGGAGCACAAACAACGCCGAGGCCAAGGTGACGCCAACGGCCTTGAGCACAAGGTCACCTGCCACAGCTCGGCGGCGAATTACCACTTCTGAGCGGCCCTCCAGGGTGGATCGGGTAGCGCCCATAAGAACGGCGAAGGTGGTGGTTTTGATGCCACCGCCGGTGCCCCCAGGGCTGGCACCGATGAACATCAGGCCAATGATCAACAACAAGCCCGCATCGGAGATGGTGTCGACCGAAAGGGGCACGGTGTTGAAACCTGCCGTGCGGGTGGTGATCGACTGAAACAACACCACCTGAATCTGCTGGAGAGGGCCGAGGCTGCCAATCACGCCATCAGGAGCAAAGCGTTCGGTGAGCAGCAAACCCAAAGCCCCCAGACCAATCAGCAACACAGTGCTGCGCAGCACGAGTCTGGCGTGCAGGCTCAGGCGGCGCAGTCGCTGCAGTTGAAAGCGCTTGGTCCAGAGGTCGTTGGTCACCCGCCAGCCCAGACCGCCAATCACGATCAGGGCGGCGATCACCCCAGTGACCACTGGATTGCCCCGGTAATCCTCGAGATTGTCGCTCAAGAGGCCGAAGCCAGCGTTGTTGTAGGCGCTGATGCAATGGAAGAGAGACATCCAGAAGCGCTGGAGTGGGTTGGCCACATCGGTGAAACCGAAGCCAAACATGAGGCCCGTACCAAGGGCAATCACGCAGCTGGCTGTCAGGAGAATGGAGTTGAAGGTGGGGCCAATCCCTCCCACGCCGAATTCATCGAGTGCACGACCCCGATCCAGCCGTTGCCGCAGGCCGGAACGGCCCTGAACAAACCCCTGAAGAAAGGTGGTGATCGCCATCAGACCCAGCCCCCCCACCAGAATCAGCCCGGCAAGCACGATCTGACCCACAAGGGTCAGATCGCGGCCGACATCGATGATCGACAGGCCCGTCACCGTGATGGCCGAGGTGACCGTGAAGAGAGCTTGCCAGAGGCCGACGCGATCGCTGGAGCACAACGGTGAGGCGAGCACCAACGTGCCGGAGGCAATGACCAACAACCCGGTGACCACCGTGAATTGGGGCACGGTGAGGCTGCGACGCCAATGGTTGATCTGACTCCAGGGCGCTGGGATGGGGCGAGGGGGCAACCGGCCAATCGACAAGGAGGCTTCCACTCTGGCCTGCCTTGGAGCAAACGGGCCAGCCCGGCGCTCAGCGATGAATGACAACCTGTTGACGTGTTGCCATGATGGTGAGGGGAGATTCCGCGAAGGTCTATCCAAACGCCACTCTGCGACCAGCCCCCGGCACCCGCCTGAACTAAAAATGACCCAAACTTTACCGGACCATCGCCAAATCTGGGATCGGTCCAGCAGCGCCGTTCAGGGCGGGGAAGATCTGCTGCTCCTGGCGCCGGAAGGACAGGCACATCTGGTGTTTCGAAGAGATGGCACCCTCTGGAGCCAAGGGAAGCTGGTACGACTCGCACCTTTGCAGCAACGTCTGTTGCGCTGTTTCTGCGAGAGGGCGGGAGAGGTAATCCGCCGCGACGATCTGATTGAAGCGGCCTGGAAGCGCAGCAGTATTTCGGAACAAAGCCTCGCCCGGGCCATTCACCTGTTGCGACGGGTTTTGGATGAAAGCGGGCTGGGTGTCAAATGCATCTCCACCCTTTACGGCAGTGGCTACATCCTCACGGTCTCCGTGAGCCGTGATCTCAGTGCCGCATCCACGGTCGGTACTTCAAACCAGTCGGTTTCTCCCGAGCCACAACCGACTGTGGCCAGGCCACCACAAGCCGCAGAGATCGAACTCACGCCCAAACCAGCTTCACCTCGCAACGCCCGGCAGCAGCGCGCCGTAAACCATGGCGATGAAGCACACATCCGGCTGCAGCGCCGCAACCCAGCCGTTTTAGCCGCTGCCCTTCAGCATCTTCATCACGCCGAACAACTCTGCCCAGGTGAAAGCGCGATCCGACTCGACTTGTGCCGAGCGCTCACACAGCACGCTCTGTGGGGCCTACGCGACAGCGGCGATTGCAGTCAGGCCATCCACAACCTAATCCAACAGACCACGATTCCGCCTGAACAACGCAGCAACTGGCAGGCCATCGAGTCCGACACCCTCTCCCTTCTCGATTGGCAGCCCAGAGTGAGCGAACAGCGCTTTGGAACCCTGCTCTCGCAAGTGGAGGAACCAGGCGATGCTCTCGCCGCCTGGTCGGCTCACCTCCTGGCTACCGGCAGACCGACGGCGGCCTATCAGGCCATCAAGTCACAGCTCGATCTGCATCTGCCCTGGGGGTGGGCCTTGACGGCCTGGAGTTTGTGGCTGCTCAACGACGCCGATGGAGCAATCCAAGCCCTTCAGAATCAGCTGGTTCTGGATCCTGAACAGGTGCTGGCCCGGCTGCTGCTGGCCTTGATCCATTGCTATCGCGGCCGTGCCCGGGAAGCCAGCAGCCTGATGGAGCAAACGGTGCGACTGTCTCGGGCGAGCCTTTCGTCCATCGGCCACCCCTTGCTGATCACCGCGCTCACGGGAGTTGGTGCTGCCGATCAAGCCATCTTGATGCTCAAAGACAGCCTGCGACAACCGAGGCAACCCTGGCCCAGTCTCTGGGGCATCGCCGCGTTACGGCTGGGAGCGCAGGTCGAAGCCAGCATCTGGTTTGAGCGCGCTGTGGATAAACGCTGTCCGTTAGCTCCATTTCTGTGGCAGTCACCCCTGGTTCAGGCCTACCGGGGACACCCATCGCTTGGCCGTCTCGCAAAAGCCATGGAAGTCTTCTCGCTGTCGGCATCTGCTACGACGTTGGCTACAGCAAGCTTGCAGCAAGGGCAAGGAGAATCTGCCTCAGCAGCCTAACACTGGTTGCTTCTTCCATAGCCTGAATAGGTCAACTCTCAGCTGATCAGACCGATGAATCTGCTCCGTCGTGAAAGCAGGTGGGAACCCCTGCGGGAACTGGAAACAATGATGGATCGCTACTCTCGCTGGATGGGGCTTCCTGCACGGCGAGGCCTTGA
Source organism: Cyanobacteriota bacterium (assembly GCA_035285645.1). Lineage (GTDB taxonomy): Bacteria > Cyanobacteriota > Cyanobacteriia > PCC-6307 > Cyanobiaceae > Cyanobium. The sequence goes on along the minus strand of JAYKGR010000034.1, from coordinate 39,710 downwards.
GATGGTAGCCGACGGCGAATGGTCTCCCAATGTTGATATCAGCGAGCGTGATGATGCCTTTATGATTCAGGTCGAACTCCCCGGCATCCAAAAAAAAGATATTCGCGTCAATATCTGCAATGGTGTGTTGACCATCGAAGGCGAGCGTCATCAGAGCAGTGAATCTACCCAAGGCCGCGTGCATCGTGTGGAGCGATCATACGGCAACTTCATTCGTAGCTTTACCCTTCCCAGGGGTGTTGATGAACACAATCTCAAAGCGCATTTTCATGATGGGATGCTAGATATTGAATTACCGAAGACTGCAGAGGCACGAGCGGCCACAATCGATGTGGCCGTCGATTAGGCGCAGTTGTCAAAGGAGAACTCACTCCGCCGTCGCGGGCGAACTTGTTCGCCCGCCGCAATCCTCCCAAGAATCGAGCAGCGAGCTGAGCTCGGTACGCAGGGTTTCCAAGCTGTTGATGGATGCCTGAATTCCTTCTATCTTAGAGCGAATCATCTCCTTTAGTGAAGCGCAAGTGCAGATCCCTGAACGCCGGGCATCCAGAATCTGACGGATAGTCGAGAGCGGAATATCAATCGATCGAAGGCTGCGGATTAAGTCCAACTCTGCGTACACTCGCTCATCAAATAAACGATAGCCACCCTCACTGCGAGCAACAGGGTTGAGGAGGCCCTCGTCACAGTAGAAGCGGATTGTTTTCACAGTCACACCGCTTCGAGTGGCGACTGTTCCGATTTTCTGATGCATGGCGTTGGAATGGAAAGCCCTCAGTCGTTTGGCTCAGGCTGCAACGTTTGCAAGGCGTGACGATGGGAGGGTTGCAGCAAGTGACCGGCGAGACCTTGCCAGCGTCGCCACGTCGCCGACTGCTCGGCAGCCAACAAGCCTGAGAGCGTGGACAGCTCGGAGGGGCCAACACCATCGTGGTGCCCCTTGCGCATCATCATGGCCATCATTTGGATATCCTGGAGGTCACCCAACATGGCCTGAGCCTGCTTCAAGGTGTCCACCCATCGGCAAGTGGCGGGCGGTAGCAGCGGTTGGAGATGATCAACGCCGTAGCGGATTTCCTTGAGGGCTTTGCGCAACTGATGCAGGCTCTCGTCGTGTGGATCGGTTGCAAACCAACCAGGCAACAGAAACAGCCGGTTGACCAAAGCCAGATGCAAGTCGGGCATCCAGGGCTGCAGCGGTTGGCGACCCAGCACAGTGTAGGCGGGATTCGTACACCATCCGGAGAGGGCGCGTTGCAGATTGCGGACGCGGCTACTGCGCAGATCCTCCCGCATCCGACGAAAGCAATGGCGGCGTTGCTTGCGAACCTGCGCCAGCAAGGGCTGCAGACGGTCCCGCTCCCAGGAGGGTAGAAGGGGACACATCGCGTGCTCGAGACGCTCCAGCAAAACGTCGAGGTCGCGCGTGCGACCGGTGGATCGGGCCAGTTCCGCCAGCCTGGAACCACGCACGCGTGGCGGCAGAATCAACGCTGGAGAAAATTGGCGGAGCACCGAACGCAGCCTTCTCAGGGTGACCCGCAGCTGGTGCAGATCCTCCGGATCGCTGCCGGTGAGCACCTCCTCAGCCAAGCGGTGCAGGCGGCGTGCCAACTGTTGAATCAACCCGTGGGCGTGGCTGCCGGCTCTGAGGCTCTGAAGGGACGGCTGCAGGGGGGCGACAGCGACCATGGCTGACTCGCAGGGCTTGGATCCAGGCTAGGTCCCACAATGAATCCAGAGAAACGAAGGCGATGAGAGAGGTGGCCCTGGCGATGCTGCGGCGGCACGGACGTTGGCTGCTGCAATTGCGCGACGATACGGAAGGAATCGTGGCACCGGGTCACTGGGGTCTGTTCGGTGGACACCTGGATCCAGGCGAGACGCCGGAGCAAGCCCTGCGTCGTGAGCTTGAGGAGGAAATCGGCTGGCAGGCGCAGAACCTCACCCCTTGGTTTGTGGAAACCACCGCAGCCCGCAGAGCCCATTTCTTCCGCGGTGACCTCGATATTGCCGTGGATCAATTGGTGCTGATGGAAGGGCAGGATCTGGTGCTGGCGGATTTGGACGCGTTGAACAGCGGCCAGGTATGGAGCCCGCGCCTGGCCGAATACCGCCCTCTGGCGAGCTCATTGAGGAGCGCTGTGGAGGCCCTGAACCACGACGATCCTGTACGGCTGACCGACCTTTCCCATGGAGGTGGATGCGGTTGCAAGATGGCGCCTGGGATTCTGCAGGAAATCTTGCGCAGCATGCCGCAGATGCCGCTTGCCGATGCGCTGCTGGTTGACCTGAGCACTGCCGATGATGCAGCCGTTTACCAGCTGAACGGCGAGCAGGCGCTGGTGGCAACCACTGATTTTTTCATGCCCATCGTGGACGATGCCCACGATTTCGGCCGGATTGCCGCCACTAATGCCATCAGCGATGTGTATGCGATGGGTGCCCAGCCAATTCTGGCCCTGGCCCTTGTCGGTATGCCCCTCAAGCAACTTGGCACGGAGGTGATCAGCCGCATCCTGAGTGGAGGACATGCCGCTTGCCGAGCCGCCGGAATTCCGATTGCTGGGGGTCATACGATCGAATCCCAGGAGCCCATTTATGGGCTGGCGGTGCTGGGGTTGGTCCATCCGAACCAGGTGCGTCGCAACAGCGACGCCCAGCCAGGGGACAGGCTTGTGCTTGGCAAAGGCCTCGGGGTGGGTGTACTAGCGGCCGCCCTACGACAAGGCCAGCTCAATGCCGAGGGCTATGACGCACTGCTGGAGAGCACCACCACGCTCAACGCGGCTGGCCCTGCATTGGCAGGCCTGAGCGGCGTGCATGCCCTCACCGATATCACCGGCTTTGGACTGGTTGGCCATGGGTTGGAGGTGGCGCGGGGATCCAACGTGAGCCTGCGGCTGGATTGGTCGGCAGTGCCGATGCTGCCTCAGGCGCGACAACTTGCTGGGGCTGGGCTCATGACCGGCGCTTCCGAGCGCAACTGGTCGGCCTGTGCTGATGCGGTCAGTCTGCCGAATGGATTGCCGCTGGCGGAGCGGGCCCTCTTCAGCGACCCCCAGACAAGCGGAGGTTTGCTGGTGAGCTGCGACCCCAGCTGTGTGAGCCATGTCATCCACATCCTGCAGCGCTTTGGTTGTAAGCAGGCGGCCGAAATCGGAGAGGTTCAGAGTCGTGATTCAGAGGCACTACTGGTGGTGGAGGCTTAGACAGCGGCGGCGCAGGCGACGGCTCCACACCCAAGCCGAGGAGAATCCAAGAAGGGGAAGTGGACCGGATACCGGTCGTAGGCCATCCCTTGCCGACACTCTCACGATCAAGTGATCCGCATGATCACCCGCGCCCCACGAATAGCGGAATTCTCCGAGGCTGATACCGATGGAAGCTCGACTGGCGCCAGGCAACCACACTTGAGTAAAGATGTTACCTTGACTCGAATAGGATTTGGGAACACCGAATAAACCCGACTCCAAGCCAAATAATTCAAAGCCAAAGGCTCCGCCGCGGACATCGACGCTTGGGACATAGAAAGTGCTTAGCTCGCCAGAGCCAAAGGGCCCATCACCATGAATAGTTCCCTTATAGACGTCATACCAAGTATATGATAAGCCGGGGTTTGTAGAGGATGGATCACGGGGCTTAGTCCCTCCGAACACAAAAGCTGCAGAGGGATCAATTTGGCCGACAGGTGCATCCAGTGCGTTCGTATAAAGATAAACCAGATCACCAAGGTTCAGAGAGCCCTTCATCACCACCTGAACGCCATCGTCATATTGTGTGATCTCAGCCACAACCGCAGCCTGGAGCCGAGCAGGCAGGGCCATCGCGACAAACGCGATACCAACAGCAAGCCCTGCCAAGGCTGACCCGCCAGGTGGTAGCAATAACGACATAACAATGGGGAAGGCCGTTCTTAGCCTGAACCTTAGTACAAAGGGGCGATTCGGCATGCTGGTCCCAAAAACCGATTCAGCCGTTGCCCTTGGAGGAGGGGCGACTCGCTGTCAAGCCTCGAGCAACAGGCGCGGGCCTGATCCACTTCTGACAGGCTTACCGCCCACAACCTATTGCCAGGATTCACCTGACGGCCAGGGGAGTTGCCACTGCAGCTCTTCGAGCAGCGGTTTGAAGCATTACGCTGATTAGTTGTGGTGTACCAGGAGGAGTACCGTTATCCCATTGCATCGGGCCATGACCATGGAGCTCCTTAACGCCAGCGCTCTTAATGATCTACTGGAGCAACTACCCCATTGGAACATCGCGGGTGGCAAGCTTCACCAACAGTGGTGCTTCAAGGATTTTTCGGAAGCCTTCGGTTTCATCTGTCAGGTGGCTCTCGCTGCCGAAAGCATGGGTCACCACCCAGAATGGTGCAATGTCTGGAACAGGGTCACGATCCATCTGACCACCCATGACTGCGGCGGCATCACAGAGCTGGATGTGGCATTAGCCAACCGCATCGATGATATCGCGGCATCCCATGTCTAGAGTTCAGCAACAGCCAGATTGCTGCCATGGGCTTTCGATATCTCGATCAGATCGCCACCCGCGAGCATCTTCAGACATTTTTAGAGCTCACCGACTTGGCGGCCGGATCCGGCGCCTCGGCGAGCAATGCCTTTCTGCTGGCCCATCGCTTGCGCGACTGCCCTCCCATGCGGTTGTGCGAACGCATCCTGCACGAGAATCCCACAGCGGCGGCACTGATCCACCAGCGGCGACTCTGCGGTCCATACAACGCAAAAAAACTACGGGCTCTGCCTCAAGGCACGCTCGGCCATACCTATGTCACCGTGCTCGACACCCTAGGCTACGACATCAACTTCTTCCCGGAGCCAAGCTTCTACAACGATCTTGAAAGCGATGCTGATTATATTAACTACCGAGTGTTCGCAACGCACGATATCCACCACATCCTGAGTGGCTTCAGCCTGGATGGGTTCGGAGAAATTGGTGTGATCAGCATCAGTGTTGGACAATTCAACCATCCAGGGCTTGGATTTATTGATCTGATTAGCCTTCTGATTAACTGGCTCAGCAATGATACCCCAGAATTCCATATGAGCAGCCACGAAGAACGGCTGCGCACAGCAAGCTATACCTTTAGACTGATTAGTCATGGCCTTGAAATAGCTGCACAGGCCAAACCTCTCTTTCCTGTAATCTGGGAAGATCATTTTCACGACAACATCGACGACCTCCGCAAAGATCTCGGCGTCCAGCCTGTAACCGAGGGCCCCTGGAGCTGGTACAGCCAGCCAAGACTGAGAGAAGCCCTGGGGATCTGATTCCCCAGGGCGTAATCAATCAGGCTAAAACCGGTAAACGAGATGGCTCCTGCTTGGCAAAGCGCAGTCGCTCGTGACCGTTGTCTTGCTCGACGGAGACACGGATGCAATCCCCAGAGGTAAATTGACCTGCCAGGATTCCCTTGGCAATAGGGGTTTCAAGCTCGCGCTGAATCGCGCGTTTCAGGGGTCGAGCCCCAAAGACTGGGTCATAGCCAGCGGTCGCCAACCAATCGAGGGCAGCATGATCCAGTTGGAGGCCAAGTTTCTTCTCCTCAAGTCGATGTTCAAGGCGATTCACCTGCAACTCAACAATCCGACGGAGTTCTTCCGCTCTGAGGCTATGGAAGATGATAGTCTCATCCAGTCTGTTTAGAAATTCGGGCCGAAAATGAGCACGTAGGGCTTCATTAACACGACGCTCTATTTCCTCATGACGGCCAGGATCTGCGGCCAGATCCAGGATTGACTGGCTACCTATATTACTAGTAAGGATCAAAATCGTATTGGTGAAATCAACCGTGCGGCCCTGGCCATCGGTAACACGCCCATCGTCGAGAATCTGCAGCATCACGTTGAAGACATCGGGGTGAGCCTTCTCCACCTCATCGAAGAGGATAACGGCATAGGGACGACGGCGCACGGCTTCTGTGAGCTGGCCACCCTCTTCATAACCGACGTAGCCAGGAGGCGCACCAATCAGCCGGCTGACGGCATGCTTCTCCATGTACTCACTCATATCAATGCGCACCATGGCCTCATCACTGTCGAACAGCTGACTGGCCAGTGCCTTGGAGAGCTCGGTCTTACCGACGCCTGTAGGACCAAGGAACAGGAAGCTGGCAATCGGCCGGTTTGGATCGCTGAGGCCAGCGCGGGAACGCTGGATTGCGTCGGCGACAGCAGTAACAGCCTCTGATTGACCAACAACGCGTGTATGTAACTCGTCTTCGAGGTGGAGAAGCTTGTCCATCTCACTTTGCACCAAGCGAGCAACAGGAATGCCCGTCCACTTAGCAATCACCTCTGCGATATCATCTTCGGTCACCTCTTCGCGTAGCAGCATTTTCTCAGAGCCATCATCCCCACTCGCGGAGAGTTCAGCCTCCTTTGCGGCAAGCTGACGGTGTAGTTCAGCAAGAGTACCGTATTCCAGTTGAGCTGCCTTATTCAGATCATAATCACGCTTAGCCTGCTCTACTTGAAGCTGCACCTGCTCAATCTCTTCTTTGATGCTGCTGAGTTCATCAATGGAGCCTTTCTCCTTTTGCCACTGGGCGTTGAGAGCACTCTGCTGCTCACTGAGGTCGGCCAACTCCTTTTGCAAGCGCTCAAAGCGGTCGCGGCTGGCAGCGTCGGATTCGCGGCCGAGGGACAGCTTTTCCATTTCAAGCTGAAGAATCCGACGATCAAGCTCATCGATCTGTTCAGGCTTGGAAGTGATCTCCATCTTTAGTCTGGCGGCTGATTCGTCAACCAGATCGATGGCCTTGTCGGGCAAGAAGCGATCGGCAATATAGCGGCTGCTTAGCACGGCGGCTGCTACCAAGGCATTGTCGGCGATGCGTACACCGTGATGCACCTCATAGCGCTCCTTGAGGCCGCGCAAGATCGAGATGGTGTCTTCCACCGTGGGTTGATCCACAAAAACCTGCTGGAAACGACGCTCCAGGGCAGGATCCTTCTCGATGTGCTGACGATGTTCATCCAATGTGGTTGCGCCGATACAGCGCAGCTCACCCCGGGCCAGCATCGGCTTCAACAGGTTGCTGGCATCCATAGCTCCACCTGTAGCGCCGGCTCCAACCACCGTATGAATCTCATCAATGAACAACACAATCAGCCCCTCGGAGGCGGTGACCTCCTTTAACACAGCCTTGAGTCGTTCCTCGAATTCACCCCGATATTTCGCACCGGCGATCAACGCCCCCATGTCAAGAGAGACCAGCTGACGATTCTGCAAAGCCTGGGGTACATCGCCATTCACAATCCGCTGGGCCAGCCCTTCCACAATGGCGGTTTTCCCGACCCCAGGTTCACCGATCAACACTGGATTGTTTTTGGTTCGTCGGCTGAGAATCTGGATGGTGCGGCGAATTTCCTCATCGCGGCCGATGACAGGATCAAGTTTGCCCTGACGAGCTGCAGCCGTGAGATCACGCCCGTATTTCTCCAGCGATTCATAGGTACCTTCGGGGTTTTGGTCGGTCACTTTCTGAGAACCACGCACCGTAGCTACTGCGTCTTTCAAGGCATCAGCGTTGGTTCCAACCTGGCTGAGAAGCGACTTGCCACAGCGATCGTCAATGGCAAGAGACAACAGCAGATGCTCAATCGCGATGTAGCTATCTTCGAATGAAGTTCGCAGAGCATCGGCCTGATCTAGCACCGTTTTAAGACCCTTCCCGAGGGTCACGTTGCTGGATGGCTGGCTGAGTGAGGGCTGGCCGGCGATGAAGGCATCCAGCCGTTGCTGAAGGCTGGCCAGATTCACCCCGGCCTTTTCAAGAATGCGAGCGGCCAGACCCTGCTGGGCCAGGAGAGCCGCCAACAGATGTTCACTGTCCATCTGTGGCTGACGTTTCTGCAGAGCCAGTTGTTGGGCACCCACAACGGCAGCCCAGGCATTTTCAGTGAACAGCTCAGAGGTGGGATGCATGGCAATTCGGCGTCTGGATTGAAGTTATGCAGGCTGGCCTGGGCAGGCGAGCAGGGTGTGCCGTACCAATCAGTTCGGCCCTCCCCCCCATGGTGGGCACGCCGTACCCAAACGGCGGACACCCGCCCGTAACAAGACGCATCAATGCCGAGGCTCCATCGATCGGCGCTGCTTGCCGTGGCTAGATCACGTCTAGACGGTATGTCTCCCCATCCCTTCATGAACCATCGCCGCATCGCCGCCGCCTGGCTGAGTACCGCTGTGATCGCAGCCTGCCTGGTGCCACCCTCCGGTTGGGCCCGCGGTGGCGGTGGCGGCCATCGGGGTGGAGATGGGGGCCACTGGGGCTTGAACCATCCGGGATATCAGGGATCCCACCCGGCTTATGGCGCCGGCAGCCGACCGTCTTGGAATGGCAATGGCAACCGCAACACCACCATCAACCGCACGACGAACTATTACAACCGGGACGGCCAAGGTTGGAACCGAGGATGGGCCAACGGCGGCTACTGGGGGAGCCGGCCCTGGCAAGCCGGCTGGTATGGCGCTGGCGGGGCAGGCTGGGGTGGATGGGGTTGGTGGGGAGCCAACGCAGCCGCCTGGGGCGTGGCCGGTCTGGCTAGCGGGGTGGCGATCACCAGTTTGGTGAATCAGGCGGCTGATGCCTCCAAGCCTGTGATCGTGGTTCCACAGACGTCATACCAATTGAACTACGGATCGCTGGAGGCCGTGGGCAGCTACGGAGCCAGCTTTACCTACTCCCTGGGTGATGCCGGCACCTTGATGGGCGCTGTCAATTGTCAGGAGGGGCTGCTGAACGCAATGGTTCCCCAAACCGTCCCAGAGGCTCAGTTGCTCAATGCCGTGTGCGCGGTGGCTTATGGCCGGGGTGACTGAAGCGGCAACTCCAGACTCCCGGGATAGGTGCACAGCCGCAAAGGGCAGCCATCGGGGCCGTAAACAGCATCCGCAGGCGACAGACAGCTCAACCGGCTCTTGAGACGCACCTGGCTGGGCGTAAGGCGCAAGGGTTGGGTCTCTGGTTGATCGGCCGGAACCACCAGAGGGCAAGGGGCATGCTGCAGCGCTGCCTGGGAGAGGGGTTGACCCCAGGCAACGGGGTGAGTCATCACCTCGGGCACGCTCAGGGCGAGAATGAGCAGCCTCCATCGCATCAGACGTTTGTGAGCAACCCCAATAGCCAAAGTCATGAAGTGCTTCCGGAGGCGATGACAAGCGATCTGGTCAGGCGCCTGGTGATCGAGTCCCGCCGCTTTGACGCCAGCGGTTCTGACCCCCAGCGCAGTTGCTGGATGGCCATTCATGAGCACGTTCATGGGGTGCTACCCAGTGAGTACGACATTCGCGATGTGCCCGAAGACCTGGTGCTGGCTGTCTTGGCGGAACGGCGTCGACAAGATTAGGGATGGAGGTCATAAAAAATTCCCCCTCAGGGGGGGAATTTAGCTTATTTGACACCTTTGATGACTTCAGAGCCCGGGCCTGAAGATCCACTCAAGCCCAACCTTTCTCCGATTGTTCGATCACGTACGCAGCCACGTCGGCGATATCCGTGTCGCTGAGCTTGCCACCAAAGGCTGGCATGGCGTTTTTACCATTGGTGACCTGGTACGCCACAGCCGCTTCAGCACCATCGGAATAGTTGGCCAGGTAAGCCTCCAGGGCATCCTTCTTGAGGGTGCGCTCCGCGTTCACCACGTTGCCGCCGCCCATGTGGCAGGCTGCACAGTTGGCGGAAAAGACCTGCCCACCATGCGCTGCATCAGCAGCGAAACTGGGAGCGGCACCCAGCACCAGAGCCAGGCAGAGAGCGATCAGAGAGAAGAAACGGCGCATGGGACGCATGGGGCGGGGGGGAGGGAGCCCATCAAACGAACCCACCGTAGAGGCTGGACGTAACGGCTGATGCCGGATCGAGCAGGATTTGCAACAATTCAGAGTCGGCCGCGTCGAGGCACGCCGGCCGTTTCGAGAACGGACGTCAACGTGGGTGCCTGGCTCACAAGACCGAAGCGCTCTGGTGGGCTGACCGGATCGTGCACAAAATGACGCTGTTCGATGGAAAAGCGGTCCCAGGGTGTGATTTCCAGCCGTAACAGTCGGATCAGCCCCTGGATCAACCACTCACGCACCGCCAGCCCGAAAGGTGGTCGCCACATGCCGCGCCAGCGGCAGAGACAAGCCACAGCCTCATTCACGGTGATCACCGCCTGTCCCAGCACCAGACGCCGTACCGCGCCCTGACCAGGTTCGGGGTTTGGGGTATGGGGTTGTGTGGCCAGGTGGGCACACACGGTGGCGATATCGGCGGCATGAACGAAATGGAAGCTGGCATCGACCCGCAACCAGCGGGCCAGCCACAACCAGCGCATCCCCTCCAGCAAGCCTGCGGTGAGGTAACTGGTGGGATGGCGATCGCCGCTTTGCACGCTGCCGCCAAACACCAATGTGGGAAACACCGCCACGATCCTGGAGGCCAGGGGGTGGGACTCCAGGTCGTTCAAGCAACGGGCCTTGGTTTGGATGTACTCCGTGCCATAGGCCATGGCCTGGGGTAACAGGCGCAGATGCCGATCGAGCACACTCGCCGTGGAGAAGTAGATCACCTGCTCAAGCCGCTCGGGGTCGGCCATCGCCAGCAAACGCTTCACCGCCACCACATTCACCTGCTCAGCCCGCTCAGGATCCCCCCAGGCGGTGGCGGTGTGAATGATGCGAGTGGCTGAGCGAATCGACTCGGCGTGAGGTTCGAGCTCCCGTAAATCACCCACCAACAGCCCGATGCGGGGGTGATCGACCGGCACGGCGGTGAGCTTGGTGGGATCCCGCAACAGCAGGAGCAGCTCGGCATCGCTTTCAGCAAGCAGACGCTCCGCGATGTACTGACCGACGCAGCCACTCGCACCGGTGATCAGGATGCGCGCCGTCAAACAGCAGCCCCCAGAAGCTCAGACACCGCCTTACCGGTCTCAAAGAACACCCGGGCGCTGTCTTCGGGGGTTCCCGGCAAAATGCCATGGCCCAGGTTGAGTATGTGCCTTCGCCCCTGGGCCTTGCGCACGCAGTCGAGGATGCGCGCGCGGATGGCCTCCGGCGTGCCGAACAGCAGGCCAGGGTCCACATTGCCCTGAACCCCGATACCCTCTGGCAGGCGGGCGATGCCGTCAGCCATGTCGACAGTCCAGTCGAGTGAAACGATATCCACGCCGGTGCGGCCCATTCTCTCGAGCACACCAGCAGATCCTGAAATATAAAGAATGAGCGGAGTGTCAGGGTGAGTGGCTTTCACTTGGTCAACCACACGCTTTTGGTATGGTGCAGCGAAAATGTCGTAGTCAGCAGGACTCAATTGACCCGCCCAGGAGTCGAACAATTGCACGACCTGCGCACCGGACTCGATCTGATAGCGCACATAAGTTGCGATCGAATCAGCCAGATGGCCCAGCAACTGATGCAGCAGTGCAGGCTCCTGGAAAGCCATGGCCTTGATCACCGAGTAGGTTTTGGAACTTCGTCCCTCCACGGCATAGGCGGCCAGGGTCCAGGGTGCTCCTACAAACCCGAGTACGGCGGCTCGGTGACCCACCTCGGCTCGCAGCCGGCCGAGCACTTCGCCCACAAAGGGCAACGCCGCAGCTGGATCAAGAGGGCGCAGGGCATCGACCTGGGCCTGGGTGCGGATCGCCGGCTCAATGATCGGCCCTTTGCTTTCAATAATGTCGAAATCGATGCCCATGCCGGGCAGGGGCGTGAGGATATCGGAAAACAGAATCACGCCATCGGGCTGAAAGGCATGAAACGGTTGCATCGAGATCTCGTAGGAGAGATCAGGGTTTTCGGAGCGTTCGCGAAAACCGGGATGACGATCGCGCAGATCGCGGTAGACCTTCATGTAACGACCGGCCTGACGCATCATCCACACCGGAGGCCGCTCCACCTGCTCGCCTCGGGCGGCACGCAGCAGCAGGGGGAGGGTGTCGGCCATCGAAACGCACGGCGGGGCGATCGCGAAACTTAGCCCAGAGCCATCGCCGCACCGCCCGCCATGCCCACCCGTCGCCGCCACCGCCTGGCCATGCTGGGGATGCTCCCCCTGCTGGGGGCGTGCGGGCTGGGAACGGCACCACCACGTCAGACGCTGCACGTGCGCCTGGTGCCCAACGAAGAACTCGACTGGCTTCAGGATGATTACCGCGACGGCCAGACCTGGGAACCACTGCTGGAGGCCTTCCGCCGACTCCACCCCAACGTGGATGTCCAGATCTCGACAGCGGCGGAATCGACGCTGGCGGCCAAGCTGCAACGGGACACGGATCGGGGGCTGGGGCCGGATTTGCTGCTGGTGCGGTCCACGGTGGCCATTGCCCTGCTCGATCGAGGGCTGGTGGAGCCACTGCCCCGGGGTGAGCCCGTGCAATCGGCACTCGAGCTACTCAAGCCGGCCGATCGTCGCCGGGTGAGCGGCTCGCGCGGCATGGCGGGGTTGCCGGTGTTCAACGAAGTCAGCCTGGCCTGCTACGACCGGCGGCGGATCAGCCGGCCACCCACCACGCTCACCGAGCTGCTGGCCCAGGCAGCTTCCGGTCAACCGATCGGCATGGCGGCCGACCCGGTGGGCCTCTGGTGGACAGCCGGTGCCCTTGGTGCCCATGAGGTGCTGGAACCGGTGATCACTGGCCACCCAAAAGGAAAACCTGCCCCGGTGAACGGTGGCATGCGCTTGCATGCCTGGCTCACATGGCTGCGGCAGGCGGCGCTGCAAAGCCGGGTGGATGTGGCCAACAGCCAGCGAGAGCTGACGGAAGGCCTGGAATCGGGCCGCCTGGCCTGGGTGCCGTGCTACAGCCTCACCCTGCATCGCCTGGATCGCACCATGGGCCAGCACCTGGGTGTGGCGCCCTTACCGGGCGGCCCCGCGGGCGGCCCCAGCCCTTTCACCGCGATGCGCGTACTGGCTCTGGGGGTGAATTCATCGCCCCAGCAGCGTCGCCTGGCGCTTGAGCTGGCAGCGCTGAGCCTGAACCCGCTGGTGCAGCGCGATCTCACCCTGCGATCGCGGATGGTCCTGCCCAGCAATCGGTATGTCGCCATGCCAGTGGCCAGTTCCGGTCGACTGGCAGCGCTGGCGGAGGCGGAGGGCCAATTCGTTGGTTCGGCGCAGTTTTTGTCCCAACCCTTTTCTGCGGATCAGGTGCACCGGGCACAACCGGCGATCGAGGCCGTAACCGGCAAGGTGATGAGCGGGATGCAGACTCCCGAGCAAGGAGCGGCGGCCCTGGAGCGGTTGGCCTCGCACAAGCCATGAATACGGTCAGCGTGGAGATCCTCGGATGGCTGGCCTACCTGCAACGGCCATCGGTACAGCTGCAGATCGTGCCCTTGCTGCTGGTCTTCATCGGCTTGGCGATCTGGCGTCGGCGCCGCCGCCGATGGCCCCACATGATCCCGGCGATTTTGGCAGCCCAGGTGGTGCTGGTTCTGCTGTTGATGGCGGCAGGCCAGCGCTGGGGGCTGCTGCTGCTGAGCGGACAGATCACCCTGGCCTGGATGCTGATGCGCCTGCTGGAGAACCGAGTCCTGCCCCTGCTGCTCCCACCACCCCAGCGCCATGCGTTGGACAGCCGTCTGCTCCGCCCGGCCTGGATTGGGGGAGTCGTGCTGGTGCTGCTGGATGCCCTTGGCAGCCTGGACGACCTCCGTTCGGTGTCGCTGGGGGTGTGGTTCGGCAGCCCGATCAGCCTGGGACAGGTCTGCTGGGTGGTGGTGGTGCTCTACGTGGTGCTGGTAGGGCTCGACCTACCGGCCCGTGGCCTGAGCGCACTGCTGCAGCGCAGCCTCCACCTGAGCGATGGCAGCCGACGGGCGATCGATCAGATCCTGCGGTACATGATCGCAAGCCTGGCCGTGGTGTGGGCACTCACCCGCCTGGGCTTCGATCGCACGGGGCTGCTGGCTGTGGCCGGTGGGCTCTCGGTGGGGCTGGGATTCGGCATCAAAGAGGTGGTGGCCAACATCGTGAGCGGGTTGTGGTTGTTGATCGAGGGCTCGGTGCGGCCCGGCGACGTGCTGATGCATGAGGGTGAAGCCTGTGAGGTACGGCGCCTCGGACCCCGGGCTGCCGTGCTCTGGCGCAAGGCTGACCATGCTGAACTGGTCGTACCAAACCAGACCTTTTTCACCCGCGCCACCACCACCTATACCGGTAGTGATCGCACCCGGCGTTGCACGATCGAATTGGCCATCCCGTTGATCCATGCCCCCGTGGAGGTGATCGCCGCCCTGGAACAAATCGCCGCCAGCCAGCCTGGCGTACTGGCCGATCCCCCGGTGGTGGCCCGACTGCTGGAATTCGGCAGCGACAACTATCGCTACAGCCTCACCTATGCGATGGCCGATCCTTTGCATACGGGCGCCCTGGCAGCTTCTGTGAGGCTGGCCATTCACCAGCACTTCAGCGAACGGGGGATTGCCCCGCGGTCGTGAGGGATCGGGAGTTGAGCCAGCGTTGGAAGTCCTGCTGCTGACCCAGCAGCCGTGCCTCCTCCAGGGCACTCGGCAACAAGGCTTCCAACGCGGCGGCCTGTGATGCGGAGCCAGCGGCATCACCAGCGGCCGCAATGGCATGACAGCGTCGGAGCGCCGAAGTGGGCCGCACGAGCACACACACGATCAGGGCCAGGGCCGAACCCATCAGGTAATCGAGCCATCGGCTCGGCACATACCAGTCGGTGAGCACCCCGTAGCCCACGAAGGTGACACCGCTGGAGATCAGCGCCGTGCGCAGGTGGGCCTCCAGCCGCAACGCCAACACCAGCGCCGTGGTGCCCCCCATCACCAGCGCCACGCTGACGCTGCCGGTGCCCATCGTGTTGAACACCACCCAGGGCATCACAACCCCGAGAGTCACCCCCACCATGCGATCGCGCACCCTCAGCAACGTGGCACCAATGCTGTCGTTGAGGAGCAGCAGCACACCGAAATAGAGATATTTGGGGTTGGTGGCCCCCAGACCCATCCCGATGGCCAACGACAGCATCGAGACCACCAATCGCCGCAGAAAGTAGGGATCGGCCAGGCGTTGGCCCAGGGAACGGGCGGGCCATGGGAGCTGCGCTTCGGCTGAGACCAGCGGCTCATCCTCAGGCAGGCGCAGTCCGGCCTGCAGCACGGGCGCCATCACCAGACCCACCAGCACGGCCACCAGCTGATGCCAGGCCGTGAGCCAGGTGGGATTGGATCCGAGCAGGGGCAACACCGCCAGCAGCGCGAACACGTTGCGCACCATCGCCAGCCTGTCAGGCAACGCCTGGGCCAGGATCTGGGCCACCAAGACCACCACAGCAAACCGCCACACCAGCGGCCCCTCCAGCAGGGGATTCAGAAAGGTTCCCAACCCCAGACCGAGCAGCACCACCACAGGCAAGAGGGCGAACACCGCCGGAGGCCAGCGGTCGAAGCGTGGCCGCACCATCAGCGCACCGATCACCACCCCATAGGGCGTGCCACCGCCAAGGCCGAGAGCACCGCAGACCGCCCAGGTGAGAGCACTCACCAGAGCGATGCAGAGGCAGAGGCGCACAGGGCGGCCGATCACGACCGGCGGCTCTGGCTCTGGATCAAGCCCACCAGCAAGCTGATCAGCAAAAGCGTCAACCAGAACCACAGCCGCGGCGGCTCCGTGCGCGTGCACAGCAGGAGCAGCAGCAGACTGACCCAGGGCCACGGCTGCAGCCAGGGCCTGAGCAGGGCTTGCAGCGATAACCGACCACGATCGCCGCTCATGCGCGGGCCCCCGTAAGCCAACGCCAGAAGGGCAGCACGTAACTCACAAGCGAGCGCTGCTCCACCTCGGCCTCCACCTCCGCGGGTGCAGCCTCCGGCAAGGGTTGGGCGGGCCCGTTGCCCGCGCTCCAGCGCAAGCCGGTGGGCGTGGCGGCCGACTCCAGGGCGATCACCGCCAGAACCAGCGGTGCTCCGGTGCGGTCGGGCAGTTGGCTGGTGAGATCCCCCCCCTCACCAAACGAGCGCTGCCGGGCGCTGGCCATCAGATGGGCGGCCTCCTCCGTGCCTCCCACCTGGGCCGCCACATCGGCCAGGGTGATGCTCTCTGGAGAGAGGCGCACCAGCCGGCCCGGCACCAGGCCATAGCGCTGCTGACTCCCGCCGAAACTATCGCGGCTGAGCAACTGGGGGTTGAGGCTGACCGCGTCGCCCAGCTTGAGGCGCGCCGCATCGGCAACGGTGAAGAGCGCGAGCGCCAGGCGCTCACCTTCAGGACGACGCAGGCCGATGCTGCCGAGCTTTTGCCCGGGCATCACCGGCTGACCGGGCACGACCGCCAGGTCGAGCACGGTGCCGCTGCCGGGGCTGAACACCTCCTGACGCAACGCATCACTGAGCAGCGTCGCCCGATTGGCCTGCAGCTCCGCAGCCTGGGCCCGCAAGGCGACCCGCTGGGCTTGCAGCTCCGCCTCGCTGGCATCCACGGCGCTGAGTTCGGCCCGATTGCGCAACCAGAGATCCTGTGCGGCCACCCAGAGGGGGCTGTACTGGGCGATCACATCCTCACGGCGCAGGTCATCAAGGGCTTGCAGCTGACGGCCGACCGGCTGGTTGGTGGTTTCAATCTGACGACGCCGACTGTCGAGGGCGCGCCCCTTGCTCTCCAGAGCCCGATCCTGTTCGGCCAGCGCCTGCAGTTGCTCCCGCACCGCCTGCAATCGCGCTGAGCGCACCTGAGGACTGGTGGAGGGAACGTCGCCCACACCCGGACCGCTCTGCCCGACACGGTCGAGTACGAGCAGGCGCTGACCCTGACGCACCGCATCTCCCACCCGAACCTCCAGCCGCTGCACCTGACCGGGCCCACGGGCATAGAACCCACGACGCACGGCCGGTGGACTGAGCACCGCCGCACCGCGCACTTTGACGGGAATGGTGGGACTGGTGGCCCAGGCCAGGGTGAGAGCACCGACAACGAGGCTGGGCAGGGCGGTGAGCAGGCGGGATGCGGAGCCGGCGAAGGCGACTGCCATGGGAATCGTCGGCGCGGCGCGATCGTAAATCCTTCAGGCCCTAAGGTCGCTGGCCGATGCGGCCGCACCCTAGCCCATGATCCGACAGATCCTGGCTTTGGCCCTGCTGGGCAACGGCACCATCGTCTCCACTGGAGTGGCGATGGCCCAGTCTCAGGCGATGCCCGCGGCCAGCCACCTGAGCCTGAATCAGGTGCTCCAGATCGGCCTGCCGCAGTCTCTGCGCCTGGAACGGGCCGATCGGCAGGTAGCCCGGGATGCGGCCCTCACCAACGTCAATCGCGCGTTGCTGCTGCCCCGACTCGATCTGATCGGCAGCGCCAGCTACACCCAGGTGGGCACCTCTGTGGGGTTGCTCACCAATCTGCCAACCCTGGGGGATATCAGCCTGTCGCTGAGACAGAAAGGCTACGCCGTGTTGCGCAACAGCTTTGCCAATGCGGGGGTGGTGCTCGATGTCAACCTGCTGCCACTGCAGCCGTTGGCGACCCTGGCGGCGAGCAGGGCCATGCAGGAAGGGGGGCTGGCCAGTCGCCGCGAAAGTGAGCGTCAGAGCCGCTTCGAGCTGGTGAGTGCCTATCGCCAGCTGCAACTCCATCAAGCCCTGGTGCCGGTCTGGAAAACAGCACTGCAGGCCTCCAGCGCGCTGGAGGCCGATGTGACGGCCTTCCGTCGCCGTGGCCTGGCGGCACGGATCGACACGCTAAGGGCTCAGGCTCTGAAAGAAGCGGACCGCCGTGGACTGGCGGAGGTGGAGGCCCAGCTTCTGGCGCAACGCCAGCGCCTGCTGACGTTGCTGCAGCGCCCCAGCGACGCCGAACTGGTGGCCAGCGATCCCATCGCCCCACAGGCAGCCTGGCCTCTGGATCTGGCCAGCACCGTGGAGAGGGCCCTGGCAGGGCGACCGCTGCTGGAGGCGTTGCAGTGGCAACAGCAAGCCCAGCGGCAACAGGCGCGGGCCGCCCGAGCCGGAAACCTGCCGAGCGTGATGCTGATCGCCGGTATCGGCTACAGCGGCAACCGGCTCGAGGCGCCGGTGCTCCAGGCAAACGGCAGCGTGGCTGGTGCCGGCACGCTGCCGCTGCCGAAGCTTGAGCAGAGCGCCAGCGCTTCGGGCAGCTTCTACAACTGGGGGGCAGCTGTGCTGGTGCGGCAGCCGCTTTGGGATGGCGGTCGCAGCAACGATGCTGCCGCCCTGGCCGACCGGGAGGCCGACCTGCTGCTGGCAGATGAACGGTTGGCGCGGCAACAGATCCGCCTGGATGTGAGCTCGGCATGGTCGGCTCTGCAGGCGGCCCCCCAGGCGATTGCCGCAGCCCGCGATGGGGTGGCCGCCCAGGAACAGGCCCTGCGCGATGCTCGCCTGCGCTACCGCGCCCAGGTCGATCCGCTGACCGATGTTCTTCTGGTGCAGCGCGATCTCCAGGCGGCGCGAGCAGCCCTGCTCATGGTTCTGACGCGCCAGGCTCTCGATCACGCCGTGCTGGAGCGCGAAACCGGCGGCGCGGGCGCGATGGCAGCGGAGGCTTCCATCTGCTCAGATCGATCCTGCTGATCAACACACCCATCACGACGGCGATATAGAGAGGCCCCAACACGCTCAGGGCGACACTGGCCAACTGCACCAACGGATGGCTGGGCGTGATATCTCCATAGCCCACCGTCGTCAGGCTGACAAACGCGAAATAGTTGATACGCTGAAAATTCTGGTCCCAGATCGGATTGGGCTGAGACAGCGAGGGCACGGCAGGCAACTGCACCCCCTCGCCACTAATGCTGTCACGAAATCCACCGCCGAGCTGTAGGTCGAGCAAAGTGAGCACCAGTCCACCCGTCAGACCAAGCACGAGATAACCGGCTGTGGCCCCAGCCACCACCGCCCCATCCACAGCAGGTTCACGCGCCAGGCAGAGGATCAGGCGGTGGAGACTGAGCGCTATGAACAGCGTGACCAGGAGCAGAAGCAGCAAACCGATGCGGGGATCGCTGCCACCGCTGGTCAGCCAGAGCACCTGAGCCACGGCGCAGACCAGGCCGAGCGCTCGCAGGGGCAGGCCCATACCCGGCAGAGCGAGGGCCAGAAGCAGCGTCAGCAGCAGATAGGCAATACAGCGGATCACCAGAATCGGCCCGGGTACAGCGATTGCGACCACCAGAACCAGCGTCAACAGCAGCAGTAGCCGATAAAGGCGACGGCTGCGCTGAGAATGGCTCACACGCTGTCGGCAGCGGCATCCTGCTCGCCAGGGCGACCCGCCAGGGTGCGTGCTTCGTCGTGCCGCAAAACCAACACACTCAATGGAGGCAGACAGAGCTCGAGCGAATTCTCATAACCATGAATGGCCCAAGGATCGGTAAATTTACCACCATAATTACCAAGATTGCTGCCACCATAGCGCGCAGCATCACTATTAAATGCTTCGCAGTAGTAACCGTCCAAGGGCACGCCAACACGGTAATGCGAATGGCTTTGCGGCGTAAAGTTTGCAACCACAACCAACCAGCTGCCGCTACTGCTATCGCGTCTCATGAAGCTGATCACTGAGTGGCGGTTGTCATTGCAATCAATCCACTGGAAGCCATACTGGTCGAAGTCGTCGCGCCATAGGGCAGGCTCGCTTTTGTAAAAGGCATTCAGATCATCAACCATGTGCTGCAGGCCTTGGTGCGGCTCGTACTGGAGCAGATCCCACTGCAGATCACCCCACACATTCCATTCGGCGCGCTGACCAAACTCCATCCCCATAAAAATGGTCTTCTTGCCTGGATGCGTCCACATGTAGGCCAACAGAGCGCGTACATTGGCAAACTTCTGCCAGTCATCCCCCGGCATCTTGTGCAGCAAGTTACTCTTACCATGCACCACTTCATCGTGGCTCAGAGCGAGCATGAAGTTCTCCGTGAAAGCGTACCAAATTGAAAAAGTAACGTTGTTTTGATGGAATTGGCGGAACCAGGGATCAAGCTCAAAATAGTCGAGCATGTCATGCATCCAACCCATATTCCATTTGAGATTAAATCCGAGTCCACCAATATCCGTGGGCTGCGTCACCATCGGCCATGTAGTGGATTCTTCAGCAATGGACAATGCCCCCGGAAAGTGCTGAAAAAGCACATGATTGGCTTGCTGCAAAAATCGAACAGCCTCGGTATTCTCACGTCCCCCATGCTCATTGGGAATCCACTCTCCATCGGGTCTTAAGTAGTCGCGATACAGCATCGACGCGACCGCATCTACTCGGATGCCATCAATATGAAACTCTTCAAACCAGTAAATCAGATTAGCAACAAGAAAATTGCGAACCTCGTTGCGACTATAGTTAAAAATCAGCGTGCCCCACTCCTTGTGCTCACCGATGCGTGGGTCGGCATGCTCATAGAGATGTTGACCATCAAAAAAGGCAAGACCATGGGCATCTTTAGGGAAGTGGCCGGGCACCCAATCAAGAATGACGCCGATTCCCTCGGCATGGCAGCGATCCACAAACGCACGAAATTCATCGGGGGTGCCATACCGACTTGTTGGCGCATACCAGCCTGTAACCTGATAGCCCCATGATCCATCAAAGGGATGCTCCGATATTGGCAGCATCTCCAGGTGGGTGAAGCCACGCGCCTTTACGTAGGGAATCAACCGATCCCCCAGCTCGGCATAGGTGAGCAGCCGGGCTCCCGGCTTGAGATCGGCTGCTGGCACAGGCTCGCGAATCTGGCCATCGGGCTGGATCCAGGGCTGATCAGCCGATCCATGCATCCAGCTACCCAGATGGACTTCGTAAACCGAAATCGGCTTGTCCAGTGGATTGCTGCTGTCACGACTGGACAGCCAATGCTCATCCTGCCAATGATAACCACCAAGTTCAGCCACAATCGAAGCATTATTGGGACGAACCTCATGGCAGAAGCCATAGGGATCTGCCTTTTGATAGCAATGTCCCTCCTGAGTTCTAATTTCGTACTTATAAACATCACCAGGCTTGAGATCTGGAATGAACAACTCCCAACAGCCCCCTAAACGGCGCTGCATCGGATTATGGCGGCCATCCCAGGCATTGAAGCCGCCTAGAATAGACACACTGCGGGCATTGGGAGCCCACAGGCAGAACTGCACACCTCTCACGCCATCCTGCTGGATGACATGGGCACCCATCCGACGCCAGATGTGATGGTGATTGCCCTCGGCAAAAAGATGCCGATCCAGCTCTCCCATCCAGGCCTCCCGGAAGGACCAGGGATCGTGTTGCTCATGCTCAATCCCACCGCGCGACACGCGCACCCGGTAACGACTGCCGGGATCGTGATCCAAAGCGGCCTCGAACACCCAGGGGTGGTGGGGCATGACCATCGGCTGGGAATGGCCATCGAGCAACAGATCTACACGATCCGCCTCAGGCATCCACACGCGCACAACCCAGGAACCGTCGTCGAGAGCCTGGGGGCCCAGCACCGCAAAAGGATGGTCGTGGCGGCATTCCGCCAGCCGCACTCCATCGTCCACCATCCAGTCGAGGCTGATCACACCCATGGTCCATGAACGCGCGCGCCTCGGGAGCCTAGGCGCAGCCGGTCAGGAATCAGCGAGGTGTGGACGTTTTGGAACCTCCTGCCTGATCTGTCGGAAAGTCCACACCGATGATCTGATTGGCTCCATCCATGATGATAAAGAGACTGTCGGTTAAGCGGTTGAAACGGGTGGTGACCAGCACCAGTTTCTGCTCGGTCGTACTCTCCGCCCGCAACACCTTTTGAATCCCCTGCACGGTGCCGGTATAGCGCTGCAAATTTTGCCACTTGGCCTGCAGTGTCGAGGCCGGGATCTCCAGCTGGGTTTCGGCGCTGAGCAGACCGCTGGCGGTGAGGAAGCGCCCTTCGATCAAGGCCTGCACAAAACGCCGAGCCACATCCTCCGCCGGGCGATCAGCCACATCGAAGTGGTAGGCCTCCAATTTGCCGTCGGCATCCATCACCATGGTGAGTTGCCGTTGGCCTGCCGAGGTCTCTAGGGTGGCTTCCACCAGGCTGGAATCAACGCCGGGCTGAATGGTGCCGAGGCGCCAGCTCAACAGACGGGGCATCCGGCGGATCTGAGACTGCACCAGCTCGGGGCTGGTCATGCGCTGAAGCGATGGCGCAAACTGCGCATAGCGACTCGTGGCCGTGCCGCTGCGCAAGGCCTCAAGTATCCGGTTGGCCGCCAAGCGGGCCCGTTCTTCGCTCAACGCACTGCTCGATTGGCCGCTCACCTCCGGGATGGCGGCAGAAGCAGGAAGGGGCTGGGCCAGTGCCTGACTCAGCTGCAGCGGGCCCACAGGCATCCCGAGGGCCAGGCCAAGTCCAAGACCACGGGTGAGGCTGCCGGCGGCGGCGGTGCGCAGGCGATCCAGCAGCGAGGGAGCGGACATCAACAGAGTGTCAGCGACGCTGCCAGTCTGCCGCAACCAGCGGATCCAGCCAAAAACGGGATCCGGCCAGCTGGATCCGCAGCGTGATGATGCGATGGCTGATTGTGCCAGGCCCCCACGGTTGGGTCCCGTCGCCGGGATTCACCGCGATCTGGGGCCAGGCCGCGGCCGCCAGTGACAGCCGCAATCGATCGCCCGGCTGCAGCACCACCCCGATGGGCTGAAGGGACAAGCGTCGCCTTTGCAGCCGGCAGCACTCCTCTCCCAGCCACCGGGCCACGCCCGTGCTGATCTGACGCACGCGTCGTGTTGGGCCGTGGGGCAGGAGCGACAGCGCTACACAAAGATCGAAACCCGGCTGGTCAGCCTCCACGTCCAGCTCAAGCCAGGGGCAGCCCAGCAACGCGGTGGTGACCGCGAAGGGTTCGGAGGTGAAACAGGCCACGTCGGTTCGTGCATCGAGATCGTCACGGTCGACCAGGCCAGCATCCAGACCAAGGTGCCCGCCCCGGCCCGGCACGGGCCTCCAGGGATCGTGCACGATCGTGACTCCACCGCCACCACTGCCGGCGATGAGCATTCCGGCATCCGTGCGCACGGCAGCCAGGCCATCGCTGCGGAGACACCAGTGCAAAGGCAAGGGACAGTGGCAGGGATCGGCTTGGTGCCACCCCTCCGTGATCGGGCATTGCCAGATGAAGCGGGGTGTGGTGCTTTGCAGGGGATCACCGCTGCCGGGCGCGGATGCACCCTCCGCCAGCACGCGACGGAAAAAGGCGCACTGCACCGCATCAAGCCCGCCACGCCAGTGCAGGTGGCTCCAGGCCCCGAGGTGCAGCTGGGGCTGCCCTCCTGCGGAGCGGCTGCGGTGCCAGAGATCGAGCACCCCCCGCAGATGGGGATCAAACCAGCCGCCCACCACCAGCATCGGCCGGCTGAGGAGGGCCTGCGGCGGCTCATGGCGCACCCATTGAGCTGGATCAGCCGGCTCGCGATGCAACCAGCCCATTCCCATGCCCTGGGGATCCAACCGCTGGAGCACGTCGGGTCCAACAGCGAGAAAGTCCCCGCTGTCGAGGGTGCGGCGGATGTGGCTCCAGGCCTGGAGCTCACCGTTGCGGCGGCAACGCAGGGCCGCCAACTGCAGTGCCCAGGCCAAACCCAGCGCCCACCAATGGGCCCCCCCCTCCGTGGCCCAGTGCAACCGTTCATCGAGGCCGCACATCGCCGGGGCCAGGCCATCGGGCAGATCGGGCGAATCAGCAAGCAACAGCTGGGTCAGACCCTGATAGGAGAATCCGTACGTGGCCAAGCGGCCGTTGCTTTCGGGCAGATTGCGGGCCCAGCGCACGGTTTCTGCCCCGTCGGCAGCTTCCTGAGCGAAGCCGGCGAAGCATCCCTCCGAGTCGCCACAGCCGCGCACATCTTGTACAACCACCAGAAAGCCCTGGGCGGCGTACCAGTCGGGATGGGCGTAGGTGACCGTGGAAGCGATCGCACGGCCATAGGGCTGGCGCATCAACAGCACGGGCCAGGGCCCGCGCCCCTGGGGGGTCCAGATGCGGCTCACCAGCCGGGTGCCATCCGCAAGCCGCAGCCAGGCGTCGCGGTAACCACCGCAGGCAGCGTTCACTGCTCAGCGCACATCGGAGCAGTGCATGCCCATCACGTAGGTGGTGAGCACTTCGGCATCGATGGCGCTGAGGCCATGCTCCTGGGCCACCATGGCGATCGCCTGGGGCGAGGTGGCCGAGATGCCCTGGGAGTTGAGCTGTCGGAAGCGGGCACACATCTGGCGAGCCAGGGCCGGGTTGGCCTTCACCCGTTCGAGCAGTGGAGAACCCGCCACAGCTGGCGCAACCCCGGCCCAGAGCCAGAGGCCAAATATCGCTGCCGCGATCGAAGAGTTTGACATCGCCCATTCCATAACGTCATTTCAGTTCGGGAAGGGTGATGGCACGCACGTGGTGGGTCAGTTCGTGGAGCGACAGCGAGTCTCAGGGCAGCAGGTGCACCTCACCGGTGATCAGGGAACGTTCGGCCTGGGCCAGCACCACCGGTCGGCTGACACCCTGGCCATCGGGTTCGATGCGGCGCAGGCGCACCCGCACCACACCATCGGCGGCCGTGCGACCGCTGCCCCGCAGGTTGCGGGCCACCTGTTCCACGCTCGGCCCCATGGCCTCGGTTGGCAGATTGTCAGGGGCAGCCGCCACCACCAGATCGGTTCCGTTGTCGTAAACAACCGGCACGGTGAGGGCGCCCGGCACCACCACGCGCGGGGTGTAGCTCACGGCAAAGGCCAGGCAGGAGATGGCCAGCAGCACGGTGAAGCTCGTCACCCCCACCAGACGGAAGCGCACGCCCCAGCGGGAGATGAAGGCCATCACCGTGATCAGCAGCAGTGCCGCGGAGGCCAGGCCGAGCCAGCGGCCTGCGGCCAGCAGCAGGGGATCGGCGGCGAGGGCCATGGGGGCTGGAGACAACGAGGCAACCCCCTTATATTGCGGCCCAGTTGGCCCTGGCCTGTCTGCAGCTCATGAAATGGCTGCCCCGATGGCCCCGCCAAGCCCAACGCGATCTCCTGGTGGTGGCTGCCGGTGGAGGCCTGTTGGCCCTCACTGTGAGCCAGATGGATCGCCTGCTGGCTGGCGCCTACGGCAGGGCGCGCCCGCCTCTGGAGCGGCAGCTGGGCCGGGTGATGGGCCATCCGTTGTCGCTGGGGCCCTACCAGGGCATCGGCCTTCACGGTCTGGAAGTGGGGCCCAGCCGCCTGCTTCCCAGCCGCGATGATCGCTCCCAGGCCTCGGTCAGCGGCCTGAGCGTGGGGGTCGACCTGCTGGCGAGCCTGCGCCAGGGATTGCCGGTCTTGGGGATTCGGCTGCACGGAGCACGGGCCGACTTGGTGCGCAACCGCAACGGTGGCTTTTGGTCGCTGGGGCGCCTGCCTCCTGGAGAGCCGCCCCGGCTCGATCTACGCCTGGTGCTGGCGGATGCCGCCCGAGTTCAATTGCGCAACCTCACCCCAGGCGCACCGCCACTCCAGCTGGGGGTGACCGGCCGGGTGGGCCTGCAGCTGCATGAGCAGCGATTGTCCGCCCTGGCGGCAGTCCAGCCGAGCGGCCAGCGCGGACGCGTGCAACTCGAGGGCCGCGGCACCTGGCGCGAGCAGCGCTGGCAGGGCCGGGTGCGTGTGGCCGATCTCTCCCTGCGCAGCCTGAGCGGCCAACTGAGCGGCCAGCTCAATGGACGATTCACCCTGAGCCTGGCGAAAGGTCGGCCGGACTGTCAGGGTCAAGTGGTGGTGAGCGATCTGCGCTGGCAGAGCAACCCCAGCGCAACAGCGCTCACCGCTGCACGAGCCCCCCTGCGCTGCCGCGGTGGGAGCCTGAGGCTCAACACGACGGCTTGGCGCTATGGGCCCTGGAGTGGCACGCTCAGCGCCGAACGCCCCCCTGCGGGCCCGATCGCCGGCCGAGTTTCCGCCCGCCTGCCCGGCGATCGGGCCCGCAGGCCGCTGGTGGCGATGCTGCAGGGGCGCTGGCAGCCGGGGCGAGCATGGCTCGACCGCGGTGAGATCGGCTATGGGCAGTCACGTCTGCGCCTCAGCGGTGAGGTGAGCAAGGCGATCGATGTGAAGGGCGCCTGGAGCCTGGCCGGCACGGATCTGCCGCTCGAGGCACCACCGCCGGCCTGGCTGCTGCCGGGGCCCTTGCAGGGTGATGTGCGCCTGGAGGGCAGCCTGGTGGCACCGGTTGTGCGTGTGCGCACAGCCCCCCAGGCCAATGCCCTGGTGGGGCCTTGGACCAGCGTGATCAGCTGGCGAAGCAATCGCCTGCGCCTGGAGCGTCTGAGCAGCCCCCACCTGAATGGCAGCGCCAGCCTGCCCCTGGTTCTCCAGCCAGGCAGGCCCGTGCGTTGGGGCAACCTCGACGCCAGGCTCAATCTGAACGAGCTGCCGCTGGCGCGGCTGGGACCGCTGCTCGGCACCCGCCTCAGCGGATCCCTGGCAGCCAGCGGCACCCTGACAGGCCCCCTGCGGGATCTCCAACCCAACCTGGCCCTGCGGGTGCGCGAGCCCAGTGCCGGACCGCTGCGGCTGCGCGAAGACTGGCAAGGCTGGCTGCGCGGTGTCAGCGATGAACGGCGCCTCGACCTCGAAGCGGAACGGGGCCTGGAAGGACGGATCCGAGCCCAGCTCGATCCGCGCTGGCAGCCGGTGCGCATCCGGCTGGATCGTGCCGGTGGCTGGCTCGACCTGGCCGGTCGGCCCAGCGGCTATCGCTGGCGCAGCAGCCGCTTGACCCTGGCGGGTCTGAGCCTGGCGGTGGGCCCCCAGTCGCGCTGGCGACCTCTGCAGGGCTGGCTCAGCGGTGCGGGGCTGCTCGACCTCCAGCCCCTGGCGTTCCGCGGTGCGATCACCGTGGATGACCCGGTGTTTCTGGGGGTGGGTGCCCGCCGGATTGAAGCCCAGGGCAGCTACGACAACCGGACCTATCAAGCCGATGGAACGCTCAACACGATCAGTGGGGGCAGCGTGACCGGCACCGCGAAGGGCCGTTGGCAGGGGCCATTCAGCGCTCGTTTGGAAGGCCGTGGGCTGACCCCCCTGCTCGCCCGTCAGCTGGAGGGGGCCTGGCCCCTGTGGCAAGGCCGGGAACCACCCCCCCAGGGACGAGCCGCCGACCTGGGCCAGGGCACGATGGGGCGACGCGACGGCAGCCTGAGCGAACAGCTGGAGGAGCTGCAGAACGCCATCGCCCTGCGCAGCCTGCGGGATCAGAACCGTGGCAATGGCTCGGCGGCGGAACGGCTGGCCCGATTGCAAGCCCGCATCGATGCCGATCTGAACCTGAGCGGCCCCAGCCTGGCCCGCAGCCATGTGGTGCTCGATGCCCGCGGCCAGCTGTGGATGACCTACCCCGACCGCGACCACAGCTTGGGGGATACGCCCCTCACCCTTCGGCTGGAGGGCCCGCTGGAGGGAACAGGAACGCTCCAGTTGGCCGGGGTGCCTCTGGGACTCCTGGCCCTGCTGATGCCCATCCCTCCCCATCTGCAGGGCACCCTGGCCTTGCGCGGCACCGTGCAACTGGGCCTGCGCCGCCCACAGCTGGCCGTGGATCTGGCGTTGAACGATGCCGGTGTCGGTCCCATGGGCATCAGGCTGCAGCGCGGCCGGCTGGAGTTGCTCGATCGCAACCTGCGTCTGGAGGTGGCCGCGTTGGCCGAAGGCGCGTCCAACCCCATCGAACTGACGGGCACGATCCCGCTGGAGGCTCACCGCGACGAGCTGGAAGTTCGGATCGCCAGTCGCGGCGACGGCCTTCGCTTTCTGACCAATATCGCCGGCCCGGCGCTGAACTGGGAAAGGGGAGTGACCGACCTGCAACTGCTGGTGCGGGGCAGCCTGGCGGAACCGATCGCCAATGGGTTTCTGAAGGTGAACGATGGCGAAGGCCGCTTCATCGGCCAGGGCCTACGCGACATCCAGGCCACGGTGCTGTTCGATTTTGAGCAGATGGTGGTGCAACGGCTGAGTGCCCGGGTGGGGAGCAAGGGTTGGATCCGCGGAGCCGGCACCCTCGGACTGGCGAAGCCCCAGACCCGTGCGAGCAGCCTGCAGGTAAGCCTCGAAGACGTGCCCTTCACCCTGCCGGAACGGATCCGGGCGGTGGCCGAGGGCAGCCTGGAGATCGTGGGCAGCATGCGCAACCCCAAGCTGGCGGGGCGCATCGCGATCCGCAATGGTGTAATCACGGCCAAGCCCGGCCAACTGGCACAGGCCGCACCAGCCTCCGGTCAACCGGCCCGGCCCGTGTCGATGAATCAGTTGCTGGAGGAGGGCTGGACCTTCAGCGAACCGCTGGTGCTCCTGGGCCCTGAGGTGGATTCTGATACGGCCGAATCGCTGCGGCAATCGGTGCCGAAGGTGCCATGGCTGGGTTTTGACAACCTCCGCATGGATCTCGGGCCCGATCTACGGGTGACGGTGCCGCAGGTGGCCAACTTCCTGACCGGTGGCTCCCTCCGGCTCAGCGGGCAACTCGATCCCAGCCTGCGGGCCAGCGGGGTGGTGCGCTTGCTTCAGGGACGTCTCAACCTCTTCACCACCACCTTCAGCCTCGATCGCGATGCCCCCAACGTGGCCGTCTTCACCCCCTCCACCGGCCTGGTGCCCTATCTCGATATCGCCCTGCGCACCCGCATCTCCGACAGCCTCAGCGTGAGTGGACCCGGCCGGCTGGCCACCGCCGGCAGCAGCTACCGACCCACCCTGCAGGAGATCGAAGCCAGCGGCGGCGTCAATCCCCTCAACCGTCTCAATCTGGTGCTGGTCACGGTGGCCGTGAGCGGTCCAGCCGATCGGATCGGCGAATCGATCAAGTTGCGCAGCAATCCGCCGCTACCAGAAGAGCGGCTGATCGCCCTGATCGGCGGCAACTCGCTGGCCGGTCTCACCGGGGGCGGGGCCGGTGCTGCTCTGGCCACGGTGCTGGGTCAGTCGCTGTTGTCGCCCCTGTTGGGCAGCCTCAGCGATGCCTTCGGCAGCCGGGTGAGTTTTGCCCTCTACCCCACCTATGTGAACCAGGCGCTGATCACCGGCAGCACGCGGGCTGAGGAGCGGGTTCCCCCCCAGCTTGTGCTGGGTGCGGAGGTGGGCATCGACCTCACCGACCAGATCAACGCCTCCGTGCTGGCCGCCCCCAACCGTTCCGACATCCCACCGCAGATCACACTGACCTACAAAGCATCCGAGCTGTTCAGCCTGCAGGGATCCGTGGACACCCAGGGAGCCTGGCAAACGCAGCTGCAGGTGTTCTTCCGCTTCTGACATCCGCGCACTATGTCTGCAACGGCCCCAAGCCCAGCCCCTGGCGCCAAGCCGGCCGGCCGCGACGGGCAGGTGATCGGCATCGACCTGGGCGGCACCGCGATCAAGCTGGGGCGCTTCAGCCGGGACGGCCAGCTTCAGGCCAGACGCGAGTACCCCACCCCCCGGCCCTCCACCCCCGGAGCGGTGTGCATGCTGCTGGCGGAGGCCATCGCCGAACTCGACCCCGAACGGCTGGCGGATCGGGTGGGCATCGGTTTACCCGGGCCAAGCGATGCTGCCGGGCGGATCGCCCGCATCGCCATCAACCTCGATGGCTGGGAGGACGTTCCACTGGCCGATTGGCTCGAACCGCGCATCGAGCGACCGGTGATCCTGGCCAACGACGCCAATTGCGCCGCCCTGGGCGAGCTTTGGGGCGGAGCGGCCCAAGGAGCCCGCGACGTGTTGCTGCTCACCCTGGGTACCGGCGTGGGTGGCGCGGTGCTGCTCAACGGTCAGCTGTTCACCGGCCGCAGCGGCGCCGCCGCTGAGCCGGGCCTGATCACGGTGAATCCCGAGGGGCCCGCCTGTCACAGCGGCAACCGCGGCTCGCTGGAGCAGTACTGCAGCATCCGCGGCTTGGCCAGGCTCAGTCCCCTGCCGCCTCCGATCCTCTGCCAGAAAGCCCGCGAGGGGGATCCGGAGGCGCTGGCGGCTTGGAGCGCCTACGGCCGGTGGCTGGGCATCGGCTTGAGCTCCCTGGTGTACGTGCTCACACCGGAACTGGTGCTGCTGGGGGGTGGGCTGAGCGCAGGCTTCACGTATTTCCTTCCCGCCTTGCAGCACGAGCTCAACGCGCGGGTGCTGGGCGTGAGCCGCGAAGGCATGGTGATCCGCCGTTGCGCGCTGGGTAACGACGCCGGACAACTGGGTGCGGTACGACTGGCCCTCGACCTCTTGGGATGATGGGGTCATGATCCAGACCGTGCCGGACCCCTCTCCCGACCTGCTGCAGCGGGCCGCCGCCGTGCGTCGTGCAGCCGCAACCCTCAGCCGTCTCGATGACACCGGCCGCCGTCAGGCTCTCGAAGCCATGGCCAGCGCGCTGGAACGCCACAGCGACACCATCCTCACGGCCAATCAGGCCGACCTGGCAGCGGCTGCGGCCGATGGGCTGGCCCCGGCCCTGGTGGCACGCCTCAAGCTCGATCGCACCAAGCTCACGGAAGCGATCGCCGGGGTGAGGCAGGTGGCCGCCCTCGCCGACCCGCTGGGCCGCCGACAGCTGCACACCGAACTGGATGAAGGGCTGGTGCTGGAGCGGGTTACGGTGCCTTTGGGGGTGCTCGGCGTGATCTTCGAAGCCCGACCCGACGCCGTGATGCAGATCGCTGCCCTGGCGATCCGATCCGGCAACGGCGCCCTGCTCAAGGGTGGCCGCGAGGCAGCCCGCAGCTGCACGGCCATCCATGCCGCCCTGCGGGCGGGTCTGGGCGACAGCGCCGTTCCACCCGCAGCCCTGGAGCTGCTCACCAGCCGGGAAGAGAGCCTGGCCCTGCTCAAGCTCGACGGTCTGGTGGATCTGATCATCCCCCGGGGCTCCAACGCCCTGGTGCGCTTCATTCAGGATCACACCCGCATCCCTGTGCTCGGCCACGCCGATGGGATCTGCCATCTGGTGATCGATGCAGCCGCCGATCCGGCGCAGGCCCTGCGTCTCACACTCGACAGCAAGACCCAGTACCCAGCCGCCTGCAACGCGATCGAAACCCTGCTGGTGCATCGAAGCATCGCCCCATCATTCCTCGCGCTGGCGGTGCCAGCACTGCAGGACGCCGGCGTGCGCCTGCGGGGGGATGACGAAGCCCAGGCCCTGGGAGTGCCGGAGGCAGCCACGGCCGACGATTGGGACACCGAATATTCCGACCTGATCCTCAGCGTGAAGGTGGTTGCCAGCGTGGAGGAGGCCATCGAGCACATCCGCCGTCACGGCTCCCGTCACACCGAGGCGATCGCCACCACCGACCCCGCGGTGGCTGAGCACTTCCTGGCAGCGGTCGACAGCGCGGGTGTGTATTGGAATGCATCCACACGGTTTGCCGACGGGTTCCGCTACGGATTTGGTGCCGAGGTGGGCATCAGCACCCAGACCCTGCCACCACGGGGGCCCGTAGGCCTGGAGGGCCTGGTGACCTACCGCTATCGGCTGAGGGGTGAAGGCCACATCGCCGCTGACTACGCCAGCGGAGCTCGACACTTCCGCCACCGTGCGCTGCCGCTGTGAACGCACTCAGCGCACGCAGACGACCGATTGCCTTGCTGGCCTTGCTGGTGTTGGGGCATCAGAGCGCCGGGCTCTTCATCACCAACCTCTCCAACGGAATCGGTGAGATCCAGGATCCCTCGGTTCGCCGCCTCGCCACGCTGGTGCAGTGGATGTATGCCACGTTCATGCAGCACACATCCCAGCTGCGCCCGCTTCTGGGAGTGATCCTTCTGGTGGTGCTGATCCGGGCCATCCGGGGCCGCTCGATCGCACCCTTCCTTGATGGTCTCGGCACTCTGTTGTGCCTCCGCTGCTTGCTGCAGTTCCTGCTGGTGAACATGCTGCTGCTCGCCCCCCTGCGCGATGGGGCGCTGCTACTGCTGCAGCTCGTGCTGTTTCTACCGGTGATCACGATCGCCTTTGGCTGGCTGTACAGGCGCATCGACAGCGGCGCCAGGGCCAAGGGCCGGCGGCATTTGCGCTTTGAGGACGACGATGAAGGCGCTACGCCAGGCCTGTTTGCCTATTTTCATGCCGCCGGGCAGGCCCTTGTGGCGTTTGAGCCCAGTGCTGCCACCCCCGGCACCCGGCTCGCCAAGAGCCTGTTTCTGCTTCATGGCGTGGTGATGATCGATCTGGTGGCGCTTACCCTCTCGCGGGCCATTGGCCTGGCCAGCAATGGATAAGCACTTCCCACCGCTGGTGCTCGTTCACGGTCTGTGGGACAGCCCGAGTCTGTTCACCCCACTGGTGAAGCGCCTTGACGGCAAGCGCGACCCGCTCCTGATCCCCCACCTGCCGCACGGGCTGGGCGTGGTGCCATTGGAGCAGCTGGCCAGCCAGCTGGGTGACGCGATCGAGGCGGCGTTCGGCTGCCACCAGCCCTTGGATCTACTCGGCTTTTCCATGGGCGGGGTGATCGGCCGCACCTGGATCCAGCTGCTGGGTGGGCACCGGCGGGTACGGCGGCTGATCAGTGTGGGCAGCCCGCAGCGCGGCACCATCACGGCCCAACCCTGGCCCCGATGGCTGCTGGCCGGGGTAGCCGACATGAAACGGGGCAGTCGCCTGCTCCAGCGGCTCAATGGGGATGTGTCCACGCTGAAAGGGGTCGACTGCCTGAGCTATTACTGCCCCACCGACAGCATGGTGGTGCCGGGCTGGCAGGCGGTGCTCCCGGTCGGGGAGAAGCGAATCCTGCCGGTGCCGCACCACCAGCAGTTAATTCGCGACCCCAGGGCGGTGGAGGCGCTCACCGCGGAGCTGCTGCGGGGATGAGCCTCAGGCCGTCGCCAGGCCGGAATGGCGGATCAGCGCCTCTGGGGAGGGGGGGCGACCGCGAAAGGCCTCAAACACCTCACGGGGATGGCGGCTGCCCCCAAGGCTCAGCACCGTCTCACGGAATCGGCGACCCGTGGCACGGATCAGCTCATCATTGTTGAGGCCCACCTCCTCGAAGGCGCTGAACGCATCGGCACTGAGAACCTCGGCCCACTTGTAGGAGTAGTAGCCCGCGGCGTAACCGCCGGCAAAGATGTGGCCAAAGGAACAGAGCAGCGCATCCTCATCGATCGGGGCCAGCACGGTGGTGCTGGCTGCGATCTGGCGACGCAACTGATCGGGTGAGAGGCCGCAGCCGGGATGCCATTGGCTGTGGAGGCGCAGATCGGTGAGGGCAAAGTGCACCTGCCGGAGGGTGGCGCTGCCTCCCATGAAGGTGCGGGCGGCCTGCAGCTTGGCGTACTCGGCTTCCGGCAGAGGTTCACCGGTCTGCCAGTGGCGTGCCATACCCAGAAGGGTGGCTCGGTCGTAGCACCAGTTCTCCATGAACTGGCTGGGCAACTCCACCGCGTCCCATTCGACATTGTTGATGCCGGCCGCCTGGGGACGCTCAACGGTGGTGAGCATGTGCTGAAGGCCATGGCCGAACTCGTGGAAGAGGGTCTCCACCTCCTCGAAGGTCATCAAGCTGGGGGTATCGCCCACGGGTGGGCTCTGGTTGCAGACCAGGTAGGCCACCGGCAGCACCGGGGTGCCATCGGCGCGATGGCCACGCCCCAGGCATTCGTCCATCCAGGCCCCACCGCGTTTGCTGCCAGGACGGCTGTAGGGATCAAGGTAGAAGGCGGCGATGGGAACCCCACTGGTCCGGTCGTGCACGCGGAAATAGCGCACATCGGGATGCCACACCGGAGCCTCGCCATCGGCGGCCTCCATGCGGATGGCAAACAGGCGATCACAGAGATGGAACAATCCCTCCAGCACCTGCGGCAGGGGGAACCAGGGCCGCAGGGCTTCAGCATCGAGCTCAAAGGTTTCCCGCCGCAACACGTCGGCCCAGTGGCTCACATCCCAGGGCTGCAGGTCGTCGGCCTCGGCGGCCCCATGGAGGCGGGCACACTCCTGCAGGGCCTCCAGTTCGCTGCGCGCCGCGGGCAGAGCAGCGGCGCGCAGATTCTCCAGCAGATGCTCTACCTCGTCGATGGAGCCGGCCATCTTGGCGGCCAGGCTCACTTCGGCCCAGTTGGCGTAACCCAGGCGTTGCGCCTGCTCCAGCCGCAGGCTCAAGATCCGCTCCAGGATGGGGGTGTTGTTGAGGTCACCGCCTGAAGCCCGGCCCACATGGGCGCGGTACACCTGCTCGCGCCGATCACGGCGACGGCTGTAGCGCAGAAATGGCCCCACACGGGGCTGATCAAGGCCCAGCAACCAGGGGCCCTTCTCGCCGCTGGCCTCGGGGCAGCCGTTAGCTCCGTCAGCCTGGCGGGCGGCCTGGGCCAGCTGCTCGAGCAGGCTGTCCGGCAGACCCTCCACATCAGCGGGATCGCGCAGCAGCAGGCTCCAGCCATTGGTGGCATCCAGCAGCTGATTGCCAAAGCGGGTGGAGAGCTCGGCCAGTTGCTGGCTGGCCGCATTGAATGCCTCCAGCTCAGCACCGACCAGTCCCACACCCCGCAAGCTCATGTCGCGCAGTTCACTGTCGAGAATCCGGCGCTGCGCCCCATCGAGCTCCGGATTCTCTGCCAACCGCTGCAGGGCCTTGTAGATCACCTGACTCTGGCCAGCGCGGTTGCCGAACTGCACCACGGCGGCCTGCTGGCTGGCATGGGCCTGGCGCAGCTCAGGGCTGTTGCAGACACCATTGAGATGACTCACCACTCCCCAACTCCAGCGCAGCCGCTCACCAAGGCGCTGCAGGGGATCCATCACCGCATGCCATGGCAGCGCAGTGTCTTGGCTCAAACTCAGCTCGAGGGTTGCCTCCAGGGCAGCCAGCTCGGCGTGAAGCTGCGCGATCAGCTCCGGCATGTGGCGCTCCACCTGCTCCGGCGTGATCGCGACGAACAACGGAATGCCCTCGCCGGCAAGCAGGGGAGCGATGGCGGCAGCGGAGCTGGACATGGCAAAAGGCGGCGGCCTATCCATTCCAGCGGATACGGGGAGGGAAAGGGGCTCAGCCCAGTACGGCGAACCGGCTGAGGTTATCGGCGAGGGCGTTTGTGCTGGCTTGATAGAGGTCGATGGCCACCCGAGGCCAGAAGCCGATCACCAGGGTGGGAACGAGGAGCGTGAGACCGATGAGCAGTTCACGGGGGCTCATGTCACCCACCACAGCCAAGGCCGGGATACGGGGGCCGAAAAACACCCGGCGGCACAGGGAAAGGAGATAGACCGGTGTGAGCACCAGGCCAATGGCCGCCAGCACCACGGTGATGACGCGAAAGGCGATGGTGAAACCATCGTTGGAGGTCACCCCCAGAAACACGGTGATCTCACTGACAAAGCCACTCATGCCAGGCAGCGCCAGAGAAGCGAGTGAACTGGCAAGAAAGAAGGCAAACGTGATCGGCAGCACCTTAGCCAGACCACCCATGTTGGGAATGGAGAGGGTTTTGGTGCGTTCGTAGAACACGCCGGTGACAAAGAACATGGCCGCTGCGATCAGGCCATGGCTGATCATCTGGAGCATGGCACCACTCAGGCCAAGGGCATCAATGGCACCGATCCCGAGCAACACAAAGCCCATGTGGCTCACCGAGCTGCAGGCGATGCGCCGCTTTACGTTGTCTTGGGCAAAGGCGTTGAGGGCCCCATAGATGATGTTGACGATGCCTAGCACGATGAGTGCCGGTGCCAGGGTGCGATGGGCCTCTGGAAGCATCTGAACGTTGAACCGCAGCAAGGCGTAGCCGCCCATCTTGAGCAGCACCCCGGCGAGGAGCATCGAAACCGGAGCGTTGGCCTCGCCATGGGCATCAGGCAGCCAGGTATGCAGTGGGAACATCGGCAGTTTGACGCCGAAACCCAGCAAGAAGCCGAGGTAGCAGATCAAGCCAAAACTGCCCGCCGCCGACCGCGCCGTGAGCTCCGAAAGGTTGAGGGTGAAGGGATCGGCCGAGAGGGCCAGAGCAAGGCCGCTGACCAGAATCAGCAGAGAAGCAGTGGCTGTGTAGAGAATGAACTTGGTGGCTGCGTACTGACGTTGCTGGCCGCCCCAGATGGCGATCAGCAGGTAAACGGGGACCAACTCCAGTTCCCAGGCCAGGAAGAACAACAGAAAGTCCTGGGACAGAAAAACGAGGGCCTGAGCCGAAGCCTGCAGCAGCAGCAGAGCGAAGTAGAGGCGCGTCTTGCGCTGCACACTCCAACTGGCGGCGACCGCCAGCAACGTCACCAGGCCGCTGAGCACCACCAGGGGAGCGGAGAGACCATCGGCAGCCAGCGACCATTCGAGCCCGAGGGCCGGCACCCATGGCAGCCGCTCCACCAGCTGAAGGCCACTGAAGGCCCCATCAAAGTGGCGGCCGAAGGCCGCCAGCATCAGCGCAAAATCCGCCGCGAGCACAGCGAGGGCAACGCTGCGGGGACCCCGCGGATCGTCGGCATCCCCCGGCAACAGGGGCATCAACAGGGCCCCAGCTGCGGGCAGGAGCACAATCAGCGTCAGCCACGGGAATGGCGACATTGGCTCCACCGGCAGAGATGACGCGACCAGGAAATGCAGGGTGGCGTCCATCGGCGTCCAGCGCGGTTCAGGCAGGCAGCTGGCGTGGGTGTCGCCCAGCTCTTGCGGGGTGAATCTATCAGCCGACCCCAGGACGGTGGGTACTTGTACTTAGCCCGGAGGCCAGAAAAAAGGAGCGGCCGAAGCCGCTCCTGATTCGACATCGGCTCTAGGCCGTTGTCACCAAAGACCGCGCACCGGGGCGGGGGCGGGAGCGGGCTCTTGATACACCGGAGCGGGAGCGGGGGCAGGGGCCGGTGCCGGCTCGGGGGCAGGGGTCACCACCTCTTCCACCACGGCCACCTCAGCGCCGCCGAAGCGATAGCGGGCGCCGATCTTGAAGCCCCAGCTGTTGATGGCGTCGTAGCTGGTGCGGCCGAGATCGAACGACTGGCCGCCCTGATACACGGCCTCAGCGTAGAGATCGGTCTTCCAGTTCACGCCGTAGGCCACGCCGGCCTTGGCCTGCCAGCCGAAGAGACCCACATTGCCACCTTTGGTGCGCACGCGGTCGACCACGTCGCCGTTCACCTTCTTAACAATGGAGTTGTTACCCCAGTTCTGGTTGATGTACCCGATACCGGCACCGATGTAGGGGGTGAAACGACTGCCGGTGTTGATGTCCCAATACCCGCTGGCCATGAAGCCGTTCTGGTTGCCGCCGCTGGTGTTGCGGGCCTTCCAACGCCGACGGAAGTCGATGTCATCCACACCATTACGGTTGTAGATGTAGGTGAGCTCTGCGCGGGCAGGGCCGAAGTCGTAGCCGATACCAGCATCAAGAGCGAAGCCGCCGTTCATGCGGAAGGTGACATCGCGATCGGGTTGGTTGCCCCGATCCACACGGCCAGTGATATCGCCAGGCCAGGCACCACCCAGACCAACCGTGCCGTAGAAGCCCGTGCCTTGCTCGTACACGATCGCTTCTTCCACGATCACCGAGGTCTGAGCGATGGTGGTGTCGTCGGCCTTGGCGTCTGGAGCCTCCGCAGGAGCAGCCGCAACAGCGCCGAGTTCCACGCCGGCTTCAGCGGCGCGGGCGGCATGGCTGATCAGGGTGCCGCTGAGGGCCGCGGCGCTGGCCGTGAGCAGAAGGCCAGCCCTCTGAAGAGCACGCATGATGAAAAGAACAGTGTGTTCTTTTACAGGAGAACGGCGCAACGACAGGTTTGCTTGGCTCTGCAGGACAGCTGATCGACCGGCCACCGATGGTCAGTTCGGCTCCAACGGCCTCCAGGAGCTGCCGCGATGGCGCACCTCGAGAATTTCGCCACGCGACTCCACCCCTTCGCGGCGCCAGCGCTGCACCATCGCTTCGCGGAGCCGCTCCACCCGATCCTCGGGGGCCAGGGCCAGCACCGTGGGCCCAGCTCCGCTGATCACGCAGCCCCAGGCCCCGGCCTCCAGAGCCGCCTCGCGCACGGCTCGCCCCCCCTGGATCAATCCCCAGCGGTAGGGCTCGTGGATGCGGTCGTGGAGGCCATCGGCAATCAGGTCGCCATTGCCGGTACGCAACCCCTGCAGCAGCACGGTCAATGCTCCGAGGTTGGTGACAGCATCGCTGATCGGGATGCTGCGGGGCATCGCCCGCCTCGCTTCACTGGTGCTGAGCCGGATCGATGGAATGGCCACCACCGCTTTGACGGAGGCCATCCATTCACAGCGCACGACACGCCAGCGATGGGATGCGGCTCGAGCCGTGAGACACAAGCCGCCCAGCAGGGAGGGCACCACATTGTCGGGATGGCCCTCGATGTCGATGGCAAGTTCGAGGAGCTTTTCGATGCTCAGCGGTTCCCCGACCAAGGCATTGGCGCCCAGCAGCCCGGCCACGATCGCCGTGGCGCTGCTGCCGAGACCACGAGCCGGTGGCACAGCCAACTGCACCCGCGCCTCGAGGGCCATCGGCTCGATGCCCGCCTCCTTCCAGACCCGCTGGGCGGATCGATACACGAGGTTTTCGGGCCCGCCTCGCAGATGGGTACCCTCCGTGCCTTCGATGATCAGGTCGAAGCGTTCACCACCACCTTCGATGCAGCGCAGCTGAAAGTGGTTGCCGAGGTCGAGGGCTGCGCCGAGACAATCAAAACCTGGGCCGATGTTGGCCGTGGTCGCGGGAACGTCGACGACGACCCCCTGGCCGATCTGGGGGCGGAACATGCCGTGGTTTGTGCTCCACTCAGTCTCCCACTCAGGCGTTGGGGGTTCCCAGGCGACGGGCTCGGCAGGCAGCGCTGAACAGACCGATGGCGGGATCGGTGATGGCGGTGATCGGCACAGGCTCCAGTGCGGGAGCCAGGCGCCCCTTGGCCGCAAAAGCCGTGAGGAAGGGCCCTTGGCGCAGCTCCTCCAAGAGCTTGCCGGCCGTGCCCCCCGCCAGCCAGACCCCGCCGCGGCTGAGCGTGCTGAGGGCGAGGTCGCCGGCCACGCTGCCGTAGGCCGACAGCCAGATGTGCAGGGCCTGTCGGGCCAGGGTGTCGCCCTGGGCCGCTGCGGCCGCCACGGCAGCGGGCAGGTCGGCGATGGCCGGTTGTAGCAGGGGGTGCGCAGCCCCGTGGGGTAGGCCAGACAGGAGCCAACGGGCCACATGGCCCAGGCCTGTACCGCTCACCACCCGCTCGATGGAGAGGCGCTCCAGCTGCAGATCGGCCAGCAGCCACTGGCGCAGATCCCACTCCTGGGGATGACGGGCTGCAAATTCAGCGTGGCCGGCTTCACTGGCAACGGCCAGCAGGCCGACGGGACTGGGGATACCGATGGCAACCCCGAGCCCCGTGCCGGCGCCGAGGATCAGCCGGGGTGCATCGGGATCATGGGTTCCCTCGCGCAGACAAGCCCGCTGGTGATCCTCCAGATCAGGCAATCCATAAACCAGCACCGCAAAGTCGTTGACCAGCTCGAGCTGCTGAATCCCTGTGGCTGCTGACAACTCGCGGGCATCGAGCCGCCAGGGAAGGTTGGTCAGGCGCGCCTGGCCCTGCCGCACCGGTCCGGCCACCGCCAGGCAGGCGGCACTGGGCAGCGACGCGGTGTCCGCCGTGCAGCCCTGGCTGTCGAGAAACCGCCGCAGCATCGGCGTCAGATCGGACCACTCGCTGGAGAGGAATCGTTCGGAAGCTCGCTGCACCAAACGATCGCCGTCGAGGGCATACAGAGCCAGGAGCGTTTTGGTGCCGCCGATGTCTCCGGCCAGCAGGGTGGTCATGGCGGCAGT
>JAYKGR010000033.1:0-3570 GCA_035285645.1 Cyanobacteriota bacterium | reverse complement strand
CGTCCCAGAGGCGGTGGCGGTAGCCGTTGGAGAGGAAGATCAGCGGCCGCTGGCCATAGCGCTGCTCCAGGCAGGTGGCGTAGAGCTCCGCCTGGCGCTGGCCGTCCATCGGGTCGCGGCTGGTGCGCTTGGCTTCCACCAGGCCCAGGGGCTTGCCGTCATCCCCCCAGAGCACGTAATCCACGAAACCCTGGCCGGTGGCATTGGGCATGCCGTGCACCTCGTGTTCATGGGTGCAGGTCTGGCCATGCACCCAGCCGGCTTCTTCGAGATAGAGATCGATGTAGGTGCGGCGAGTGTCGAACTCGCTCAGGTCGGGTTCGGGTTGAAGGGCGGCTTCGTTGGTCTTGCGCAGGGCGGTGATCTCCTGGCGCAGCCGATCGAGTTCTTCCTGGGAGGAAAGGGTGGCCAGGCGCTGATCGCGTAATTGCTGGTCACGCTCGGTGAGCTGATCGGCCAGGGCTGCCAGTTGTTCGCGGCTCTGCACAGCGGCGATAGCCCTGGCCTCGGGGTTGGGCAGTAAGGAACGATCGAAGCGATGGCCCCGCACCGCCTCGGGATGGAGGCCATAGGTGAGCGCCAGCCAGCGCAGCACCTGGAATAACTCGTCGGCGGCGGTGACCGCATCGCTAGGGCGTATTGGGTCGGTGCGATGAACAGCCTTGTTGCCCAGGGTGCGCAGCAGCTGAAAACGGTGCAGCTGCTCGCGGGCGATCTCGCGGAATTCGGCGGTGGTGCAGAGATCCGCCAGGGTGCCGTAGCCGAATGGCCGCTCCAGCTGCCCATCGTTGTCGTAGACCCACTCCACCAGCAGCTCGATGGTGCGACGGGCGTAGAAGCAGGCCGTGCGGGGATCGGAGAGGGCGAACTGCTCGACCTTCTGGGCCTCCTCATGGAGTTCAGGCCACTGGCTTGCGATCAGGGCGTACTGGGAGCTCATGGGCAGGGGAGCAGTTCCATAGCGATGAGTGCTGGCGAAGGTTAGAGCTCAGCCAAGTCAATCACAACGAATCGAGAGTAAACAGCACAGGCCTCAATAGTGGTAACGCCCCTGCAGAAACTCAATGCGGTCAGCCTTCACGAGGTAGACGCAGCGGTGCTCCTGGGTGATTCGGCGCGACCAGACCCCTGGGTCGAGGTATTTGAGCGGCTCCGGTTTGCCGATGCCGCCGAAGGGGTCGCGCAGCACCGCCTTCATGAGGTCAAGCAGGCGGCGAGCGGTGCGGCGGTCGGTTTCGATCCAGTGCTGCAGGTCCTCCAGAAACTCCGGATGGCATACCGCTTCTCGCTGAGTACTCATGTTTCGAGCTGGGCCTCAAGATCTGCCAGGCGGAGGGCGGGGAGGCTGTCGCCGCGGGCGCACTCCAGGGCTGAGAAGAGCCGGGCTGCGTTACGGGGCGAGCGCAGCAGGTGAGCTGTTTCGAGCAACCCTTCCAGCTCGTCGGCTGCGATCAGAGCGACAGCGCCCCCCTGACGGCGCCGCACCATCACCACCTCGCGATCCTCGACAACCCGGTCCATCAAGGTCTTGAGCTGGTTGCGGGCGGCGGTGTAGGTGGTTTCGATGGTCATGGAGCTGTACAGGAAGTCTGTCCAGAGTGGCGCCACCATGGGGCATTCCGGTCAAGGGGCCGCTGGAGCGTCATCCAGCGAC
The DNA here is from genome assembly GCA_035285645.1 of Cyanobacteriota bacterium. Classification (GTDB taxonomy): domain Bacteria; phylum Cyanobacteriota; class Cyanobacteriia; order PCC-6307; family Cyanobiaceae; genus Cyanobium. Next base: position 1,916 of record JAYKGR010000033.1, on the reverse strand, counting down.
CGCTCCAGCGGCTGGCGGATCATGACGAATGAACCGGCCGGTCTCGTTAGATTGGCCCCATGCCTGGCTCATCCCTCATCCCTGTTGCGGGGGGGCGCTCCTGTCGCCCATCGCTCGGATGTACTGGCTCGGCTCTCTGCGAATGCCAGCGCTCTCAAGGCGATGGGGCTTTCGCGCTGCGCCGTGTTCGGCTCGTTTGCGCGTGATCAGGCGATACGGCCGGACAGTGATGTGGATCTGCTGGTGAGCTTTCAGGCTGGCCGCAAAGACTTTGACGCCTACCTGGAACTCGTGGATCACCTGGAAATGCTTCTGGTCAGGCGGGTTGATCTGGTGACGACAGAGGGGTTGAGCAGGCATCTGGTCGCTTCGGTTTTTGGGGAGGCTCTGGATGTCGCCCTCAGCACGTGAGCTGCTGTTGCGTCGCTTCTGACTCCTGAACCGATCCGATTAGACTTGACGGATCGGGACGAAACCCATGTCTGAATCCTGTGTGATGCTCCATGTGGAGCGACTGCCGGAGGGCGGTTATCTCGCCACCTCGGAGGCCATCCAGGGCTTGGTGGCTCAGGGTCGCACGGTGGCGGAAACCCTTGAGATCGCCCGTGATGTGGCCCGGCGGTTGCTGGAAGCACAACAGGAGCGTCAGCAGGACAGCAACTTGCCTTCCATTTCCGAGAGCTTCGATTACCCCCTGATCGTCAGTGCCTGATGGGCCGGCTTTCAGGCTTTCGCTATCGCGACATCACCAAGAAGCTGCGTCGCTTCGGCTTCGTTTTTGATCGGCAGGCGGCAGGCTCCCATGAGATCTGGTATTGCGCAGCCAGCAACCGATACACAACGATCCCGAATCATGCTGGAGAGATGCCCGAGGGCACGCTCAGGGCCATCCTGAGGCAAGCAGAGATTGATGTGGATGCCTTTCTCGCTAGTTGAGTGTCAGCCCAGAGCTGCTCACATTCCTTGATGGTCCACGAGTAGGTGCGCTGATAGATCGGGATGATGAACTGGGAGACGGCGCCCAGGATCTGGAGGAGCTTGGCTTCTGTGGCTTTCATTGCCGTTCCCCGCTCGCAAGAAGTGAACTGGTTAACGATTGGAACAGGGAACTAATATGGCGTGCCGTCAAGGAGTGGCGAGATGTCAACTGCATCATACAATGGACTTCTTTTGCATAGGCATTCTGAATCTCCATTGGCAGGCACAATATCTCCATGCCGCGCACGTGATGCAAGTTAAGTCGCTCGACTGCCACTCCCAGCCTATCCCTGCTTATCTGCCGTCTCGTGTGCTGAGACTTCAGAGAATAATAGACATATGCAGGGTCCGCCTGAGCGGTATCGATCCTGATTCTGGCGCTGGACTGAGTAATATTAGCGCCTTCAAGCTCGGCCGGAACCACTGCGGCCTCGCCAATCGTTCCCACTATTGTGAACAATAGGTCACCCTCTTGAAGCTCTGACTTTCGATACTTAGCCGCTATCTCAGGCGAAGTCCTCTTGAGGCTCTTGATGTCGATCCGTGAGTTCTTAATCTCACTTGGCCTGACATAAGGAATGCCTCCGTCCATGTCGGGGCCGGGCTGCAGAATTCCATACGTTATCGGGGCTCCTAAAATGCATAGATCTTCAAGCCTACGACCAACCAATAGAGTTTCATTGGTGGCGATCAGCTGCTCAAGTCTTGCAATGCAGAGACTTTCGGCCAGTGCTGATGCTTTTGCCGATTTCTGCTTGATCGTGGAAGCTTTATCCAGAATCGCCGCGATGCGCCGCTGCTCCTCCAGTGGGGGGAGGGGGATCTCAAGTTCCTCAAAAAATGAGACGGGGACTCTCTTCTGCCCAGCGCTCCCCGTCATGCGCCTCTCTCCTGCTTTCAGGACTCTTTCCTGTCGCAGGAAATGGAGCAAGTATCTC
>JAYKGR010000032.1:0-26371 GCA_035285645.1 Cyanobacteriota bacterium | reverse complement strand
CGGCTGGGTCACCGAGCTGGGCGACAGCCCTGCCGCCGCCGCCGCCCGCGGCGATCTGAGCCGCCCCGCCGGCCTCGACAACCTGCTCTATACCGCCGACGCCGACTTCAGCTGTTTTGCCGATCTGGCCCTGGCCAGTCCGGAGGATTACCGCCGGGAGGGCATGGGTTCGCTGCTGCAATGTGTGCTCACTCCGGGTGACCCCTGGATCCCTCAGAAAACCGACGCGATCGTTGCCGCCACCGATGCCCAGGTGCGGGACCTGTTCCCATCGGCGCGGGATCTACGCCTGGTTTGGAGCAACGTGGTGAAGCTGGCCCAGTCCCTGTACCGTGAAGCTCCGGGCATGGAACCCTTCCGCCCCACCCAGGTCACCCCCGTGAGCAATTTTTTCCTGGCCGGAAGCTACACCCGGCAGGACTACATCGATTCGATGGAGGGGGCCACGATGAGCGGCCGCCTGGCTGCCGCAGCCATCCTCGGCCGGCCGGTTGGGTTGGCCACCACTGCCGCCGTCGCCTGAACCGGAGACCCTCCATGGGCCGTTGGCTTGAACACAGCGTCACCACCGAGATCCAGTCGTCCGCCGACAACGTCTGGGCGGTGTGGAGCGATCTGGAGGCGATGCCGCGCTGGATGCGCTGGATTGAATCGGTGGTCATCTGCGATGGCGATCCCGATCTCACCGACTGGACCCTGGTGGCCCAGGGCTTCCGCTTCCACTGGAAGGCGCGCATCACCCAACGGGTTGAGGCCCAGCAGCTCCACTGGGAGTCGGTGGGCGGCCTGCCCACCCGTGGTGCGGTGCGCTTCTATCCTCAGGGCAGCAGCCTCACGGTGGTGCGGCTCACGGTGAGTTACGAGCTTCCTGGGGTGCTGGCGCCGCTGATGGAGCCCTCGGTGCTCGGCGGCATCGTGACCCGGGAGCTCCAGGCCAATCTCGATCGTTTCCGTGACCTGGTTGAGCAGGGCTAGACGCCGCACCCCGGGCTCAGCGGTGGCGGGGGCTTGCCCGTTGCTGCTGCTCCTGGCTCTTGGGGCCTGTGGCCTGCCGGTCAGCGCTCCCCCTCCCCCCCCTCCGGCGGCGGCGGTGGCCCTGCCCCCTGCCGCACCGCGATCGGCCAGCCGGCCGCCCGCTGCCCCGCTGCCGCTGCAGCCGCTCCCAGCTCCGGCCCAGGTGGCCCGTGCCCTGCCGATCGGCCGCTACGACCCCTTCGCAACAGTGGCTGATCCCCCGGTGGGGGCCGCCACCTCCACCCCCCCCACCACCAGCACAACCACCACCGCGGCTGCCGGGGGCCGCCCCGCCACCCAGGCAAGGCGACAGGCGGCGGCCGCAGCTGCTGCGTCCTGCACGGATCTCCCTCCAGATTTTCGATTCACCGGCGTGATTCGCGGCGGCGGCCAGTCCTACGCGGTGGTGGAGGCCGCCGGCATGAGCGGCAGTGTGCGGGCCGGTGATCGGGGTGGCCATGGCCGCGACCCCAGCATCACCGATCTGCTGCCGCCCTGCTGGAGCGTGGCTCGGGTCGACGTCAACCGGGGTCTGCTTGAGTTGCGGCAGGGCTCTCGCCGGTGGCGGGTGCAGCTCTGAACGCCCGTGCACAGGCGTTCACCAGGCCATCGAGATCATGGGGATCGGCCTCCGCATCCACCCGGCCCAGCAGATCCCGGCAGCGGTGGCTGGTCTGCGGACCGATCGACACCAGCCGCACGCCGCTCAGCATTTCACGCCATTCGCTCGTGAAGCTGCGCTCCAGCATCCGACAGGTATGGCTCACGGTTTTGCTGCTGCTGAAGGTGATGGCGTGCAGCCGCCGGCTCGTTAAGGCCGCCAGGGCGGCACTGGGCAGGCCATCGGGGCAGCGGGTTTCGTAGGCCGCCGCTTCTACCACCCGGGCACCGGCTGCGGCGAACGCCTCGGCCAGCAGGGTGCGCCCGCCGCTCTGGACGCGCGGCAATAACAGCCGCTGGCCCCAGCCCGATACCGGAAAGTGCTCCACCAGGCTGTCAGCCACGAAGGCCGGCGGCACGAAATCGGCCGCCGCTCCCAGCTCCTCCAGGCGCTGGGCCGTTTTGCGGCCCACCGCGGCGAGGCGCACGCCCGGCGGTCGGTGCGCCAGGCTTTGCCCTCGACGCGCCAGCCGTGCCGCCACCGCCTCCACGCCATTGCTGCTCGAGAACACCAGCCAATGGAAGTCCTCCAGCTCCGCAAGGGCATCATCGAGCGGGCCCCAGTCATCCGGCGGTCCCAGCACCAGGGCAGGTAGGTCTACCACCTCGGCGCCGGCCTGCTCAAACAACGCACGCGCTTCTCCCAGCTGCCCCTCAGCCCGGGTCACGGCGATGATCCGTCCCGCCAAAGGCAGCCCCTCAGCCCGCCCTGTCGTTGCCCCGCTGGCCATCCCCGCCTGCTGCCGCTGTCGTGTTTCCAGTGTGCCGGGCGGCTGGCTCAGGGGTTGTCTAGACGCACCATGGCACCGGCGCGGCTGCGCAGCTGCGCGGCCTCCTGCACCCGACCCTGCGTTTCCAGCAGATCGATCGCCTCCTGGAACCCCTGGCGCGCGCCCGCGATGTCGCCGGCCAGCAGCAGGGCCGCTGCCAGGTTCTGATGGCTTGCAGCATGCTGCGGCTCCCGGGCAAGCGCCTGCCGGTAGGCGGCAATGGCCGCTGCCAGCTGGCCGCGGCGGCGGCGCACCAGCCCGAGGTTGTACCAACCCAAACCCACCTCCGGGGCCACGGCCGTGGCCTCCTCACACAGGGCTTCAGCCCCTTCCAGATCACCCTGCTCCAGCAATAGCGCCGCCAGGTTGAGGCGGGCGGCCAGGGTGAGACGAGCGTCGAGAGGCAGGGCCAGGGCCTGGCGGTAAAGGCTGGCAGCCGCCGCAGGTTGGGCGGGGGCTTGGGCGATGGCCAGATGGGTCAGCAGCTCGTAGCGCTCGCCGTGGGCGTTGGCCGGGCAGTGCCGCAGGCCCAGCTGCAGCAGCCGCACGCCCCGTTGCCGCCGGCCCTCACTCACATCCAGGGCACCCAGCTTGGCGCAGAGGTAGGGGTCGGTGGGCCGCTGAGCGCGATCCGCCTCCATCGCGGCCCGCAGTCGCCTGGCCTTATCCCCGGTGGCCAGAAGCTCCGGCTGGTAGCCGTCGTGCACCAGGGCCGGCAGGGGGCAATGGCCTACCCGCCAGTGCGGCTCGCGCGCCACCCGCTCGGCCACGCTGCCATCCACCAGGGCGTGATACCGCCCGCTCCAACCGATGCCCTCCAGCCTGCGAAACAGGCGGCTGACACTCGAGTACGGCGACTGCACGGCACCGCGCTCCTGGCGCAGCAGGGTGATCAGCAGCAGGTCGGGTTCGGCCATCAGCTGGCGCAACGGCGCGCGGGCCTCGGGCAGCAGCTGTTCGTCGGCATCGAGCACCAGCACCCAGTCGCCCTGGACGAGCTCCAGGGCTCGGTTGCGGGCGGGGGCGAAATCGCCGGGCCAGGGGGCGTGATGCACCCGGGCACCGCAGGCTGCCGCAATGGCGGCGGTGCCATCGTCGGAACCGGTGTCGAGCACCACCATCTCGTCGACAAAATCCGCTACCGACGCCAGGCAGGCTGCGATGCGCCCGGCCTCGTTGCGCACGATCATCGACAGGCTGAGCATCAGTCGGTGAAGCCCCCCTCGGCTGGGGTGGGAGCATCCCAGCCCAGGGCTGCCAGCAGTTCGGCCTGGGCAAGGGGCATCTGCCCCGCGCTCCAGCCGCCCGCCAGGCCCGCCGGCAGGAGCGGCTCCAGGCTTTCCCACACGTAGGGGCTGCCGTACACCAGCAGCCCCGCCAGCCGCTGGGCAGCCAGCAGCTGGCGCACCACCGCGGCCCAGGGCTCCTGGGCGCCGGCACTGCCGCGGAACGGATTGCCGCGGATGAACAGCTGCAGCAGCACCGGCCCCGGCCCCAGCCGCTCCAGGTCAAGGGGGGCCTCGGGATCGGAGCCCAGGGGGCTGCTGGTGCGGCTGTCCAGCAGCAGCGTGCGCAGCCCCCGGCCGGCGGGCCGATCCAGGGCCGGTGCGCCGCCCGGCAGGGCTGGGCAGCTCGGCAGCAGGCTGTCGACTCGCACCAGGTTGATGCCACCGCTGGCTGTCCTGCCCTCCGGCAGGCCACCCCCTCGGATCACCAGGCTGGTGCGCACCAGCTCGAGCGCCAGCTGCTGGTCTTGGGCCGCCGGTCCGTTGGTGAGGCCCGGGAGGGGCTGGCGCGCCGTCGGCTCCTCCCGGTTGCCCCCCACGGCCGCCAGGGCCTGCTGGCGGCGCTCGAGGCTGCTGGCCAGATGGCTCCATGCCAGTCGGCCGCTCTGCACGGCGGCCACGATCGCCGCAATGGCCGCATCGGCATCGGCCGGCATCAGCACCAGATCGGCCCCGGCCTCCAGAGCTAGCACCGCCGCCTCCCCAGGGCCGTGATGGGCGGCGATTGCCTCCATCACCAGGGCATCGGTCACGATCAGGCCGGAGAAGCCCATCTCCTGTCGCAGCAGCTCCGTGAGCACGCGCCGGGAGAGGGTGGCCGGCCTCTGGTGGTCGAGGGCGGGGAGCAGCAGGTGGGCTGTCATCACGCTGGCCACGCCGGCCGCAACTGCCGCCCGGAAGGGCGGCAGTTCCATGGCGTCCAGCCGGGCTCGATCGTGCGGCAGCAGAGGCAAGGCCAGATGGGAGTCGTCGCTGGTGTCGCCATGGCCGGGAAAGTGTTTGGCGCAGGTGAGCACGCCCTCCGCCTGGGCGCTCCGCAGAAAGGCTCCGGCCAGCGCTGCCACCGTGGCGGGATCTTCACCCCAGGCGCGCACATTGATCACCGGATTGGCGGGGTTGTTGTTCACGTCGCACACCGGCGCCAGCAGCCAGTTGAGGCCCACGGCCCGCGCTTCGCGGGCCGTGCAGGCGCCGTAGCGGTGCGCCAGGGCCAGGGCGGCGGTGGGGTCGCGTTGGTAGAGGCGGCCCAGGGCAAGGGGTGGCACCAGCCAGCTGGCCCCCTCAAAGCGCTGGCCCACGCCCTCCTCCACGTCGGCGCAGAGCAGCAGCGGGGCTTCAGCCCAGGCACTCAACTGGCGGGTGCGGAGCCCCAGTTCCGCCGCGCTTCCCCCCAGCAGAATCACACCACCCACCCCCTCCGCCAGCAGCCGCTGCAGGCTGCTGTTGGTCAGTTCCCAGCGCGGGTAGCGGCGCTGGTGATCGGCGAGATGGCCACTGGCCCGCACCACCACCAGCCCGGCCACCCGCCGCCGCAGCTCATGGGCCTCAGGCGCCATCACCCTCATCGCCAACCGCATCGCTGGCGCCCCGGTGGCGCCGCTCCTCCTCCAGCTGATGCAACAGCCCCAGCACCGTGCTGCCTTCGGCCAGCCCTCGGTCGAGCACAAACACCACCTCAGGCGTGCGACGCATAGCCAGGCGTCGGCCCAGCTCACCCTTCACCCAGCCGCTCGCCGATCGCAGGCCGGCTAAGGCCTGGTCCTGCTCAGCTTCGCTGCCGTACACGCTCACGTGAATGCGGCAGTGCTGCAGGTCGCCGGCGACGTCAACCCGGGTCACGCTCACCAGGCCACCACTCACCCGCTCATCTTTGATGCCGTTGGTGAGCAGATCGCTCACCTCACGGCGGATCAGGGCGGACACCCGCTCCACCCGTCGGCCTTGTGCCATGGGGTTATGCCTGTGGCGTTGCCATCACCATCGCACGCAGCACCAGCGCCAGGGTGATGAAGCCGCTCACCAGCGCACCCACCAGGGCCACGGCGGTCACGGGGTTGCGGGCCCGGCGGGCCAGGGGCTCCACCGCCGAGCTGATCACCCCCAGGCTGAAGGCCACCAGGTAGCGCGGATAGCGCGTCACATTGAGCAGAAACTCCCTCATCCGGTTGCGCGTGTGCTGCCGTGCTCGCCCGCTACTCTGCCGCTTGAGGGTCGGCTCCGGCGTTGGGCCGTTGCACGATGGACCAAGCCCACGACCACCCGCCGCTGGAGCTGCATCGGTTCCGCCACTCGGCCTTCTGCGAGAAGGTGCGGCTGATTCTCTGCTGGAAGGGCCTCGACCATCGTCTTGTGGAGGTGACGCCCGGCCTCGGCCAGCTGGCTCTCTTCCGCCTCTCGGGCCAGCGCCAGGTGCCGGTGCTGGTGGATGGCACCAGTGTGGTGGCCGATTCCACCGCCATCGCCCTGCACCTCGAGCAACGGCATCCCACGCCTCCCCTGTTGCCCGCGGAGCCGCGGGCTCGGGCGCGGGTTCTGCTGTTGGAAGACTGGTCTGACACCGCCCTGGCCGGCGCTGCACGGCTGGCACTGCTGCAGGCCGCCGCCGCTGATCCGGTGCTGCGCACCGCTCTGCTGCCGGATCCGGCGCCCGCGCCGCTGCGGGAGTTGCTCACAGCCCTGCCCGCCACGGTGTTGGTGCCGGTGAGCAGTGCGGTGCAGGCCGTGATGGCGGCCAGCGAAGCGCAGCAGCTCCAGCGCAACCTCGAAGCCCTTGGTCAGATGGTGGCAGCTGCCCCCTACCTGGAGGGCGAATGTCTGAGCCTGGCCGATCTGGCGGTGGCGGCCCAGCTGGGTCTGCTGCGTTTTCCGGCCTGCGCCGGCGAGCCACTGGCGGGTCGCGGCGTGGATGGCATCGCCGACAACCCTCTGCTGGAGCCGCTGTTCCGCTGGCGCGATGCCATCCTGGAGGAAGCGGGCCGCGGCTGAGCGATCCAGCACCACCCAGGAATCCGGTCGTGTCCCATCCCCTGCTGCGCGAACTTGACCACTACGTGGTGCTCGAACCCGGCCGCCCTGAGGAGATCCTCACCGCGGCCGAAACCGAACGGTGGCTGAGCCAGAGGCTGGCCGCCATGGAGACCCTGCCAGCCGATCTGGTCAACGGCAGCGAGTCTGTGAGCCCGGCACGCCGCCTGCTGGATACGGCCTGCGAGCTGGAGGTGGCCCCTGGGTGCATCATCCAGTGGTACGCCGTGCGGATCGGCTGAGGCGGCTCAGTTCAGCGACCGGCAGGGGCGCCCCTCCCCGTCGACCAGGGTGATGGGTTCTGTGGGGGCCGCCTCGGGCTGGCGCAGAATCGTGGGCAGCTGGCGCAACACCGCTGCGGCCACCTCCGCCGGCGGTTCGCCCGCCTGGGCGATGCGCAGGTCGGCCTGGGCATACAGGGGTGCCCGTTGCTCGAGCAGCGTGCGCAGCCGCCGCTCCGGATCGCTTTCGTGCAGCAGCGGGCGTGGCGTGGGATCGAGCCGCAGCCGCTCGAGCAGCAGCTCCGCCGGGGCGTCGAGCCAGACCACCACGCCCTGCTGGAGGTGCCCCCAGTTGCAGGGGCGGGTGACTACGCCGCCGCCGGTGGCCACCACCAGCGAATGCCAGCTGGCGATGCCAGCGAGCACGGCGGTTTCCAGGTCGCGGAAGCCCTCCTCGCCGTCGCAGCGAAAGATCTCAGCGATCGATCGGCCGGCGGCGCGGCTGATGCTGGTATCGGCATCGAGGAAGCGATAACCGAGCGCTTCGGCCAGAGGCCGGCCGACGGCGCTCTTGCCGGCGCCCATCATGCCCACCAGATAAATGTTGAGTCCGTGCAGGCGCTGGGCCAGATCGCGGGCCACATCAGCCATGGTGCTTCGATCCGGCGGGCTGGCCGGCGCTCCTGGTTCCGTTTCTAGGATGGAGCGCCACCCGCACCGGGCAATGACCGCTTCCGCACCGATGGCCCCTCCCCCGCAACCGCCATCGGCCCACGGCTGCGGCAGGCCCTGTCTGATCACCCGCCGGGCCCGCTTCAGCGCCAGCCATCTCTACCGACTGCCCGAGCTCGACGACGACGACAATCGCGCCCGCTTCGGGCCCTGCAGCTTGCCGCCGGGCCATGGGCACAATTATGAGCTGGTGGTGGCCATGGCCGGTCGCCTCGATCGCGATGGCATGGTGCTCAATCTCTCCGATGTGAAGCAAGCCATCCGCCGGGAGGTGATCGAACCGCTCGATTTTCGCTGCCTCAATACGGTGTGGCCCGAGTTTGATCTCAGCCAGCCCCAGGGCTGCCTTCCCACCACCGAAGCTCTGGCTCTGGCGATTCGCCGCCGGCTGGCCCCACACCTGCCCCTGGCGGGCCTGCGCCTCCACGAATCCGACGACCTCTGGGTCGATGTGCTCACCGATCCCACTGCCAACCCCATGGAAGCCTTTCTCTCGATCCGCACCCATTTCGCCGCTGCCCACCGCCTGGCCCGGCCTGAGCTCTCCCAGGAGGACAACGAGGCGATCTATGGCAAATGCGCCCGGCCCCACGGCCATGGCCACAACTACCTCCTCGATGTAACGGTGAGGGGCACCATCGATCCGCGCACCGGCATGGTGTGCGACCTGGCGGCTCTGCAGACCTTGGTGCAGGACCTGGTGGTTGAGCCCTTCGACCACACCTTCTTGAACAAGGATGTACCCCATTTCGCTGGTTGCGTGCCCACCGCGGAAAACATCGCCCTGCACATCGCCGACCTGCTGCGTGAGCCGGTGCGCGCCATCGGCGCCCAGCTCCATCGCATCCGCCTGCAGGAAAGCCCCAACAACGCCGCTGAGGTCTACGCCGAAGCCCCCACCCTGGGCATGGTTCCCGCAGCCCTCGAAACCCTGGCAGCGGTGTGAACCGGCCCCAGCTGCGGCTGGTGCTGGCGGTGAGTCTGGATGGTCGCCTGGCCCCGCCGGGCGGTGGGGCGGCACAGCTCGGTGGCCGCGGTGATCGGCTCGTGCTGGAAGAGGCCCTGGCCTGGGCCGACGCGGCCTTGCTCGGTGCCGGCACCCTGCGCAGCCACGGCTGCACCTGCCTGATTCATGAGGCGGCGTTGCTGGCCGCTCGCCGCCGCCAGGGCCGTGCCCCCCAGCCGATCTCCATCGTGGCGAGCGGTGCCGGCGCCATCGATCCGCAGCTGCCATTCTTTCGGCAGCCGCTCGAGCGCTGGCTGCTGCGGGCCCAGCCAGGCGCTGCGGCCGTGCCGGGGTTTTCCCAGGTGCTGCCCTCGCCGGCTTGGCCTGCGGTGCTGGCGGAGCTCGCGGCCCGTGGGGTGGGCCGGTTGGTGGTGCTGGGCGGTGCGCTGCTCGCCACCGCCCTGCTCAACGAAGATCTCATTGATGAGCTGCAGCTCACCTTGACCCCGCGGCTGCTCGGTGGCCCCCATGTCTGGTCCCAGGTGATGGCGGGGCAGCAGCCCTGGCACTTGCAGGAGGTGCGGCCTCTGGAGGGTCACGAGCTGCTGTTGCGTTACGGCCGGCCGGCTTCAGGCTGAGGGCTGCCGGCGGGCAGCAGCCCGCCGCGTTGGGCAAAGCGTCGAGCCAGCTCCTGCAGGGGCACGGCCCGCAGGCTGTTGGTTGGCAGGCCAAACAACCGTTCGAGGCAGCGTTTCACCACCCGCTCACTGTCGCTCCCGAAGCGACCGCCCATCAGCTCCCCCATGATCTCTAGGCTGCGGCCGCTGGCATCGGTTTCCTCCACCAGGCAGCGGCTGGTGGGGCCCGCCAGTTTGCGACAGGGATCCTCCAACACGGCCACCAGTTCAGGCCGGCCGCCGCTGGTGGCCTCCACGCAGAGGCGGGCCAGCCGGTTTTCCACCTGTGGGCGCATCAGCATCAGCACCGGCCGCAGCGGTCCTGCCGTTGCGGGGCCCGGCCAGTGGAGGGCGGTGGCCGCCAGGGCCACCAGCAGCGATCGGCAGGGAGACTGCGTGGCCATAACGCCTGGATCCACACGTTAGTTTGCGCCAGCAATGGCAACGCCGATGGGCGGCAATGGCAGAGCTGCAGGTCCGCTGGCACCAGGCCACCGAGGAGATTCCCCCCGAGCAGTGGCAGGCCCTTCTGGCCACGGCCGGCGATGGGGCCGTGCCGTTTTACGGCTGGCCGTGGCTGCGGGAGCTGGAGGCCAGTGGCAGCATCGTGCCGTCGCAGGGATGGCAGGCGTGCCACCTCGGTCTGTGGCGCGATGAGCGGCTGGTGGCTCTGGCCCCTTTGTACCTCAAAGGCCACAGTGCGGGTGAATTCGTCTTCGATCAGTCGTTTGCCCAGCTGGCTGGCCGCCTGGGGTTGCGGTACTACCCCAAGCTGGTGGGCATGAGCCCGCTCAGTCCTGTGCAGGGCTACCGATTCCTGGTGGCCCCCGAGGAAGACAACGCGGAGCTCACCCGGCAGATGCTCACCCTCATCGAAGACTTCTGCCATCGCAACCGCCTGCTCAGCTGCAACCTGCTGTATGCGGATCCGAGCTGGCGGCCGGTGGTGGAGGCGGCCGGCTGGGCACCCTGGATCAACCAGCAGAGCCAGTGGAGCAATCCGGGGCACCGGGATTTCGAAGACTATCTGGCCGGATTCAATGCCAATCAGCGCCGCAACATCCGTCGCGAGCGCCGGGCCGTGGCGGCGGCCGGCCTGCAGGTGAGCCCCTTGGTGGGGGAGGCGATCCCGCCGGCGCTGGTGCGTCGCATGCATCATTTTTATGCCCAGCACTGCAGCCGCTGGGGCCCATGGGGCAGCAAATACCTCACCGAGGCGTTCTTCCGGGCAGCCGCCACCGATCCCGCCCTGCGCCGGCACCTGGTGCTGTTCAGCGCTCACCGCGCTGATCCGGCGGAGCCGCTGGCCATGGCCTTGTGCGTGCGGGAGGAAGACAACCTCTGGGGTCGCTACTGGGGCAGCGACGTGGACCTGGAGAACCTGCACTTTGAAGTGTGCTACTACGCGCCGATCGAGTGGTCGATCCGCCAGGGCATCCGCCGCTTTGATCCCGGCGCGGGGGGGAGCCACAAGCGCAGGCGGGGGTTTGTCAGCCAGCCCCGCGTGAGCCTCCACTTCTGGAGTGATGCGCGCTTCGCCGCGATTCTCCGCGATTGGTTGCCCGGCGCCAATGCGGAGATGCTTGCTGAGATTGAAGCGATCAATGCCGAGCTGCCCTTCAGCCGCACTTACGATGCACCCCATGCACCAGACGCGAATCCAGGAGATCGACGCGGATCTCTCCAGGCGGACCATTGAGCTCGATCCAGCTGGTTACTTCCTGATCAAGGTGGATGCGGCGGCTGGCGAACTGGTGGTGGAGCATTACGACAACGGCATCAACGCGCAGGGTCTGGCCACCGATCCCAGCACCGGTGAGGTGCTCAGCTGCCGGGGTGGTGCACCTCGCTCGCCCCTGCGGATTGTTCGGGCCCGCACAGCCAAGGAAATGGGTATGGCCCTCACCGAGGGGCCTGGCCCCCATGGCGTCAGCCGTCTCGACCATGCGCTCTACCTCGGTCGGGAACTGCAGAAGGCCGAGCATTGTCTGATCAGCGGTGTGGCTTACGTGCAGGATTAGCGGCCTCTCGTTCAGGCCGGCTGCAGCATCCGGTCTCTGCCGGCCGCGGCGGTTGGAGGGTCTGGCGGCAGAGCCGCGAGTTGCTCTGAGATTTCACGGGTCACCACACTGCGGTATTCCAGGAAATGCTCATTGTGGGCTAATGTGACAAGAAATTTTTCAAGCACATCGGGATTGCGCCGCAACATCTGCAGCAGCGAGCCCCAGAACAGCCAGCGGGTGTGACGCTTGATGCCCTGACGCCAGATCACGATCAGCAGGGCCCGAACATCTGTCCAGCTGGGCAGGCTGGCTTTGCCGAAGGCCGCTTTCGGCACATACTGTTGCCAACGGGGTTTGCCCATTTTGCTATAGTAGTGAGAGACCCGCCGAATATAGGCTTCGGGTTCGTATAAGCGACAGAAGGCATCCACGTATTCGCCTGCAATCTCGCGTATGGGCCGGGTCGGCACAAAGTTCAGGAGGTTGGTCTGATTCACGCCGCGGGCATCGGCCGACTCCTGAATCAGGCGCCCCTCCCGTTCCAGCCGATGCCACAAGCCCGTGTTGGGCAGGGCCTGAAGCATGCCCATCATCGCCTCGGGAATGCCCGTGCGGCTCACGAAGGCCACGATCCGATCGCCGGCGCCAGCTTGCTCGCCGTCGAAGCCGATGATGAAACCCGCCATCACGCTGATGCCATAGGAGGTGATGCGGTCCACCGACTCCTCCAGGGAGCTGCGGGTGTTCTGCAGTTTGCGGGCGGTTTCCAAGCTGGCTTCGTCGGGGGTTTCAATACCCAGAAACACGCTTTCAAAGCGGGCTTCTGCCATCATCTCCATCAGCTCATCGTCGGCAGCAAGATCAACCGAAGCTTCGGTGGCAAAGCTGAAGGGATAGCCATGGTCGATTTGCCATTGCTTTAGCTCGGGCAACAGCAACTTGGCGTTGCGCTTGTTGCCGATGAAATTGTCGTCGACCAGAAAGATCGATCGCCGCCATCCCAGGTCATGCAGCGATTGCAGCTCGGCGATCAGCTGGGCGGGGGTTTTGGTGCGGGGCTTGCGACCGTAAAGCACGATGATGTCGCAAAACTCGCACTGAAACGGGCAGCCTCGTGAAAACTGCACGCTCATGGAGTCGTAGGCATCGAGCTCCAGCAGATCGAAGCGGGGGATCGGGGTGCCGGTGACGTCGGGTTTCTCGCCGTTGGCGCTGAATCTGCCGCCAGCTTCACCCCTCTCGATCGCCTCAATGAACAGTGGCAGGGTGATCTCCCCTTCGTCGAGCACCTTGAAATCGGCCAGGTCGAGCTCTGGTGCATCGGGGGTGGAGCTGGCGAATGGACCGCCCACCGCCACGGGCAACCCCCGGGCTTTGGCGCGGGCGATCTGCACAGCCATATCGCCCTTCTGCACAATCATGCCGGAGATCACCACCAGCTCCGCCCACTCCCATTCGGCTTCGGTCACCTCGCGCACGTTGCGGTCGACCAGCCTCATGGGCCAGTCCTGGGGCAGCAGGGCGGCCACCGTGACCAACCCCAGGGGCGGCAGCAGCACCTTGCGGTTGACCAGCTCAAGAATTTTTTCGTAACTCCAGAAGGTCTTGGGGAATTCTGGGTAAAGGAGAAGGGTGCGCATGCGATGGGAGGGGCAAGACCCCGAGGCCTCTGCGCGGAGCAGGGCCACCCTAGGAGCGCTTGGGCGCCGCTGGCAGCCGCTGCTTCTGCTGTAATGGGCTGGTTTCCGCAATCACGGCCATGGGTGTGGCGATTTATCTGGGCCTCTTCGCCGGTGCCCTCACCGCAGCCTTTTTGGCCACAGTGGTGCTCAAGGGCGTCAAGCTGATCTGATCCTCAGGCGGCGTCGCCGCCACAGCTCCTGCAGCCCGAGGGCCAGGCCGCCGCTGCCCAGCAGGGCAAAGGTGGCGGGTACGCCCAGGCCCATCACGAGCAGGGCTGCCATCACACCGCTGAGCCCCCCTCCCCCGAGGAAGGCAATCTGCCCCAGGCCTGCCATCCGGCCGCGCAAGGGCATGGGCGCCCCCACCTGGGCGATCAGGTTGGCTCCCGCCAGCAGGCTGGCGGTGCCGAGGCCGATCACAAAGCTCATGGCCAGGCTGAAGCCTGCCGCGGGCGACACGGCCATGCCCAGTTGGGCCAGCGCCGTGATCGTGGTGCTTCCCCCTAACAGCAGGGCCGGCCGCTCCGCGAGCCAGCGGCTGTGACGTTGCAGTACCACGCCGCCGCAGATGCTGCCAGCGGCGAGCACGCTGGTGAACCACCCCAGGGCTTGGGGGGAAGGGCCCACCAGGCGGGCTGCGATCAGTGGCGCCAAACCGGGATGGAAGAAGCTCACCCCACAGGCGATCGCCGTGAACCGCAGCACATGGCGCAGGCCGCTGCCGCAACTGCGCCAAGCGGCCCCGAGGCTGGTGCCACTGCCGCTGCCGCTGCGCTGCTCCCGATCCTGCCGCGGCGTGAGCAGCCAGGTGAGGGTGGCGATCGGCATCAGAAAACTCGCCGCGTCGATCGCCAGGGCCAAGGCCGGACCAGCCACGGCCACCAGCCATCCCCCCAGGGGCGGCCCCACCAGCTTGCCTACGTTGAACACCACCGAAAAACTGGCCAGGTAGGGCCCCAGCTGGTCGGCGCTGTCGACCAGGAGAGCGGTGTATTTGTTGCGGGCGGTGAGTTCATAGGTGCTGGCGATGCCGGCCAGCAGGCTGCTTAGCAGCAGCACCGCCACCTGCAGCCTGCCCTGCAGCAGCGGAATGGCCAGGGCCGCCAGCAGGCCACAGGCCAGCAGAGCCCACTGGGCCCGGGCCAGCACCCCTGCGCATCCCAGCCGGTCCACCATCACCCCCGCCGGGCCGCTCACCAGCAGGCTGGGCAGCGCCAGAGCTCCGAAGTGCACCGCCAGCAGCAGGGGGTGGCCCGTGCCAGCCATCAGGATCCAGCCCTTGGCGGTAAGGCCGGCGAAGGAGCCGGCCGTACTGACTCCCGAGGCCAGCAGGAAGGCCGTGCGCTGATGGCGCAGGGCCAGGCCGGATCCCGTCAACCGGCACCCCGAGCCCTCGGGCGCTGATCGGCCACCATGGCCGCCGCACCCACCACCTCGCCGATCAGGTCGTAGGTGTCGGCTGCGGTGATGCGCACCGGCACCATCGTGCCCGGCGCCGCCACCAGTCCACCGGTGCCCGGGTTCACCCGCACCTCCCCATCCACGTCGGGTGCAAACCGGGCGCAGCGCCCGATCATCGCCCCGGTGGTGGGATTCTCCTGTTCGATCAACACGTCCACAATGCGGCCGACCCAGGTGGCATTGCGGCTGGCAGCGATCGGTTGCTGGAGGGCCATCAGTCGGTCACGGCGTTCCTGGGCCACGGCGGCCGGCACCGCATCGGGCAGCTCGGCCGCCGGTGTGCCCTCCTCAGGCGAGAAGGTGAACACGCCCACGTGGTCGAAGCGCTGGGTGCTCACGAACTCCAGCAGGTGTTCGAAATGCTCCTCGGTTTCACCCGGAAAACCAACGATGAAGGTTGTGCGCAGAACCGCATCCGGTAGGTTCTGCCGGATGCGATCCAACAGATCGCCGTTCACCCCGGCCTGCCAGGGCCGGTTCATGGCGCGCAGCACCTCGGGGTGGCTGTGTTGCAGCGGCAGATCCAGGTAGGGCAGCACATTGGGCACCTCCCGAAAGGCCGCCAGCACCTCGGCGCTCAGGCCGGTGGGGTAGGCGTAGTGCACCCGGATCCAGGGGATCTCCACCTCCCCCAGGGCCCGCAGCAGTTCAGCCAGCTGGGGCCGGCCCGCCAGATCCAGCCCGTAGTTGGTGGTGATCTGGCTGATCAGGATCAGTTCTTTCACACCCTCGCTGGCCAGCGTGCGGGCTTCGGCCACGATCGAGGCGATCGGCCGGGAGCGCTGGTCGCCACGCAGCTGGGGGATGATGCAGAAGGCACAGCGGTAATCGCAACCCTCCGCCACCTTGAGGTAGGCCACGGCCTCCGGCGTCGTGCGGTAACGAGGCAGGTGTTCATCGGCCACGAAGCGGGGAGTTGCGCTCACCCGATTCACCCGTTCGCCCGCCTCCACCCGCCGCAGCACCTCCACGATGTGCTGATAGTCACCGGTGCCGACAATCGCCCGAGCCTCCGGCAGCGATTCCAGCAGGTCCTCCCGGAACTGCTGGGCCAGGCAGCCAGCGATGATCAGCTGCTTGCCGGCCTCTGCCAGTTCCACCAGGGTCCGTACCGATTCCTCGCGAGCGTCCTGAATGAAGCTGCAAGTGTTCACCACCACCACGGTGGCGTCGCGCTCATCGGCGCTGATGCCGTAACCCGCTTCGGCCAGCAGACCCAGCATGTGCTCGGTATCCACCCGGTTCTTCTCACAGCCCAGGTGGGCGAAGGCCACGGTGGCAGGCTTGGTGGTCATGGCGCTCGGCAGCCAATGTCCACCCTATGGGGCCACAGGGCGCTGCAAGGCTGCGAGAATTGTGTGGATGATCCTGCCTTCTCCGTGACAGCCAGCCGCCTGAGTGAGCGTCTCAGTACCAGTCGCCGGCGGGGGGATCCGGGCCGCCGCTGGGCCCAGGTGGCCATCGCTGCTCTGGCCACGGTGGGGGTGATCGATACCGGCTCGATCACCTTGCAGCGCTGGGGTCTGCTGGGTCCCCTGTCCTGTCCGGGCGGCTCCGGCGGCTGCGAGAAGGTGCTGAGCAGCGTTTGGGGCACCCTGCTGGGGCAGCCCCTGTCGCTGTTTGGGCTGCTGGCCTACGGCGCGGTGCTGGTGCTCGCCCTGCTGCCGCTGGTGCTCCGGGGCGACGCGCGCCAGGCGGTGCTGGCCCCCAGCCGCTGGGGCCTGGTGCTGGGGGGCACGGGCCTGTTGGCCTTCAGCCTTGTGCTCATGGGGCTGCTGCTGTTTCGCATCAAGGCGTTCTGTTTCTTCTGCGTGCTTTCAGCTCTGCTGAGCGCCGGCATCTTCCTGCTGGCGCTGCTGGCTCACGACTGGCAGGACAAGGGGCAACTCGCGTTTCGCACCGTGCTTGTGGCGTTGGCCGTGCTGGTGTTTGGCCTGGGCTGGTCCACCATGGCCGGCCAACCGGTGGCGCGCATGGAGCCCGGCACGCCTCCCCCCGTGACTACCACCAGCACCCCAGAAGCCATCGCCCTGGCTGACCATCTCAGCCGCCAGGGCGCCGTGCTCTACACCGCCTACTGGTGCCCCCATTGCCACGACCAGAAGCAGATGTTTGGCAAGGAGGCCGCCGCCCAGCTCAAGATCGTGGAATGCGCCGCCGATGGACGCAACAGCCAGAAAGAGCTTTGCGACAGCAAGAACCTCCAGGGTTTTCCCACCTGGGAGATCAACGGACAGCTGGATTCCGGCGTCAAGCCCCTGGGCCGCCTGGCCCAGATCAGCGGCTACACCGGTTCGGCGCCCCGCTGAGGTTCGGCGGGGCTGATGGGCCGCGTGCCGATCGGCCTGCCCAGCTGCTGCAGGCTGTGGCACTGCCAGAACGGTTGGGATGCCGGTGCGTCGGTGCGGTAGTGACCACCGCGGCTTTCGGCCCGGAAGAGCGCCGCCTCGATGAGCAGCTCGGCGAGGGTGAGCCGCTGGGCCAGATCATGCACGAGCCTCAGGGCCTGCCGCTGCGACGGTTCCAGGGTGAACCGCACCTCTGGCACCTGCCCGTAGAGCCGCTGCAGCAGCGGCTGGTGGATCAGCTCCTGACGCTGCCGGTGCACCGCGCCCAGGGCGGGTTTCAGCAGGGTGGCCTGCCGCTCCACGCCCGCCACGCTCCAGCAGAGCTGACGAAGCTGGCCGATGCCGGCCAGCACCCTGTCGGGGTGGAGTTCCTCAGGCCAGCTGGCGGACACCAGCGGTTCCTCGATCGCGGTGGTGATCGCCGCCGGCTGGGGTGGGGGCTGCAGGTTGCGCAGCTGTCGCGCGAACACCAGGCACTCCATCAAGGAATTGCTGGCCAGCCGGTTGGCGCCATGCACCCCGGTGCAGGCCACCTCACCGACCGCATAGAGACCGGGCAGGCTGGTGGCGGCGTGCAGATCGGTGCTCACGCCGCCCATCCAGTAGTGGGCGGCCGGTGCCACCGGAATCGGTTCAAGGGTGGGGCGCAGGCCCAGTTCACGGCAGCGGCCGAGGATGGTGGGAAACTGCCGCTCCAGCCGTTCGCTGCCCACCGGCCGCAGGTCGAGCCACAGGTGCTCCACTCCTTGGCGCTGCATGCAGCGGGCCAGGGCTCGGCTGACCTGGTCGCGCGGGGCCAGGTCGCCCCCGGAGAGGTGGGCCACAGGACTCTGGCCATGGCTGTCACGCAGGCGCGCCCCTTCCCCCCGCACCGCCTCCGAGATCAGGAAATGGGGAGCCCCCGGCAGCATCAGCGCCGTGGGATGAAATTGCACGAATTCCAGGTCGCGCACCGCGGCGCCAGCTCGCCAGGCCATGGCCACCCCATCGCCGCTGGCCTGATCGGGATTGGTGGTATGGGCAAACAGATGGCCACCGCCGCCACAGGCCAGCACCACCACACCCGCGGCCAGCCAGCGCACGTCGCCCCGCTCCAGCAGCTGGAGGCCACAGCAGCGGCCGTTCTCCACCCATAGCTGCAGGGCGGGTAGACCCCGGTGCAGATCAAGCCCGGGTCGTTGCAACACCTGCCGCTCCAGGGCTTCCACCAGGGCCCCGCCGGTGCGGTCCTGGGCATGGAGCACGCGGCGGTGGCTGTGGGCGGCTTCCAGGGTGGTGCTCAGTTCGCCGTTGTGCCGATCAAATCCCATGCCAAGCTCGAGCAGCCGTTGCACGCAGGCCGGTGCTTCGTGCACCAGCAGGTCCACCGCCGGTGGGTCGCAGAGCCCGGCGCCAGCGCCGAGGGTGTCGGCCACATGGCTGGCGAAGCTGTCATCGGCTCGGGTGACCGCCGCAATGCCCCCCTGGGCCCAGCGGCTCGCCGAAGGCGGGCTGCTGCTCTTGGTGAGCAGCAACACGCGCAGCTCGGCTGGCAGCTCCAGGCATGTCATCAGCCCGGCC
Source organism: Cyanobacteriota bacterium (assembly GCA_035285645.1). Lineage (GTDB taxonomy): Bacteria > Cyanobacteriota > Cyanobacteriia > PCC-6307 > Cyanobiaceae > Cyanobium. The sequence continues at coordinate 7,987 of JAYKGR010000032.1, read as the reverse complement.
GCTCCGCCACCCACCACGATCACATCCCAGGTCATGGCGGATGGTCCATCAAAAAGCCGCCAGCAGTCCTGCCGGCGGCCTGGGAGTGGGGTCGTAACCGGTGGGCGGCGCCGGTCAGCGGTAGACCCCGTCGTTGATCCGGTCGAAGCCCTCATTAAGGGAGATGGCCGGAGGCGTCACGGTGAAGTTGTCGCGGTACTTGTCAAACAACTCCTTCTGCCGATCGGTCAGGTCGAGGCTGAGAACATCCTCGACGCTCTCGTAAGGACCACCCAGCACAATTTTGCCGGCCAGAGTCGGATACATGCCGGGAAACTGCTGGAACCGCCTCACAGAGGCGTTGTTGAGATCAACCTTGCCGCCGCTTTCGGCGATCTTGTCGTCGGCCTCATTGCGACGATCTGCCGCCAGGGCTGGGCCTGGCAAGACCAGCGAAAGAATCAGGCCCACGACAACTACACCACTCATCAGCCAGGCAACCAGCCGTTTCATCGCGACACTCCGGGGCAAGCGGGGAAAGAGGTCCAGGTTTGGGCACCGTTGGAGAAAGACTCCAACGGTGCAACCATACCGAAGGGCCGCCGGCGGCAGCCCCCACGATCGCTGGCTGGTTGCAGTTCTTCAGGCGAGCGGGGTGGCGATCAGGCCACTGAGGCCTGGAGCCAGCAGGGCTGCTGCCAGAAACAGTCCATCCACCAGGAGAGTGGTGGCCAGGGTGGCACTCCACACCCGCGCCTGGGGCCCCGCCTGCCAGAGCCGGCGACAGAGCAGCAGCAGCAGCGCTGCCAGGGCTGTCACCAGCAGCAGGGGCAGGGGTTGCAGCACACCCAGGGCGGCCTGCTGCAGGAGATCGGCGGCCGCCTGCGGGGGGCTGGTGAGCACACTGGGCCAGAAGGGCATCAGGCCGCTGCCGGCGATGGCGGCATCGGTGGCTGCCGTTCCCACCAGGGAGGCCAGGTAAAACCCGGCCGCCAGACGCCAGCGGCTCCTCAGGCCAGCCAGGGCCAGCGGCAGGGCGAAGGCTTCCACCGGCAGATGGCAGAGAGGGTGCAGCCGACACCAACCCCAGAAGACGCTGCCAGCGAGCCAGCTGCCGCTGAAGCCCACCATCAGCTGGCCGAGGCCCTGCCAGCCCGGTCGCCGTTCGAGGCCGAGGCCGAAGGCAAGCAGCACAGCCGTGAACAGGCAGGCGCTGAAAGGGGCGGTGCGCACCCAGGGGGCCTGCAGAAAGACCGGCAGGGTGACCAGCAAGCCGGCGAACAGCGGCTCCAGCGGTCGGCGGATGGCCAACGGGCGCCCCGGTGCCGGCAGAGCAAGGCTGGACGGGACGCTGAGCACCGCTTGTGTGAAGAAAGTTCGCCAACCTTAAAGGCTTTGGGTCGGGTTCCCGTGCCATGGCCGCCATAAGGTCGCCTGGATCTGCCCCTACGGCCCATGTCCGCCGGCGTTCCGATCGACGTCCTGCCCCTGGCCCAGGCCTGCTGGCGCTCCCTCGTGCTCGGGGTGGTGCAGGGGCTCACCGAGTTTCTGCCCATCAGCAGCACCGCCCATCTCAAAGCGGTGCCGGTGGTGCTGGGCTGGGGCGACCCTGGGGTGGCCTTCACGGCTGTGATCCAGCTGGGCAGCATTGCCGCTGTGCTCGCCTACTTCCGCAGCGACCTGGCTGAGGTGGCCCGGGGCATGGTGCGGGCCTTCCGCCACGGCCAGTGGCGCGACCCTTCGGCCCGGCTGGGGCTGGCCATCGGCCTGGGCACCGTGCCGATCGTGGTGGCGGGCCTGGGCCTGAAGCTGTTGCTGCCGGGTTACGAGCGCTCGCCCCTGCGCAGCATGACCTCGATCGCGGTGGTGTCGATCGTGATGGCCCTGCTGCTGGCCCTGGCCGAAGTGGTGGGTCGCCGTCGCCGCCAGCTCGGCGATGTGCGCCCTGCCGACGGTCTGTTGGTGGGCTTGGCCCAGGCGTTGGCGCTCGTTCCCGGCGTGTCACGCTCGGGCAGCACGCTCACGGCATCGCTCTTCGATGGCTGGGAGCGGGCCGCCGCTGCCCGCTTCTCCTTTCTGCTGGGGATTCCGGCGATCACCCTGGCGGGCCTGGTGGAGCTCAAGGGTGCCCTGGAAGCTCCCAGTGCCGGCGGGGCCTTGCCGGTGCTGGTGGGCATCGTCAGCTCGGCGGTGGTGTCGTGGTTGGCGATCGCCTGGCTGCTGCGCTTCCTGCAGCGCCACAGCACCTGGGTGTTTGTGGGTTATCGGTTGTGCTTTGGTGTGGCGATCCTCATCTGGCTGAGCCGGGGCGGCGCGGCCGCTGGGGCCTGAGCGGGCCACACTGGAGCCATGCCTCGCCTGCGTCTGGGGAGATCACGGTTGTGTGGAACGAACCCTCCGCGGCCATCGCTGCCGCAGCGCCTGCTGGTTCCGAGCGCCCAACCGAGCCGCAGCGCACCCTTGCCCCGGCTGTGGTGGCCCGGGTTGAACCGGGCTCGATCGGTGAGGAGCTCGGCTTCCAGCCCGGTGATCGGCTGATCCGCATCAATGGCCGCCGCCCCCGCGACCTGATCGACATCCAGTTTCTGCTCGGCGATGAGGAGCTGGTGCTTGAGGTGGAGGATCCAGGCGGCGAGCGCCATCAGATTGCGCTTGAGAAAGAGGCCGACGACGGGTTGGGCCTGGAATTCAGCGAGGCCCTCTTCGACGGGCTGCGGCAGTGCAACAACCACTGCCCGTTCTGTTTCATCGACCAGCAGCCGCCGGGCCGGCGCCGCAGTCTTTACCTCAAGGACGACGACTACCGCCTGAGCTTTTTGTACGGCTCCTACCTCACCCTCACCAACCTCAGCGAGGCCGACTGGCGACGGATCGAGGAGCAGCGTCTCTCCCCCCTGTATGTCTCCGTGCATGCCACCGATCCCGAACTCAGGGCGCGGCTGCTGGTGAACCCTCGGGCCGCCAGGCTGCTCGAGCAGCTGCGCTGGTTTGCCGAGCGGCGGCTGCAGATCCACGCCCAGGTGGTGGTCTGTCCTGGGCTCAACGATGGCGAAGCGCTCGAGCGCACCCTCTGCGATCTGCAGGCCTTTGGGCAGGGTGAGTGGCCGGCGGTGCTGTCGGCCGCCGTGGTGCCGGTGGGGCTCACCCGCTTCCGGCCGCCCGAGGACGGCCTGGTGCCGGTGGATCGAGCCACTGCGATGGCGGTGATCGATCGGGTGGAACCGCTGCAGCGCCGCTTCCAGCGCGATGGAGGCAGCCGATTCGCCTGGCTGGCCGATGAGTGGTATCTCATGGCCGGTCGCCCCCTGCCACCGCGGGCCAGCTACGAGGATCTGCCCCAGCGCGAAAACGGTGTGGGCAGCATCCGCGCCTTTCTGGAGGAACTGGAGCAGGCCACGGCCCAGCTGCCGGAGGCACTGGCGCGGCCCCGTCGACTCAGCTGGGTGGTAGGGCGCCTGGTGGCGGATGCCCTGGCTCCGGTGGTGGAGCGGCTCAACCGAGTGGGGGGCCTGGAGCTGTTGCTGCATGGGCTCCCCAGCCCTTACTGGGGGCAGGATCTGGTGGTCACCGGTCTGCTCACCGGCTCCGATCTGCTGCAGGGTCTGGCGGGGCGGGATCTGGGCGAGCGGGTGCTGCTGCCAGCGGTGATGCTGCGCCAGGGTGATCCGGTGTTCCTCGACGACATGACCCTCCCTCAGCTGCGTCAGCACCTGCCGGTGCCCCTGTCGCTGCTGCAGGGTGCTGCTGACCTGGTGGTCGCCTGCACCGGCTCTGAGGGGGAACTTGCCTAAGCTCCAGCGATCCTGAACCTGGATGCTGTGAGGCTGAGCCGATTCACCACCGTGGCCCTGCTGGGTCTGATCGGTCTGCCGGCCAGCCCTACGCCGGCCTCCGCCCAGACCGTCCCCCCCCCTGCGCAGGCCGTGCCCCTGGCCCCCAAGGTGAAGGGCAGCCGCCCCAAGGCAGACCCCAGCGTGATGCCCCCCGCAGCCACCAAGCTGGCGCCGGAATTGGAGGGCCTGGCGGCGCCCGATCCCCTGTCGCTGCCCGTTCAACCAGTCCAGGTGCGGATCCAGGAGCTGAGGCCGCTCAGCCTGCTCGAAGTGGAGCAGCTGGCGGAGTTCAACAATCCCGACCTCAAAGCGATCGCCTCGCAAGTTGAGCAGGCCCAGTCGAATCTGCGGGCTCAGATCGCCCTGTGGTATCCCAACATCAACCTCAATATCAACAGCTTCCCGTCCTTCACTGCCGGCAGCCAGTTCAGCAGCGCCATCACTGGCACTGGCCAGCAGCGGGGCACCACGTACACCAGCATCTGGCAGACCCAGGCGGCCCTTCAGGTGACCTGGCCCCTGATCGATCCCACCCGCACGCCGCAGATCGCTGCGGCACGCGACAGCTTCGAGCGTGCCAAAAATCAGTATCTGATTGCGTTGCGGGAGCTGCGGCTGCAGGCCAATGAATCGTATTTTGATCTGCAGCGGGCCGACGACCAGGTGCGCACCTTTCAGGAGTCGGTGCGGGCCTCGCTCGTGAGCGTGCGCGATGCCCGGGCCCGGTTCCAGGCCGGGGTAGCCACCCGTCTTGATGTGCTGCGGGCAGAAACCCAGCTGGCCTTCAACCAGCAGGAGCTCACCTCCGCCCTGGCGACCCAGGCCATCGCCCGCCGCACGCTGGCCGGACTGCTATCGCTGCCTCCCAACGTGACCCCGACAGCCAAGGAACCGGCTGCGATTGTGGGCACCTGGAAGCCATCCCTGCAGGAGAGCATCGTGGCCGCCTATGCCTTCCGAGAGGAACTGGATCAAACGCTGCTCGACATCTCCATCGCCAACAGCAATGCCAATGCTCAGCTGGGGCAGGTGCAGCCCTTTCTCAATATCTTCAATACCCTGCGCACGGGTCGATCCAGGGGGTCGGAATTCGTTCAGGAGGTGATCCCCGATGAGACCAGCTGGAGCTTCGATAACACGGTAGGCCTCAACTTGACCTGGAATCTCTTTGATGGTGGCCGGGCCCGTGCCCTCTATCGCGAGAGCAAGCAACGGGCCAATGAAAATCGGTTCCGATTCGCCCAGCGTCGCAATTCGATCCGCGAGGAGGTGGAAGAGAGCTACTTCACACTCGAAAGCACCAACCGCAACATCGCCACCACGACCCGCGAAGTGGTCGCGGCCCGCGAGGCCCTGCGCCTCTCTCGTCTCCGTTTTCAGGCTGGGGTGGTCACCCAGAGTGAGGTGGTGGATACCCAGCGGGATCTCACCCGCGCCGAGGTGAGCTACGCGATTGCGGTCACGGAATACAACAAGGCCCTGGCCCGGCTGCGGCGTCGTACCGGGCTCGACCAGATTGAGCTGTGTCAGCGGCCGGCGCTGCCCGCCACCAAGCCGGTGATCCCCGGCGTCAGCGATGTCCCGGTGGAGCCTCGTCCCCTGGTGCCGGCCTGTCGTCTGCAGGGGCCTACCGGCTCACTCCCCAACCTGCTCGACTGACCGTTCTCTTCGCCGCTAGCCCTTGCCCCCCCGCACCTCCGCCAACCTCACCATCCCCGATACCCTGCGGTTGGGGATTTTTCAGGCCTGTCTCGGGGCGCTGTCCGTGGTGTTCGCCGGCATGCTCAATCGGGTGATGATCAGCGAGCTGGCATTCCCCGGTCTGCTGGTGGGTGGGGCGCTCGCCTTCGAACAGTTCGCCTCTCCGTCGCGGGTGTTCTTTGGTCAGCTTTCCGATTCCCACCCGATCGGCGGGCGCCGGCGGGTGCCCTACGTGTGGATCGGAGTGGTGGTGCTCGGCGGGTTGGCGGTGCTGGCCGTGCCGCTCATCTTTCACGTGGCCACGCTGCTGGAGGAGCCACGCCAACCCCAGCTGGCTTTGGGCATCGCCGCACTCTGTGCCCTGATGGCCGGCTACGGCATGGCGGTGTCGCTCGCCTCCACCCCCTATCTGGCCCTGGTGATCGACCGCACGGATGAGCAGGTGCGCCCACGGGCCACCACCATCATCTGGTCGATGCTCACCGTGGGCATTGTGGTGGGAGCCATCGCCATCGCCATCACCCTGCGGGCCCTCGATGGCGTACGCGACCCCGCTGTGCTGCAGCCCTATCTCCAGAGCTTCATGTTGCGCGCCGCTCTGATCGTGATAGCGCTCACCGTGCTGGCCACCTGGGGTATGGAGCCACGCGATGCGCCGGAGGGCTCCCGCGAGCGCCCTAGCGCCGATGATGCGCTCACCCTGCCCCAGGCCTGGTGTCTGATGCGCTCCAGCCGCCAGGTGCTGTTGTTTTTCGCTTTTCTGGCTCTCTTCACCCTGGGTTTGTTTCTTCAAGACCCGATTCTTGAGAGCTACGGCGCTGAGGTGTTCGGCATGCCGATCGCGGCTACGGCCTCGCTCAATGCCTTCTGGGGCGTCGGCACCTTGGTGGGTTTGGCCTTGGCTGGCGTGTGGATCATCCCCCGTCTGGGCAAACTCCCCGCTGCTCGCCTGGGGTGCCGCTTGATCGCCGCCAGCCTGGCGTTGTTGATTCTGGTGGGAGCTCTGGCATCGGAACCGGGCCTGCGGGTGGTGATGGTGCTGTTTGGCCTGGCGGCCGGCATCGGCACCAATGCCGCCCTCTGCCTGATGCTCGATCTGACCCTGCCTCAGGCGGCGGGCACCTTTGTGGGGCTCTGGGGCCTGGCGCAGGCCATGGCCCGAGCTCTGGGCAAGGTGTTCGGCGGCGGTCTGCTCGATCTGGGCCGCTTGCTGCCCTTCGGTGAAGGGCCGTTCATGGCCTTTGCCCTGGTGCTACTTGTTGAACTGTTGGTGGTGCTGGCGGCCCTGTTGCTCCTCTCCCGGCTCAACCTGCGTCAGTTCAGGGAGGATACGGGCAGCACCCTGGCTGAGGTGATCGCCGTGGAGGTTGGATGAGCCCTTCAGCAGGTCTGTTGTCCGCTGATTTCGACGCCCTGCTCGATGGCGTGGCCGATCGCCAGCGGGCTGATTTTGGCCACATGGTGTCGGATCTCAAGGCCGATGGCACTCTGATCACCGCTTGCGATCGCTGGAGTGACGCCACCCTCGTTGCCGGGTTGGAACGCCTGTTTCCCGGGGAGGGGGTGCTGAGCGAAGAAGGTCGCCAGCAGGTGCCGCTCACCCAGGCCTACTGGGTGGTGGATCCTCTGGATGGCACCACCAACTTCGCTTCGGGCATTCCCTACTGGGCTGTTTCCCTGGCGCGTTTTGAGTCTGGCCGACCGGTGCTGGCGGTGCTCGATGTGCCCCCGCTGCGCCAGCGCATCGTGGCGATTCGCGGTCAGGGGGCCTGGCGCAATGGTAAATCGCTCCAACCCCCGGCCCTGCACCCATCGCCGGCGGGATGCGCATCGTTGTGCAGCCGTTCGATCGGTGTTTTGCAGCAACTCCCCAACCGGCGTTTCCCCGGCAAGATCCGCATGCTGGGAGTCGCCAGCCTCAATTTGGTGAGTGTGGCCATGGGGCAGACCCAGGCTGCCTTGGAGGCCACGCCCAAGATCTGGGATCTGGCGGCGGCCTGGCTGGTGCTGGAGGAACTCGGCTGTCCACTGCGCTGGTTGCAGCGCTCACCCTTGGATCTGGAGGGTGGCACCGATCTGGCGCAGGCCGATTTCCCTGTTTTGGCGGCCGATCGTGCCGACACCTTGGAGCGGTTCATGCCCTGGGGTGAAGCCCTGGTACAATCTTGAACTGCGAATGCCGCCGCATCGGCGGTTGAGCAGCTTCAGCTCAGCCGGGTTGAGGGCAGCCGGTTGCAGGGCCTGCACAGGCCTGGCTCCGAAGGTCCGCCAGCCAAGGTGTAAGTTGAAGAGGTTGCCGAGAGGCAACCCTCCCCCAACCACCGAAAGCCCCGGAACCGGTCGCTGATGTAAGTTGAGGGAGTCACCCGAGAACCGAGCGAGACGTTGCGAGACGGCGCGAGGGATTGGGTGAAGAAGTCGTAGGAGCCGAGGACGGTTTTTGCGGCGAATCCGAACCGAAGGAGGCGGAAGCC
>JAYKGR010000031.1:0-22935 GCA_035285645.1 Cyanobacteriota bacterium | reverse complement strand
TGGAAATCATCCTCCGCTACGTCACCTACGCCGCCTTCACCGGTGATGCTTCCGTTCTGGAAGATCGCTGCCTCAACGGCCTGCGCGAAACCTACCTGGCCCTCGGCGTGCCCGGCGCTTCCGTCGCGGAAGGCGTGCGCAAGATGAAGGACGCCGCCATCGCCATCGCCAACGACCGCAACGGCATCACCCAGGGTGACTGCTCCGCTCTGATGTCCGAAATCGGCACCTACTTCGATCGCGCTGCCGCCGCCGTCGCCTGATCGGCTTCACTGGATTCGCCGCCGCTCGACTGGCCGGCCCGATGACCTCGGGCCGGCCGCCAAACTCAATCGAGACAGGCGTCGCCGGTTTCACCGGTGCGGATACGGATCACCTGCTCCGCCGGCAGGATCATGATCTTGCCATCGCCGATGTCGCCGGTGTAGGCGCCCGAGCGGATGGCTTCCACCACGCCATCCACGCCCTGATCGCGCACCACCAGGGTGAGCATGACCTTGGGGAGCAGACGAGCCTCGAGCTTCACGCCGCGGTAGACCTCGGTATGGCCAAGTTGTTTCCCAAATCCTTTGACAGAAGTCACGGTGATGCCATTGATGCCATGGGCCACCAACGCATCTTTCACCGCATCGAGTTTCTCGGAGCGAATCACGGCCTGGATGAGCTTCACAGAGGGTCTCCTGACGGAAAAGCAAGGTGTTACTTAGTTCTATAGCAGGGCTTGAACGACCTGTGTTGCCGATACTGCTGAATGTGGCGCGGCCAACCCCAACCAGTTCAGTGTTCTGTATCACCTGTAACCAAGAGAGGATCAATCGCGAGGCATGGTGACACTGCAGGGAACGCCTTACGGCGACTTCCAACCACGTGCAGCCTCTGCGTTCATCCCGTCCATGACCTTCGTTCCCCCCGTTCCCGGCCGCGCCGCTCCTCGGCGCTGGCGGGATGCCACATTGATCGAGGCACCGGGTTTGCTGCTTCGCAGCATCCGCGGCCTGTCAACCAACCGCGGCCTCACCTGGCTGGCCTGTGTGCCGCTGGCGCTGTTTGGGCTCGGTGTCTTCAACCTGTCGGCCCGAGCCGCTGATCTGCCCGAGCTCACCCCGGCGTTTCTGGCCAACAACCTGTTTCTGCTGATCGCCGCCGTGCTGGTGATCTTTATGAATGCCGGCTTCGCCATGGTGGAAGCCGGCATGTGCCGCCAGAAAAACGCGGTCAACATCCTGCTCAAAAACCTGATCGTGTTTGCCCTGGCGGCAAGCGCGTACTGGCTGATCGGCTACTCCCTCATGTATGGCGATTCGATCGCCGGCGGCTGGTTGTTCTTCAAGGGTCTGTTCTTCGACCCCACCGTGACCGCCGACATGGTGAAGGAGGGCGGTCTGGTGCCTTCGGTTGATTTCCTCTTCCAGGTGGCCTTTGCGGCCACGGCAGCCACGATCGTGTCGGGCCTGGTGGCCGAGCGCATCAAGTTCGGCGACTTTGTGCTCTTCTCGCTGGTGCTCACCGCCATCATCTACCCGATCCTCGGGTCTTGGAAATGGAACGGTGATGGCTGGCTCAATCAGCTCGGCTTCATCGATTTCGCCGGCTCCACCCTGGTGCACTCCGTTGGCGCCTGGTCGGGTCTGGTGGGCGCCATCATTCTCGGACCTCGTCTGGGCAAGTTTGCCGGTGGCAAGGTGCAGGCGCTGCCCGGCCACAACATGGCCATCGCCACCCTGGGCTGTCTCATCCTCTGGATCGGCTGGTATGGCTTCAACCCAGGTTCGGTGCTGGCGATGAATGAAACCGTGCCTTACGTGGCCGTCACCACCACCCTGGGCGCCGCCGGCGGCGGCATTGCCGGCACGCTGGTGTCGCAGCTCAAGAGCGGCAAACCCGATCTCACCATGACCATCAACGGCATTCTGGCCGGTTTGGTGGGGGTCACCGCCGGTTGCGATGGCTTCTCGATGGTGGGCTCCTGGGTGGTGGGTTTCATCGCCGGGGTGCTGGTGGTGTATTCGGTGGCGATCGTGGATGGTTTGGGCATCGACGACCCGGTGGGCGCCTTCTCGGTGCACGGCACCTGCGGCATCTGGGCCACCCTCGCCGTGGGTCTGTTCAACCAAGACTCCGGCCTTCTCACCGGCCATGGCTTCGCCCAGCTGGGCCTCCAGATTCTCGGTGTGGTGGTGTATGCCATCGGTGCCGTGGTGGCCTCCTGGATTCTCTGGTCGGTGGTGGGTGCCATCTCCGGCGGCATCCGTGTCAGCGAAAGCGAAGAGATCGAAGGTCTCGACATCGGTGAGCACGGCATGGAGGCCTATCCCGATTTCGCCTCCACGGCCAAGTGATTCAGCCCCCAGGCTGCTTCGGCAGCCTGGTTTTTTGCTGATGGATGAGCCGGCGTGAGCCGGCTTTTTTGTTGGCCATCGGTAGCGGAAGCCGGGGCATGGGTGAACATGGAAGGCGCTTGGGCCCCGTAGCGATGGACACGCTGGCTGACTATTTCAAGGTGTTCTCGGAACCCAATCGCCTCACGGTGCTGCAAACCCTGCGGCAGGGACCGCGGAATGTGACCGCGGTGGTGGAAGCCACCGGGCTCAGCCAGGCCTTGGTGTCGAAACACCTGAAGCTGCTGAGCATCGCCGGGGTGGTACGCCGCCGACCGGAGGGCAGCCTGGTGTTTTACGAGGTGATCGATCCCGGCGTGTTCGAGCTGCTGGCGCAGGCCGACAGCCTGATGCTGCAAACCCGGCGCCAACAGCTCGACTCCCTGGCCGCGATTCTTTGAGACGATCGCCAGCCGGGGCGCCGCTGGGGTTCAGGCCCGCGGCCGCAGCAGCGGCATCCACACCAGCGCCAGCACAAACAGCACGAGCTGCACCACCACCACCACGGGGCCGGAGGGCAGGTTGGCCAGGGCCGACAGCACCAGCCCCACCACCGCCCCGCTGCAGCCGATCAGCACCGACAGCAGCGCATAGCTGCCCAGGCTGGGGGCGATGAGCCGGGCGGCACTGGCCGGAATCACCACGAAGGCGCTGATCAGCAGGGCCCCCACCGCCTTGATCGCCATCGCCACCACCAGCGCCAGCAGCACCACGAACACGAGCCGCTGGGCGCCCACCGCCACGCCGCGGGAGCGGGCCAGGCCCTCGTCGATGGTGAGCAGCATCTGGGCGCGATGGCTGAGCAGCAGCACGGCCCCCACCAGGGCGAGGGTGAGCAGCAGCTGAACCAGATCGAGCCGGTCAACCCCCAGAATGTCGCCGAAGAGCAGCTGCTGCAGGCCCGGTGCCGGCGTGCGCAGCAGGCTCAGCAGCAGCACCGCCAGGGCCAGCGACGAGGAATAGAGAATGTTGAGCAGCGAATCGGCGGGCAGGCGGCTGCGCTGCACCAGCTGGTTGACCACAAGGGCAAACAGCACGGCGAAGGGAATCAGCACCAGGGTGGGATGCAGGCCGAGCACCAGGCCGAGGCTGAGCCCCAGCAGGGCGGAATGGCCGAGAGCATCGCTGAAGAAGGAGAGCTGGCGCAGCACCGCCACGCTGCCCATCAGCCCGCCGAGGGCGCCGGTGAGCAGGCCGGCGAGCAGGGCGCGCTGCAGAAAGGGCAGCTGCAGCAGCGCGGGCAGATCCGCCAGCCACGGCCCATCGATCATCGCGGCTGGTGGTGGTGATGGAGGTAGGGCACCCAGCCCGGGCCATAGAGGCGCTCCAGCTGGGCCGGTGCGAGGGCATGGTCGGGGGTGCCGCTGCAGCGCAGGCGGCGGTTGAGGCAGAGCACGGCGTCGCAGGTGCGGCGCACCATTTCGAGATCGTGCGACACCTGCAGCACCGTCCAGCCCTGGCTGCGCCGCAGCTGGTAGAGCAGGGTGTGAAACTGCTCGGCGGCACGGGGATCGAGACCCGCCTGGGCCTCATCGAGCAGCAGCAGGCGGCGCGGCCGCACCACGCAGAAGGCCAGCAGGGCGCGCTTGCGTTCGCCGCCGGAGAGATCGCTGAGCAGGCGGTGGGCCCGGTGGGTCATGGCGGTGCAGCGCAGGGCATCGGCCACCGCCTGCCGCCGGCGGGCCGCCCCGCACCAGGGAGGGCGGAGGCCGGGCGGATCCCAGCCGAGGCCCACAAATTCGGCCACGGTGATGGGCAAGCGGCCGCGCAGGTGTAGATCTTGGGGCACGTAGGCGATCTGCTGGCGCACCTGGGGCGGCAGCTGGCCGCGGGGGCCGAGGCGATGGCCCAGCAGCCGCACCTCGCCCGCGTCGCTGGGGAGGATGCCGAGCAGGGCCTGCACCAGGGTGCTCTTACCGGCGCCGTTGGGCCCCACCAGGGCGGTATCGGTTTCGGCGGCGAGGCGAAAGCTCACCGCCTCCACGGCCTGGAGGCCAGCGCGGCGCACGCTCAAGCCGCTGACTTCGAGAACCGTTTCCACCATCAATCCAACCTAACCCCGGCGTGGCGCCCCCCGCCGCGCCGCCAGCACCTCCTGCACCTGCCGCCACTCCACGCCGTGATGGGTGAGCGCCACCTGCAGGTGAAACAGCAGATCGGCCGCCTCGGCGGCGATCGCCGCCGGATCGTCGTCCTTGCAGGCCATCACGAATTCGGCCGCCTCCTCGCCGATCTTTTTGAGAATGCGGTTGTCGCCGCCTTCGAGCAGCCGGTTGGTGTAGCTGCCTGGTTCGGGGTGGCGGCGCCGCTCGGCAATCACCCGCGCCAGCTCGCTGCAGACATCGGCCGGGGGCGGGGCCGCCTCGGCGCCGCCGGCCGAAGGCAGCGGGCCCTGGTCGTAGAAGCAGCTGCGGGCGCCGGTGTGGCAGGCCCCGCCGCCCAGCTGCTCCACCGTGAGCAGCAGCACATCGGCGTCGCAGTCGTAGCGCAGGCCGCGCAGGCGCTGGATCTGGCCACTGGTGGCGCCTTTATGCCACAGCTCCTGCCGCGAGCGGCTCCAGTAGTGCACCTCGCCGCTAGCCAGGGTGCGCTCCAGGGCCTCGCGGTTCATCCACGCCACCATCAGCACGGCCCCATCGAGCCAGTCTTGGGCCACCGCCGGCAGCAAACCGGCCCCATCGAAGCGCAGGGCCCCCACCAGGGCCGGATCGGCCTGAAATGATGAAGACAACGCGCCCACGGCTGACAGATCCGGCTGCAGCGATCCTCCCCCATGCCCCATCCCGCCGCCCACACCTGCAGCAAGCACTTCGGCGGCTTCCCCTGCTGCCATCGCCAGTGGCGCCACAGCGGCCACTGCCGGTTTGTGCATGGCTACAGCCGCAGCTTCACCTTCTGGTTTGAAGCCACCGAGCTCGATATCCACGGATTCGTGGTGGATTTCTCGAGCCTCAGGCCGCTGCGGCAGCGGCTGGCCGAGCAGTTTGACCACACGGTGCTGGTGAATGCCGACGACCCCCTGCTCGCCACCTGGCGCCAGCTGCATGACCAGGGCGCCCTCGACCTGCGGGTGATGGACAACGTGGGCATGGAGACCAGCGCCGAGCTGGTGTGGGGCTGGGCCAACGCGCTGCTGCACCAGCAGGAGGGGGGCCGGGCTTGCTGCTACCGGGTGGAGGCGCGCGAAAACGAGGCCAATGCCGCCTGCTTCAGCGGCCGGCCACCCTGGTACGGCCGCCCCGCCGACCTCACGGGGCCCGACGCGGGCTTCGAAGCCTGGGAGGCGCCCTGAGGCGATGGGAAGCACGGGGCTGCGCACCGCCTGGGCCCTGTTTCAGGGTCTGCTGATCGAAGCGCTGCCGTTTCTGCTGATCGGCGTGCTGATCTCCGCCATCGCCCGCTGGCTGGCGCCCGGCGGCCGCTGGCTGCGGCGGCTGCCCCAGGGGCCGCTGCTGGCGCCGCTCAGCGGGGCGCTGCTGGGTTTCGCGCTGCCGGCCTGCGAATGCGGCAATGTGCCGGTGGCGCGGCAGATGCTGGTGGGGGGCGCCCCGCTGGGGGCGGCGCTGGGGTTTCTGTTTGCCGCGCCGGTGCTCAATCCGATCGTGCTGGCGAGCACCTGGGCCGCGTTTCCCAACCAGCCGTGGCTACTGCTGGCCCGGCCCCTGGGGGCGGTGCTGCTCACGGTGGCGCTGGCCCTGCTGCTGGGGCTGCTGCCGGAGCCGCTTCTGCTGCAGGCCGCGGTGCTGGCCCAGCGGCGCCAGGCCCTGCCGCTGCAGCAGGCCAGCCTGCTGCAGCGGCGCGATGGCGTGCTGGGCAGCGCCCCGCCACCGGCCCCCAGCCGCCGCCCGGAGCTGGCCGAGCTGCTGCGCCACGGCGGGCAGGAATTTCTGCAGCTGGCGCTGCTACTGGTGATCGGCTGCGCCATCGCCGCCCTGGTGCAGACGCTGGTGCCGCGCCAGTGGCTGCTGGCGGTGGGGGGAGCCCCCACGCTGTCGATCGTGGCGCTGATGGTGCTGGCGCTGGTGGTTTCGGTGTGCTCGAGCGTGGATGCCTTCCTGGCGCTGAGCTTCGCGGCCCAGGTCACCCCCGGCGCCCTGCTGGCCTTTCTGCTGCTGGGGCCGGTGATCGACCTGAAGCTGGTGGGGCTGCTGGGGTTGCTGCTGCGGCCGCGGGCGGTGCTGATCGCCAGCGTGGGCGCGATGCTTGGCGTGCTGTTGATCGGCCAATGGGTGAACCTGTGGGCGCTCTGAGCCGCGGCCTGGCGCTGGGCCTATGGGCCGCCGTGCTGCTGCGCAGCGCCGGCGACGGCCGGCTCGACCTGCTGCTGCGGGCCCAGTACCACCCGCTGGTGACCCTGGCCGGGGGCCTGCTGGCGGCGCTGGCGGCGGCCCAGCTGCTGGTGGCGCTGCGGCAGCACCGCGGGCAGCAGGGTCGCCGTGCGCCAGCGGATCCAGCCCACTGGCGCACCACCCTGGCCACGGCGGCGGTGGCGCTGCTGGTGCTGGCGATGCCGCCCGATCCGTCGTTCGCCGATCTGGCCACCCGCCGCCCCCAGGATCTGGTGGCGGCGGAATCGGGGCTCAGCTTTGTGCTGCCGCCCCTGCAGCGCAGCCTCACCGATTGGGTGCGGCTGCTGCGGGAGCAGCCCGATCCACGGCTGTACGACGGCGATGCGGTGCGGGTGAGCGGCTTTGTGCTGCCGGTGCCGGGGGAACCGCCGCGGCTGGCACGGCTGCTGGTGCGCTGCTGCATCGCCGACGCGGCGCCGGTGGGCCTGCCGGTGGCCTGGCCGGCCGATCGCCCCTGGCCCGCCGCCGACCGCTGGCTGGCGGTGGAGGGGGTGATGCGCGCGGTGGCGGGGGCCGATGGGCAGGCGGAGCTGGTGATCGTGCCCACAACGATCCGGGCGATTCCGCGGCCGGCGCGGCCGCTGGAGCCATGAGGCGGCGCCTGATGCTGGCGTTGTTGCCGCCGCTGGCGCTGGTGCTGGTGCAGCAGCAGCTGCTGCTGCGGCTGCCGCCGCGGCTGGAGGCGCTGGAAGCGGCGGCGGCCAGCGCCGGGCCCGCGGCCCTGCGGGCGCGCTTCAGCCGGCCGATGCGGCGGGAGGAGGTGGCGGCGGCGAGCCGGCTCAGCCCGACCCTGCCCCACCGCTGGCTGGGGGAGGGCGACACCCTCAGCCTCAGCCTCACGGGCCAGGGGGCGGTGCGGGGCCCCGTGGCGCTGCGCATCGGCGGCCGCGATCAACGGGGCCAGGCCCTGGCCGTGCGCCCCTGGGTGTGGGATCCGCGGGGGCGGGTGCTGGCGGTGGTGCCCAGCGCCGGCGGCGAACGGCTGGAGCTGCGCGATCACTCCGGCCGCTGGTGGCCGATCAGCCCCACCTGGCCGCGGGTGATGGCGATCGAACCGCTGGGCGACGGCGGCGGCGTGGCGGTGGTGAGCGCCGACGCCAGCGGCCTCCAGCAAGCGTGGCGGATCGGCCTGCGGCAGTGGAATCTGGCGCCGCCGGCGCAGGCCAGCCGCCGGCCCGAGGCGGGGGCGCCGCAGCGGCTGGGGGCCGACGGGCGGCTGTTTGTGCACCTGAGCAGCGATCGCAGCGGCCAGCTGCTGGTGCAGAGCGGCGGCGCACGGCCGGGCAGCGAGCGCACCGAGCTGTGGCCGCGGCGGGGCCTGCCCAGCCGCCTGGCGCTGCGGGCCGGCGGCCCATTGCGGCTGCTGCCGGAAGGGGGAGCGGTGGTGGTGCCGGAGGCCGAGGGGCTGAGCCTGCGCACGCTGCCGCCGCGGCCGGCCGGCCGGCAGGTGCTGCCGGGCAGCCGCGACCTGAGCAGCTTCTGCCCGCAGGCGGGCCGGGCCCTGCTGCTGCGCCACTGGCCCGACTACCGCCGCTCGCTGGAGCTGGTGGAGCCGGGCCTGCCGCCGCGGCAGCTGTGGATCGGCTCGCAGGCGGCGCTGGCCAGCGCCTGCGAGCGGGGCGGGCAGCGGGTGTGGGTTCTGCTGGCGGAAGCGAGCGGCGAGCCGCGGCTCACGCTGCTGGCCCTCGATCGGCTGGGCCGGCTGCTGGGGCGGCGCGAGCTGCGCGGCTGGCAGCTGGAGCCCGACACCGGCCTGGCGTTCGATCCGGGCAGCGCCAGCCTGCTCACCAGCCTGCGGCGGCAGTCGCGCGGCCCGCGGGGCGATGGCGAAGCGGTGCTGATCGATGCCGACAGCCTGGAGCTGCGGGGCCTGGGGCGGCCGGTGCTGCAGACGGCCTGGCTGCCGCCGGGTTAGAACCCATGGCCATGGCCGATCTCGCTTCCACCTCCGTGGCCGCCGCCGCGCTGGCGTTGCCGCCCCGGCAGGCCCTGCTGCTGGCGGAACTGCAGAACAACCCCGGGGAGCTCTCGGGCCAGGATCTGCATGCCCGGCTGCGGGGCAGCCCCGGAGCGATGGGCCTGGCCACGGTGTATCGCCATCTGCGGCTGTTGCAGCAGCGGGGCCTGGTGCGCTGTCGCCACCTGCCCAGCGGCGAGGCGCTGTACGCCCCGCGGGATCGCGATGAGCACCATCTCACCTGTGTGGATTGCGGCCGCACGCGGCTGCTGAGCCGCTGCCCGGTGCACGACGTGCACCTGCATGAGGGCGACCTGGGGGGCTTCACCCCGCTGTTCCATACGCTGGAGTTCTTCGGGCTGTGCGAGGCCTGCCGCAGCCGCCAGGGTGCTTCCTAGCCTGCCCTTCGGCTCCTGCCGTTCGGCGACCTCCTCCGATCCGCCTCCCCCATGACGACCCTCTCCCCCGTGGCCAGCTCCAGCGCCCGCGCCCTGCCGGTGACGATCCTGACCGGATTTCTGGGGGCGGGCAAAACCACTCTGCTGAACCACATTCTCAGCAATCAAGACGGCGTGAAGACGGCGGTGCTGGTGAATGAATTCGGCGAGATCGGCATCGACAACGAACTGGTAGTGGCCACCGGCGATGACATGGTGGAGCTGAGCAATGGCTGCATCTGCTGCTCGATCAATGGCGAGCTGCTCGATGCGGTGTACCGCCTGCTGGAGCGGCCGGAGCCGCTGGATTATCTGGTGGTGGAAACCACGGGCCTGGCGGATCCGCTGCCGGTGGCGATGACCTTTCTGGGCAGCGATCTGCGGGACCTCACCCGGCTGGATTCGATCATCACGCTGGTGGATGCGGAAAATTTCAGCGACGACCTGCTGCAGGGCGAGGTGGCGCGTGCCCAGATCGTGTATGGCGACATGCTGCTGCTCAACAAATGCGATCTGGTAAGCGAGGAGCGTCTACAGGAGCTGGAGGGAAGAATCCGGGAGATCAAGGGCGAGGCGCGGATCCTGCGGGCGGTGAAGGGGGCGGTGCCGCTGCCGCTGCTGCTGAGCGTGGGGCTGTTCGAGAGCGACCGGGTGGTGGCCGCCGCCGAACCCGACCACAGCGGCTGCGACCACGACCACGGCCACTGTGAGCACGAGCACGAGCATCACCATCACGACCAGGCTCACGACCATGATCACGGGGAAGCTGGCGGGGCCGACCATCTGGCGATCGAGGGGTACACCTCGCTCTCGTTTCGCAGCGACAAGGCCCTGTCGCTGCGCAAATTTCAGAATTTCCTCGACAATCAGCTGCCGGCGTCGGTGTTTCGGGCCAAGGGAATTCTCTGGTTTCGCGAAAGCGAGCGGCGCCATGTGTTTCACCTGGCGGGCAAACGATTCACGATCGACGACAGCGACTGGGTGTCGCCGCGCTCCAACCAGCTGGTGCTGATCGGCCGTGATCTCGATCACGACAGCCTGCGGCGCCAGCTGCAGGCGTGCGTGAGCGGCGATACAGGCAAGGGCTTCGCCTGAATGGCCACCGGTGATACCACAGGGCCAGAAGGGCTGGTTAGAGTGAAAAAACCGCTGATGCACCCATGGCTGAGCTGACGCTGCTGGCAGGGCTTCTGGCCCTCTTCGGCCTGGTGGTCTGGCTGGCGGATTCCGATGACGACAATGGCGGCGGCGGGCTGATGCAGCCGGCGCTGGTGCCGGTGCCGGTGCGCCGCCGCGGCTGAGCGTGGCAGCCTGTGCCATTTGCTACACGGCCAGGCAGCGTTTGGTCGGCTGAAGCCGCAGGTTGATCCGTAGGGTCGGCCATTAGTGCCCCGGTCCTGCCGGACCCCGTTGTTGCCGGAGTTTGTGTTACGCCGATGGCTGTTGCCGGCGCCGTCGCTGCACGCGCCGGCCCTGCTGGTGGCCCTGCTGGCCCTGCTGCCGCTGTTGGGCCTGGCAGGCTACAGCCTCAATGCCGCCAGCGGCCACGGCCTGCAGCTCGGCAGCGAAGGCGGCCGCCAGCTGGGCAACACCCTGCTGCTGGTGCTGAGCGTGGGGCTGGGCGGCGGCGTGCTGGGTACCACCAGCGGCTGGCTCACGGCCATCTGCCGCTTTCCTGGCCGGCGCTGGCTGCGCATCGCCCAGCTGCTGCCCCTGGCTTCACCGGCCTATCTGCTGGCCGCCACCGCCATCGATCTGGGCAGCCGCCAGGGGGTGCGCATCCACGGCCTCGGCTGGGCGATCGCCCTGCTCACCCTGAGCACCTACAGCTATGTGTTTCTGCTGGCCACCGAGCAGTTCAGCGTGGCGGGCCGGCGCCAGCTCGAAGCCTGCCGCAGCCTGGGGGTAGGGCCGTGGGGCAGCTTTCGGCGGGTGGCGCTGCCGCTGGCCCTGCCGGCGATCGGCGCCGGCGTGGCCCTCAGCGGCATGGAGGTGGTGAACGAGCTGGGGGCGGTGGAGCTGCTGGGGGTGCCGAGCCTGTCGGGGGGCATTCTGCAGCGCTGGCAGGGGGAGGGCGACCCGGCCGGCGCGGTGGGGCTGGCGCTGCTGGCGCTGCTGCTGGTGAGCGCGCTGGTGGCGGGCGAGCGGGCCCTGCGCCGCCGCAGCCGCCGCTGGGAGATCGGCGGTGCCGGCGAAGCGGGTGTGAGCTGGCCGCTGCGGGGCTGGCGGGCCCTGCTGGCCCAGGTGATCACCGCCGTGCCGCCGGTGCTCAGCCTGGGGCTGCCGCTGGCGTGGATGCTGCTCAGCCGCGATCAGCTGCACGCCGACGACTGGAGCGAACTCGCCGCCTTGAGCCTGCGCAGCCTGGTGCTGGGTGGCGCCGCGGCCCTGATCACCGTGGTGGCAGGGCTGGTGCTGGCGCTGAGCCGCCGCTGGCTGCGGGCGCCGCTGCTGCAGCCGCTCACCCTGCTGGCGGGGCTGGGCTATGCGGTGCCGGGGGCGGTGCTGGCGCTGGGGCTGATGTTGATCGGGGCGCCGCTGGGGCTGACGCCCTTGCCGCTGCTGCTGTGGGGCTACGGCGACCGCTTTCTGGCGGTCTCGAAACAGGGCCTGGATGCGGCGTTTGAGCGCATCCACCCCAACCTCGATGAAGCCGCCAGCAGCCTGGGCTGCGGCTGGTGGCAGGTGCTGCGGCGGGTGCATCTGCCGCTGCTGCGGGGCCCGCTGCTGGTGGGCGGCCTGCTGGTGTTTGTGGATGTGATGAAAGAGCTGCCGCTCACGCTGGCGCTGCGCCCCTTTGATTTCGACACCCTATCGGTACGGGTGTTTCAGTACGCCAGCGATGAACGGGTGGGCGCGGCCCAGGGGCCGGCCCTGCTAATCCTAGGCCTGGGCCTGGCGGCGGCGCTGGCGCTGGTGCCGCGGCTGGAGCGCTTTGAGGCAGATCACTTGTAGATCACCACATCCACGCCCGAGGTGCGGCGCGGCACCAGCACCCCCACATCGCGATCGCCGCGGGAGAGCTGCAAATCCACCTCCTCATCGCCGAGCCGCAGGCCGCTGATCTCGAGATGGTTGAGGCGGAGCGGCATCACCGGATTGCGGAACTGCACCTGCACCCGCCCGCTCTCGTGGTTGCGGGCGATCGCCATGCCGGTGATCGCCTCGAGCAGGCCGAACACGGTGCCGCTGGCCCAGGCCTGGGGGCTGCAGGCCACCGGGTAGTGGGTGGGGCCTTCATCCTCGCGGCGGGGAAAGCCGCAGAAGAGCTCGGGGAGGCGGGCCATGGGCATGGCCCGGGCGGTTTCAAACAACCCGGTGAACAGGCGCATCGCCTCATCCACGTGGCCGTAGCGGGAGAGGCCGAGGCCAATCAGGGCATTGTCGTGGGGCCAGATCGAGCCGTTGTGATAGCTCATCGGGTTGTAGCGCTGCTCCCGCTCATCGAGGGTGCGCACCCCCCAGCCACTGAAGCTGGAGGGTTCCATGAGGGTGCGGGCGATGGAGGCGGCGGCACCGCGGCTGGCGATGCCGGTCCAGAGGCAGTGGCCGGCATTGGAGGAGCGCACGGCGCAGGGGCGACCCTCGCCATCGAGGGCGAGGGCGTAGGTGCCGATCGCCTCGCACCAGAAGGCCTGATGAAAGCGGCGGCGGAGGGCATCAGCCTCCTCGAGCAGGCGCTCGGCCTCGGCGTGGTGGCCGAAGCGGCGCTGCAGGCCGGCCATGGCGCGGCGGGCGCCGTAGCTGTAGGCCTGTACCTCGCAGAGGGCGATCGACCCCTCCGCCAGGCGGCCGTCGGCGTGGTGCACGGCGTCGTCGGAATCCTTCCAGCCCTGGTTGCGCAGGCCGCCCTGGGCGGCGCAGAGATAGCGGAGGAAGCCATCGGCGCTGCGGCTTTCCGCCAGGCGAATCCAGGCCATGGCGCGCTCGAGGGCGGGGCGCAGATGCTCGAGAAAGGCCAGATCATCGCTGCGGTCGAGATAATCGCCGGCCAGCATCAGAAACAGGGGCGTGGCATCCACGGTGCCGTAGTAGCGGCGGAAGGGCACCTCGCCGAGGGCGGCCACCTCCCCCAGGCGCGCCTCATGCAGGATTTTGCCCGGCTCGGCGTCGCTCTGGGGCTGCACATCCACCGCCTGGTGATCGGCCAGGTAGCCGAGCACGCCGCGGGCGAGGCGCGGTTCCACCAGCAGCAGCTGGCGGGCGGTGATCAGCCCGTCGCGGCCGAAGGGGCAGCTGAACCAGGGCACACCGGCATAGGGGTAGAGGCCGTGGTCGATGCGGCTGGAGAGCAGGTGCACATCGGAGTAGGAGCGGGCCAGCCAGGTGTTGAAGGCGGGGTTGTCGCTGGTAACGGCCGCCGCCAGGCGGCGGGCATCGCGGAAGCGCTCGATCGTGGCCAGCACGGCGGCATCAAAGGCCTGCTCGGGGCTGGTGCCAGCGGCGGCGGTGGGGTGAAAGTCGAGCTGAAGGCAGAGGCGGCGGCTGCAGCGCGGCTCGAGGGTGAGCGCAAACACAAGGTGGGTGTCGCCCACCTCCCGCACGCGCTCGCCGAGGCGCAGGGCGGTGTGGCGATCTTCGCCATCGAGACCGTGGTAGATCCACTCGAGGCCATCAGCGGCGCAGCTGTGCACCGTGCGGCCGCGGTGGGGGCGGCGATGGCCGCGCACCTCGAAGATGTCGCGGAAATCGGCGTCAAACCGCAGGGTGATCGGCACCGTGAGGCTGGCGTCGGCAAAGCTGGTGAAGCTGAGCTGCTGCAGGCAGGCGGTGGGGGTGAGCACGGTGGTGCGCTCCACGTGCACGGTGCCGCCCGGTGGTGCACCCACGCCGGCGGAATCATTGGTGAGGTGGCTCACGTGCACACCGATCTCGCCGCGCTCGGTGGAGCTGAGCACGGCGGGGCTCTCCTGCCAGAGCAGGAGCTGCAGGCGGCTCACATGGCGGGCGCCACGGTGAAAGATGCCGGAATCGGGATGGGTTTCGGGGCGGATCTCCCCTCGCCCATCGAGCATCGCGAAGGTTTCTCCGTTTTTGAGCACAAACGGAGGCAGCTGGTCATGCGGCATGCAGCAGGGGGACGACAGCGTTGGCGCTTCGGCTGCCGATGCTGCGACGGGCCTGGATCAGGTGGCGGTAGAGCCGCTCGTAATCTTCGGCCTGGCGGGCAGCGGAGAAGCGCAGTTCGAAGTTAGCCCGCACGCGGCCGCGATCCAGGCCGCGCACCCGATCCACCGCCGCCACGGCGGCATCGATCGAATCCACCAGTTCGCCGTTGATGCCGGGCTCGATGATTTCGGGCGTGGAACCATTGCGCCAGGCCACCACGGGGGTGCCGCAGGCATTGGCCTCGATCATCACCAGCCCGAAGGGCTCCTGCCAGTCGATCGGGAAGAGCAGGGCGAGGGCATTGCCGAGCAACTCCTGCTTGCCGGCGTCGTCCACCTCGCCGATGAACTCCACCAGGGGGTTGTCGGCGAGCAGGGGGGCGATGGTGTCGCGGTAATAGGCCTCATCGGCGCGGTCGATCTTGGCGGCCACCTTGAGGGGCAGGCCGAGGCGTGTGGCGATGGCGATGGCGCGATCGAGGCGCTTCTCCGGCGAGATGCGACCGATGAAGGCGAGGTAGTTTTGCGGCTCCGGCACCAGGTGGTAGAGGCTGGTGGGGAGGCCGTGGTACACGGTGCCGAGCCAGTGGGCATCGGGCAGGGGGCGGCGCTGGGCTTCGGAGATCGATACCAGCGGCACCTGCTGGAAATGGCTGAACAGGGCGGCCTGATCGGGGCTGGTGAGCGGGCCGTGCACCGTGTTGAGAAAGGGGATGCCGAGGCGCTGGGCGGCGGGAAAGTGAAAGTGACCGGTGTGGAAGTGGAGAATGTCGAAGCGATGGCTTTCGCTGATCACCTGATCGAGCTGGATGATCTCCGGCACGGTGGGATCGCCGCGATGGCCGCTGAGGCGCAGGGCCTGGGGCACGCAGGCATGCAGCTGGGCGCTGGTGGAGGAATCGCCGCTAGCAAACAACACCACCTCGTGGCCGCGACGCACCAGCTCTTCGGTGAGGTAATGAACAACCCGCTCGGTGCCGCCATAGCGCTGGGGGGGCACGCTTTCCCAGAGGGGTGAAATCTGCGCAATTCTCATCGTACGCACACTCAAAAGGGACTTCAACGCAGCACGGGCTGATGACCCAAAGCCTTGACCCTGGGCCCGCTGCACTTGCCCGGAAGCGAACAAGTGGTTGTCCGATGCTACGCACTTTTACGGAGTTTGCGGGCTGTTGTTGTCGAAAGCTGGTGCGGATTCACTGACGATCAGCTGCGGCGCACTGCGGGCAAAGAGCCCGCACATTGAGCACGCACTCCAACAGATGGAAGCCATGATCGGCGGCGGCGCGATCGCCGGCGGCGAGCACGGCGGGGTTTTCAAATTCTTCGGTGCGGCCGCAGCGCACGCAGAGCAGATGGTGATGGTGGCGATGGCTGGCGCTGGCCAGCTCAAAGCGCCGGCCCCCCTCGGGCAGCTCCAGCTCCTGCAGCAGGCCGATGGAGCTGAGCAGCCGCAGGCTGCGGTACACCGTGGCGAGCGAAACGCGGGCTTGGCCGAGGCGCAGGCGTTCGTGCACCTCCTCGGCGCTGAGGTGGGTGCCGCCGCCCACCCGCTCGAAGAGAGCGAGCACCTGCTGGCGCTGGGGGGTGAGGCGCTGGCCGCGATGGTTGAGGCTGGCGCGCAGGGCCGTGGGTTCCGCCGTGCCGGGCGGCAGCGAAGGGGAGGCGGGGCGGCTCAGGAGGCGCGGCGCGGCACCTCTCAAGAATAAGCGCTATTGAGAACGGGCAGGCGCCGCCGGCAGGCCGCCCCAGCGGCGGGCGAGGCGGGCATCGAGGTCGATCAGCAGCATCCCCAGCAGGTCGGCCACGGTGACCACCAGGCGGTAGCTGAGGGCCACCGCCAGCACGGAGGCTTCCGGCAGCAGGCCCCCCAGCCGCAGCAGCAGCACCGCCTCAAACACCCCCAGGCCACCGGGCGCGCCGGGCACCACCAGGCCCGCGGTCCAGGCCAGGGCGAAGGCCGCCAGCCAGGCCGGTGCATCGAGATCGGCGTGGAGATCAAAGGCGGCCACGCAGGCGGCGAAACCGGAAAAGCGCAGCAGCACAAACACCACCTGTGCGAGCAGCGGCCCCCAGGGATAGGCGCGGCGGGGCGGGGCCGGAGGGCCGCCTTCGCGCGCGAGATCAGCGGCCACGCCGAGGCGGCGGGCGCGGCGGCGCTCCAGCCCGCGCAGCAGCGGCTCCAGCCAGCGGGGCCGCAAGAGCAGCAGCGGCAAAGGCGCCACCAGCCCCAGGCCGCCCTGCAGGCCGCCGCAGGCCACCAGCGCCAGGGCCGCCGCCGCCGCCAGCACCGGATCGAGCAGCACCGCCAGCAGGGCGGGGCCGGTGGCGAGCGGCTCGGGCAGCGGCGCCGCCAGGGGGGCGGGTTCGAGGCCGCGCAGCATCTGCAGCCGCCCCACCAGATGCCAGATGCCACCGGGCAGAAACTTGCGGCTGTTGGTGAGCACATGCAGGGCCACGGTGGCCTCGCCGCGGGGGGGATGGCCGAGCCAGCGGAGAATCACCGCCCAGGCGGCACCGCTGGCGAGCAGGCTGAGGAGGCTGCAGCCCACGCCCACCACCAGCCACAGCCAGCCCTGCAGATCGGGGCGCAGCTGCAGCAGCTGGCGGCCGTGGCTCACCATCGCGGCCATCACGAAGCCGATGCTGAGCAGCGAAATCCAGAGCGAGAGGCCGCCGGGCAGGGCCAGGCGCGGCAGGCGAAGCGAGGCGAAACGCTGGAGGATCATCGAAGGCTCATCGCGGGGCCGGAAGGGCAGGGGGGTTAGGGCTGGGCGGCCAAGGCCCGCAGCACCTGATCGCGCACCTGGTCGAGGGGGAGATCATGGCGGCGGGCGAGCGCTACCAGATCATCGTGCTCCGGCTTGAGGGCTTCGCTGCCATCGGGGCGGCGGCGGCGCTTGAGCCGCACCGGGCCGAGGGGTGTGGCGAGCTGCTCGAGGCGGCGGGGCAGCTCCCAGCGCTGCTCGAGCCGCTCGCGCAAACCCAGGCTGGTGCCATGGCGCCACCACAGCGGCCGCAGGGCTGGGGCGAGGGCGGGCTCCACCAGGGCGGTGAGCAGGGTGCCGAGGCGGCCTTTCTTCATCGCCACCGGCTGGCTGTACACCTCGCGGGCGCCGGCCTGGCGCAGCTGCTCGGCGAGGTGGGCCAGATCTTCGGGGGTGGCGTCGTCGATCTGGGCCTGCTGCACGATCAGGGGCCGCAGGGCGGGCTGCTCGGCGCTGTGCGCGGTGGCGCTCTGGTGGGCCTCGGCGAGCACGAGGCGCAGCAGGTTGGGGCGATCGAGGTGGCGCTGGCCCAGCCCCACCCCCACGGCGCGGGGCACGAGGGTGGGCGGGGGGCCAAAGCGCTCGGCCCAGCAGGCCATCAGCGCCAGGCCGGTGGGGGTGGTGAGCTCGGCGGCGGGAAAGTCGCTGCTGTCGGCGAGGGGAATGGCGTGGCGGCGGGCGATCTCCAGCACCGCCGGAGCGGGCAGGGGCAGGGGCCCGTGGGCGGCGCGCACGCGGCCGTGACCGGCCGGCGGCACGGTGCACACCAGCTGCTTTACACCGAGGGCCTGAAGGCCGGCGCACACGCCCACCACATCCACGAGGGCATCGATGGCGCCGACTTCGTGGAAGTGCACCTGGTGGGGGTGGAGGCCATGCACGGCCGCCTCAGCCTCCGCCAGCAGGCCAAACACCGCCAGCGCCCTCTCGGCGAGGGCGGGTGCGAGGGGCGCCTGCTGCAGCAGGGCCCGCAGCTCCAGCCAGCGGCGATGGGGCGGATCGGGCTCGAGCGGCTGCACGCGCAGGCGGCGGCCGCGCAAGCCGCCGCTGGTGGCCTCCTCGTGGTGAAGCCGGTAGCGGCCGGCAAGGCCCAGCTGGGCGAGGGGCTGATGCAGCTGCTCCTCGGCCACGCCGAGATCGAGCAGTGCCGCCAGCAGCATGTCACCGGCGAGGCCGGTGGGGCAGTCCACCACCGCCAGGGTCATGGCGCGGGCTGGGGGCGGCCGAGGCGGGGCGCCTGGCGCAGCAGCGCTTCGGCCCGCTGCTCGAGATCGGCGCGGCGCTCGCTGAGCAGGCGGCGCACCTCACGGCGGGCCTGGCGCTGCTCCCGCTGGGCGGTGGCGACGTCATGGCCGGAGAGGCCCCAGAGACGCCCGAGCAGGGCGCGGTCGTCGGCGCCGCCCTCGCTGGCGCCGTGGAGCAGCTCTTCAGCCACCATGCCGGCCTGCAGCACGCGGCTCCAGCGGCGCAGGTCCTCGAGGGGCATGCGCACGCTGGCGGGGGGCGGAAATTCGGTGCAACCGCCGCTGGGCAGGCCGGCGCGCAGGCAGGCGAGGCTGCCGATCAGCACGCGGCGCACGGGCAGGTTGTCGTGCTCGGCGGCGAGCAGATGGCCCGATTCGTGCTGGGCGATGCGCCGCAGACGCCGCTCACCACCGGGCAGGGCTTCGGCGAGCAGGTGGCCGCCGCGGCCGTTGAAGCTGGCGGCATCCACGGTGAGGCCCACGAGGCCGAGCAGCACCAGCAGGGTGATCCAGGCGGGGGAGAGGCCGAGGGGCGGGCCGAGCAGCCCCAGCAGCGAGAGCAGCAGCACGGCGCCACCGGCCTGCAGCAAGCCGGCGCTGCCCATCTCAGCGACCGGGGCGGCTCACGGCGGAGCCATGGCGGCGGGCGGGGCCGCGGCCGGGCTTGGCCTTACGGCCGGCCCGTTCGTTGAGCAGGGCGATCACCTCCGCCCGTTCGAGCTGAAGGTGCTGGCCCTGGCGCCGCATGTCTAGAGACACGAAGTGGCGCAGATGCTCGAGCGGCAGTTCGCCGCGCAGCTGCAGCTTGAAGGGCAGGGGCCGGCTGCCATCGGCGCGGGGCTGCTGGCGCACTTTGACCACCAGGTCGCCGGTTTCGGGGCGGGTGAAGATCAGCTCGCCGCGCACGGAGAAGTAGTCGTCGCCCTCGGGGAGGCAGTCGGGGGCGCCGGAGTCGGCATCGAGGGTGCTGGGCTCCCAGATGCCCACCATCTGCAGATGAATGGCCTGCTCCTGGCGGCAGCGGGGGTACACCACCCAGAGGTGAGGCTGGCTGAGGTCGAGGTGGCGGCGCATGAGGGTGAGCAGCCGGCCGAGCACCACGGCTTCAAGCTCGGTGCCGTCGTCGGTGCGGATCACCCCGCGGGTGATCGCATCCGCTTCGCTGGGCACATACACGCCGCGCACCAGGCCAATGGCCCGGTACTGCTGGGGTTCGGTAACCGGCGGAATCGGGTGGTGGCGCATGGCGGCAATCTAACCATCGTGTCTGCCGCGGCTGAGGTTGGGTGGGCGGGGGCAGACTTGGGCCCATGGTGGCTGCAACCAACAACTCGGAAACGCGGGGCCGCTGGGTTGGGCTGGCCCTGGCGGCAGCGGCGGCGGCGCTGGCGCTGGCGGCGGGGTGGTGGCTGGGGGAACGGCAGGCGCTGGAGCGCCGCGGCCGCAACCCGCGCACGCTGGCGCTGGTGGAGCAGGTGGAGCGGCTGGAGGAGCGGCTGCGCAGCGGCGCGGCGGGAGCAGCGGAGCAGCAGCGGCTGCTGGAGCTGCTGGTGGCGCTGCAACGCCGCGAGGAGGCGATCACCCTGCTGGAAACCATGGCCGACCGGGAACCGCAACGCTGGACGCTGCGGCTGCTGCTGGCGGAGCTGCGCCGCGATGGCGGCGACCGGGCGGGGGCGGAGCGGGAGCTGCGGCAGGTGCTGACGCAGCAGCCCGAGGCGGTGGAGGCGCTGCAGCTGTGGAGCCAGCTGCAGCTGGAGCAGGGCCGGGGGCTGGCGGCGGAAGCACGGCTGCGGCAGGCCTACGGGCAGGCGATCGGCCCGGCGGGGGCCACGCCGGCGGGGCTGCCGCTGGGGCTGCTGCTGGCCGAAGTGCAGCTGCGGCGCGGCACGCCGGCGGCTGCGGCGGCCACGTACAAGCAGCTGGCGGCGGCGTATCCGAATGAGCGGCGGCCGCTGCTGGGGCTGGCGCTGGTGCTGGAGCAGCAGGGCAACCGCAAGGCAGCGGTGGAGGCGCTGGCGCAGGCGCGGCAGCGGGGCGGCGGGCCGGAGCAGCCCGACCCGCTGCTCGATGGCCTGGCCGCCCGCTGGGCGCTGGAGCCGCTCAGGGCGTCGCCGGCCGCTGGCCCTCGAAGTCGCTGAGGGCCTGGTCGATGGCGCTGCTGGGGGGCGTGGCGTCGTTGAGGGCGTTGCCGCGGCGAATCTGATTCATCAGATCGAGCGGATTGGCGGGATTGATCAGGGGGGCGGCCTTGCCGGTGGTGGGGCCGTTGTCGAGCACCTGGCGCTCCTGGGTGGTGCCGCGCAGGGTTTGGCCGTAGCCCTGCTGCTGGGCGAAGGCGGCTGCGGGCAGGCCGGCGATGGCGGCGAGCGCGCCAGCGCCGAGCAGGGAGCGGAGGGTGGGTTTCATCGCGGGCCCCGAATCGCGGATCATGGCCGCAATGTAGGGGACTTGCACGATGCGCATCGCCAGCTGGAATGTGAATTCGGTAAGGATCCGCTTACCGCAGCTGCTGGCGTGGCTGGAGAGCGAGGGGCCGGATGTGGTGTGCCTGCAGGAAACCAAGGTGAGCGATGGGCTGTTTCCGCTGGAGGCGCTGGCGGAGCGGGGCTACAGCGCGGTGATCGATGGGCAGAAGGGGTATAACGGCGTGGCGATTGTGAGCCGGCTGCCGATCGAGGATGCGCGGGCGGGGTTTGCGGCGCTCCTGCCGGATGACGCCGAAGCGCGGGAGCTGGGGGAGCAGAAGCGGGTGATCAGCGCCCGCATCGAGGGGCTGCGGGTGCTCAACCTGTATGTGCCGAACGGTTCGGCGCTGAGCAGCGAGAAATACGCTTATAAGCTGCGCTGGCTGGCATGCCTGGCCCGCTACCGGGCGGCGCTGGAGCGGGAGGGCGAGCCACTGCTGGTGGCGGGTGATTTCAACATTGCGCCTGAAGCGCGCGACATCCACGACCCGCAGCGGCTGGAGGGGGGCATCATGGCGAGCGCGGCGGAACGGCAGGCACTGGCGGCGGCGCTGGGGGAGGAGCTGGGCGATGCCTTCCGGCTGTTTGAACCGGAGGCGGGCCACTGGAGCTGGTGGGATTACCGCAGCGGCGGCTGGGAGCGCGACCGCGGCTGGCGGATCGACCATATTTATCTGGATGCCACGCTGCAGGCGTGCGCGAGCGGCTGCGTGATCGAGCGGCAGCTGCGGGGCAACGAGCAACCGAGCGACCATGCGCCGGTGGTGGTGCAGCTGGCCTGGCCAGATGAGGAGGAGGGGGAGAGCAGCGACGACGACGCGTTGCTGATGTGGTGTGTGGATTAATCGAGAAAGGAGGCGATGCTGAGATCGGGGCGGCGGAGCAGGGCGAAGAGGGTGCCGGCGTTGCCGCGGCAGATGCGCAGCTCGGGGGTGAGCACGGTGATGTCGAGCCAGGCGGGAAAGGGCTGCTTCACGGGGATGAGCAGGGCGAGGCGTTGCGGGCCGAGGCGGGGCCCGAGCCAGCCACCCCGCTCGAAGGCCACGCTCACCCGCTGGGCGGAGAGCACGGCGATGCGCGCCCGCACGGCGATGGCGGCGGGGGCACCGAGGGGGCCGGCGAGGCGCAGCAGATTCATGGCACGGCCGGCGGCTGGATCGAGGATCTGAAGGTTGGCCAGCCAGGGGGCCACGCTGAGGTATGCCGGGCCGCCGCTGCTCCAGCGCAGCTCCCACACCCCGGCCAGCAGGGCTTGATCGCGCTGCAGATCAGCCGGCTGGCTGCGTTCGAGCTGCTCGAGCCGCTGGCGAAAGGCGGCGGCCTCGGCGGCCGGCACGCCGGCCTGAAGGGCGGATACCACGGCGGCTTGAGCGGCGGCTTGAGCGGCGGCGGGGGTGGTCATCGCGGCAGCAGGAGGGGGCGGAGCAGGGCGGCTTCGCGGCCGTGCAGGGCCATGAGGCCGAGGCGCACATCGGCGGGCGCGAGGCCAAAGAGGCGCACCATGGCGGCGAGCAGCTCGCGGGGGGCGAGGGTATTGGTGAGAAAGCCATACCACTGCTGGGGCGGGAGGGAGAAAAAGGCCTGGAAGTGATGGCGCAGGCGGGGTTCTTCGAAGCGCATCAGTTTTTCGAGGCCGAAGCGATGAAAGGCATGGGTCCAGCGGCGTTCGGGCGGCCAGAGGCCAGCCCAGGCGGCCTGGGCCCAGGTGTCGGCGGTGCCGCCAGCGGCGAGGGCGGTGGCGATGGCGGTGGCGAGGGCGGGTGCGCGGCGCAGCAGGCCACCAACCAGATAGCCAGAGGCTGGATGCACCATCGAACCGCTACCGCCGAAGCCCACCACCCGCTGCTGCAGATCGGGCAGGGGTGGATTCATGGGAAACAGGCAGAATTCTTCGTGGTCGCGATGCTCCAGCTGCACACCACGGGCGGCGAGGCGCCGCTCGAGGCGGGCCCGCAAGAGGGCAAAGGGCACCGCTGGAGCCAGGGCGAGGGAGGTTTCCTCCACGAAGAAGCGCCCATCGCCGAGATCCATGGCGTAGAGAAAGGTGGGCGGTTCGGTGTTGCGTTCGGCGGCGCTGAGGTGATCGCTGCGGTAGTCCATGAACACAAACTGCCCGGGTTCGATCGGCGGTGCGCTGAAACGACCGACGATGCCGTAGGCGGCCTGGGCCGCCAGCGGCCCATCGCTGGGGCGCTGCACAAACACCGGCTGATGGCCGGTGGCATC
>JAYKGR010000030.1:0-50952 GCA_035285645.1 Cyanobacteriota bacterium | reverse complement strand
GGCCAACCACGGCATCTCCGGCGACCCCGGCGTTATCGCCAACAACTACATCGACTACGCCATCAACGCTCTCGTTTGAGCTTGGTTGCTACCGCTGACTCAAGGCCCCTTCCGGGGCCTTTTTTGTGTCCCCGGTTGCCTAATCTGAGCCCGACCAGGCCCGCCGCCATGCTTCAACCCAGCAACGGCCCCGCCGCTGGCGATCCGATCGATGAAGTGGAAGCCTTGGCGCGGTTGCGACGCCGCGACGACCCTTCGCAGCAGTATTACGGCGCCTGGTGGCTGGGGCGGAACCGCAGCCGCCACCCTGAGGCCGTGCCCCTGCTGCGATTGGCCCTGAGACAGCGCCGACCGCGCGACGCCAGCGCCGGAGTGGAAGAGAACGCTGTAGCTCGCAATGCCGCGCGTGCCCTCGGCAAACTTGCCCCAGAGGCCTTGGCGGCCGTGCCCGATCTGCTCGACGCCCTCGACGATGCCGATCACGGTCTACGGGAAGCGGTGGCACGAGCCCTGGGCGATCTCAAGGCCGAGGCGGCCGTACCCGCCCTCTGCGCCCGGCTGGCGGGGGGGCCCGCCGTGGCCGGAGCCCCCTTGGCGGGCAGCCCCCGCTTGCGAGAACCCTGTGAAGCACTGCTTGAGGCCCTTGGTGACATCGGCCTGGCCAGCGACGCGGTACTCAACGCAGTGCAACCCTTTGTGGACCATGAGCGGCCGCTGATCCGCAGCGCCGCGGCCCGCGCGCTGCTACAGCTCAGCGGCGATGCGCACTGGGGCAATCTGCTGGTGAGTCTGTTGGAGCACCCGCAGCTGCAGGTGCGGCGCGCCGCTCTGATGGATCTCGGGGCAGCGGGCTGGCGACCGGCCCTGGAACCGATCAGCCGCACGTTGGCTGAAAACAGCCTCAAACTGATTGCCTTGCGCGGCCTGGTGGAAAACGGCCGAGGCGAGCCCCAGCTCGAACCCCTGCTGGATGGGATGGATGCCTTGTTGTGATGCCTGCCATGACGCCTTCCACGGCCGTTGACAGCCTGATCCGCGCCGTGACCGAGGCCGACTCGGCCGAAGCCCTGGTGGTGGCCACCCGGCGCCTGGCCGCCAGCGGCGAGGTCGCCGCAGCCTCCACCTTGGTGCGGGTGTTGGGTTACAACAACCCCGGCGCCGCCGTGGCAGCGGTCGACGGACTGATCGCACTGGGGGTGCAGGCCGTACCGGCCCTGCTGGAACAGTTGGATCCGCGCAACTATGGAGCCCGGGCCTGGGCGGTGCGTGCACTGGCGGGGATCGGCGACGTGCGCGGCCTTGCCTTGCTGGAAGATGCACTCGCCACCGATGTGGGGCCCAGCGTGCGGCGGGCAGCCGCCCGCGGCTTGGGCCAGTTGCATCTCGCCGACCTGAGCGCCGATCAGCGGGCGTCGCTACGCGACCGTTGCCTGCAGGCCCTCGAGGCGGCCATCGCGGATGGTGAATGGGTGGTGCGCTACGCCGTGGCCGCTGGCCTGGAGGCACTGGCCCTCAGCAGCGGCAACGAGAATCCCGAGGCCTGCAGCCGGGCCCGCACCGCCCTGCAACGCCTGGCGGCCGCTGACGGCACCAGCAACCCCGACGCTGCCCCCGTGGTGCAGCTGCGGGCCAGGCTGGCGCTCGCGCGCCTGTCGCCACCATGAGTGCCACCACGCCCACCCGATTGCTGTTTGTTTGCCTGGGCAACATCTGCCGATCACCCGCGGCCGAGGGGGTGTTCCTCCATCGGCTCGCCCAGGAGGGGCTGAACGATCACTTTGCCGTGGACTCCGCAGGCACCGGCGGCTGGCATGTGGGCAAGCCCGCCGACCGGCGCATGCGTGAGGCCGCCGAGCGCCGGGGCATCCTGCTACCCAGCCGGGCTCGCCAGCTGAGCCTGCGTGATCTGAACGCCTTTGACCGCATCCTGACGATGGACGCTGACAACCTGCGGGCGGTGCAGGAGCTGCGGCGGCGGGCCGCGGAACCCCGCGCCGCGGTGGAACCCCTGGTGCGCTACTGCCGGCGCTGGCAGGTCGACGCCGTGCCCGATCCGTACTACGGCGGCCAAGAGGGATTCGAGCAGGTGCTCGACCTCCTCGAAGATGCCTGCAACGGGCTGCTGGAGAGCTTGCGCCCCCGCTAACCCGGCCAGGCTTCCTCCGGCACCCGCTCACGAAACAGCTCCACCAGCCGCTGGATCACACGGTGGATGCTGAGCCCGTCGGTGATCAACTCCACCGCGTCGTCGGCCTGACGCAGGGGAGCCACGGCGCGACTGGCATCGTTGTGGTCGCGCTCCACGATCTGGCGCTCCAGCTCGGCCAAGGGCGGTACGGCAAAGCCGCGTTGCTGCAGATCTTGGGCCCGGCGCCGGGCCCTTTCACCGGGCGTGGCTGTGAGAAACACCTTGAGGTCGGCCTGCGGAAACACAGCGGTGCCGATGTCGCGCCCTTCCGCTACAAGCCCTCCCCGCGCACCGAGGCGCTGCTGCTGGGCGGTGAGTGCGTGCCGCACACAGGCATGAGCGGCCACCTGCGACACCGCTGCCGTCACCTCTGGAGCCCGGATCGCCTCGGTGACCTCGTGGCCGTTGACCCACACCTGGGGCTGACCCTCAGCACCCGCCGCCAGCCGAATCTCCAGCTGGGTCAACAGCGGATCGATCGCGGCGGCATCGCCGGGATCGACACCCTGGCGCTGCAACCACCAGGTGAGAGCCCGGTACATAGCCCCGGTGTCGAGATACACCAGGCCGAGGCGCTCGGCAAAGGCACGGGTCACCGTGCTTTTGCCGGCACCGGCGGGCCCATCAATGGCAACGATCGGGGAGCGCGACATCACAACGACATGATCGATCAGGCGGGCCGGGCCGCAGTGAACGGCAGCAGCAAGAAGCGCCAGCCCGTCAACCCGCAG
This sequence comes from Cyanobacteriota bacterium, assembly GCA_035285645.1. Taxonomy (GTDB): domain Bacteria; phylum Cyanobacteriota; class Cyanobacteriia; order PCC-6307; family Cyanobiaceae; genus Cyanobium. Next base: position 48,033 of record JAYKGR010000030.1, on the reverse strand, counting down.
CATGGGCTTCAGGTTATGCGCACAGGTGAGGGCCACGTAGTCCACCACGAGGCCGGCATTCTCAAGATCCCCTCGCACCTGGGCGGTGATGTCAGTCGCATCGTCGACACCTGCGGCAGCGCTCTGGCGGGCCTTCTCCAGGGCTACAGGCAGGGCCACCGCCTGACGCCGCTGTTCTGGGTTGAGGTAGCGGTTGCGGGAACTGCGCGCCAGGCCATCGGCATCGCGGACGGTGGCCACGGCCTCGATCTGCACCGGTAGCCCCAGGTCCCGCACCACGTGCCGCAGAACCACCAGTTGCTGCCAATCCTTTTCGCCCAGCAGCAGGCGATGGGGCGCCACGATCGCCAGTAGACGGCTCACCACCGTGGCCACCCCATCGAAATGGCCCGGGCGCGAGGCCCCACAGAGCTGATTCACCAGGGCCGGCGGTGGCATGAGGCGGGTCACGCCTTCGGGCCCATCGGGATACACATCCCGCAGGGAAGGTGCCCAGAAGGCGTCGGCACCCGCTTCCCGGGCCAGGCGCCCATCCTCGGCCAGGGTGCGCGGATAGCGCGAAAAATCTTCGGCAGGGCCAAACTGCAGGGGATTGACGAAGACACTCACCACCACCCGCGGAAGGGGCTGTCCAGCATCGGCTTGGGCGGCCCGATGGATCAGGGCAGCGTGGCCGTCATGCAGGGCGCCCATGGTGGGCACGAAGTGGATGGGTCGATCCTCGCTCTGCTGACGCCAGCGTTGGACATCGCCTGATGTTTGCAAGTGATGCACGGTGCCCAGAACAACCCACCCGTCATCGTGACGGGTGGGAGGCAGGCTTGGATCAGCGCAGCACTTCGAGACTGACCGGAGCGGTGCCGCTGGCCGTGAGGCCAAGCTGAACCGCGGCACCATGGGCAAGATCGATCACCCGACCCCCATGGAAGGGCCCGCGATCGTTGATCCTCACCACGGCAGAGCGACCGTTGCTGAGGTTGGTCACCCGCACCATCGTGCCGAAGGGCAACGTGCGATGGGCTGCGGTGAGAGTGCCCGGGCGGAAAGTTTCGCCATTGGCGGTGCGGTTGCCGTAGAAGCCGGGGCCATACCAGCTGGCTTGGCCGCGGCTCACGGAGGCGGCTGAGGCCAGCATCATCGGCGGCTTAAGACCTGCGGGCTCAAAACGGCGGCCGGGTGGTTCTTCAAGTTCACGGATGGCCAGGAACTGACCAGAAGGAACAGTGGCCGAGGCAGGAGCTTGGACCACCACCAAACCGCCAAGGAGGGCGGCGGCACTCATCAGGATGGAACGTTGCATAACAAGCGAAACCCTGGCGATGCCACCGGCCGAGCAATCGTGTTGATCGGAGTCGGTGGCGCATCGACCGGCCCGAAGGTCAGTGGATGCGGTGGAATCGGTCGGGCTGCCGAAGACAAGTCCGAGCGATTCGATGGCCGTACGGATTCCTGGCGAAAGAACTCAACGGCGCCAACGTAGGAGAAAACAACCGCTTTCCTTCCGGTTCGCGGCTGGGCCGAAGATCATCAGCATTCATTATCCCGCCATCAACCCTGGCCAGCACTGGGGCTCGACCAGAGCGGGAACTGTCAATCATCAGCCGATCTGATCCTTCTGATCAGCGGAACCGATGCATGACAGTGCCGATTGAGCAACCGTCTACCGAGCGGTGTCGCGGTGGTCGCTTCGGCATCGGAGGATCATCAGGCTGAGCAAGCGAGAGGTGATCGGCATGGACTACCGCACAGCAGGAGTGGACGTGGTGGCGGGCCGCGCCTTCGTGGAGCGCATCCGTGCCAGCGTCGAGTCGACCCGGCGGCCTGAAGTGGTTGGCGGGCTGGGCGGGTTTGGCGGTTTCTGCCGGATCCCAGCCGGTCTCAAAAATCCCCTGCTGGTGGCCGGCAGTGACGGGGTAGGCACCAAGCTGGAGCTGGCCCAGGCGGCGGGCCGCCACCATGGGGTCGGCATCGACCTGGTGGCGATGTGCGTCAACGACGTCATCACCAGTGGAGCCAGCCCCCTGTTCTTTCTCGATTACATCGCCACCGGACGGCTGACTCCAGCAGCGATGACCGAGGTGGTGGAAGGCATCGCCAGCGGCTGCCGGGAGAGCGGCTGCAGCCTTCTCGGTGGTGAAACCGCCGAGATGCCGGGTTTCTATCCGCCCGGTCGCTATGACCTGGCAGGGTTCTGCGTGGCCGTGGTCGAGGAGGAGGCCCTGATCGACGGCCGCCGGGTCGCTTCTGGAGACCGCATTGTTGCCGTGGCCAGCAGCGGCGTCCACAGCAACGGGTTCAGCCTGGTGCGTCGCATTCTCGATGCCGCACCGCAGGCGGCCCAAGAAGTCTTCGGCCCGGAAGGCCAAACGTTGCTGGAGGCGCTGCTCACCCCCACCCGGCTCTATGCGGCGCTGGTCCACGGCCTGTTGGAGCAGGGGGTAACCCCGCACGGGATGGCACACATCACCGGTGGCGGACTGCCGGAGAACCTGCCCCGCTGCCTGGGCCCAGGGCTGCAGGCGGCCATCGAAACCAGTAGCTGGAGCCGTCCCAGGCTCTTCCGATGGCTGCAGGAGCACGGCGACGTACCGGAAGCCGACATGTGGAACACCTTCAATATGGGAGTGGGTTTCTGCCTGGTTGTGGCCCCCCAGAGCCTCTCCGCCGCGCTGCGCGTCTGCGGCGAACTGGGTTACGAAGCCTGGGAACTCGGCGGTGTGGAGCCCACGGCTGTGCCAGGAGGCGACACCCTGGTGGGATTGCCGCACCAAAGCCACAAAGCTTCTGCCTAACATTCAATGTCGCCCCGGTGACGCCGCAGGGGCGACATCCATCGCAGCCGGGCTAGCACCGGCTTGTTGGCCGCATCCCCATACACCTTCGATCTACCGATGTTTGAAACCTCCCGGCGCATCACACGCCGGCGCAGCTCCGCCGGCCCGGTGCCCCCTCAGCGCCCCCAGCCTCCCCGGGTGCGCCCTGCCGACGCCGCCGGCCGCAGCGCCGCCCCCCTGGGCGCATCAGGCACCAGGCCCACCTTCTTGACCCTGCGCGATCACGGCAAGGTGTACGTGGCCGACCTGCCAAGGCTGTCTGACGGGCAGCTGATTCAAGTGGCTCAGGAAGCCCGGGAGGTGCTCAACAGCCTCAACCGGCGCTTGGAGGAGCTGCAGGCCCAATTTGATCTCTCCGAGACGGACCAGGACACCCGCATCCGAGCCACCACCAAGCGGGATGTGACAGAGCGCTTTCTGGCGGCCATCGCCCAGGAGCAGGATCTGCGCCGCAACAATCCCGCCCTGCGGGCCGCTGCCGGTGAGTCGCTGGCGCGCGCTTTCCTTGAGCTGGCACGCCACCGCCTGCCCGGTTCCACCTTTGACTCCCTCCTGCAGGAAGCCTTCGCCGCCTGCGATCCCGGCGACGTCCACGAGGACGACAGCAACGGCGGCGGCGAGGACGCACCCGTGATCCGGCTGCTGCGGCGGCCGGAGATTCCCCAGCCCCGGCCTGCCGCCCTGCCGGTGGTGCTCACCCCCGATCCTCAGGCACTCTGAAAGGGATTGGCGGGCATGCGGGCCTGACAGTCCTGGCTGAGGCGATCGAGATGCTGGCGCTCACGGGCATCGAGCTGCCAGGTGAGCGCAGCAGCAGCCGCCTCCACCTGATCGAGGCTGCGCAAGCCCGGGATCGGGATGGCACCGTGGGCCCGGCACCAGTTGAGAGCCACGGCCGCCATCCCACCGTTACGCTCACGGCCCAGCTCCTCCATCCCCTGGAGCAGTGCCTGGCACCGAGGCCAGAGCTGCCGGAACAGCAGGCCCCGAATCCCTGGAGGCGGGGCCGCCAACGCTCCAGGAGCCCGGCTGAGCAACCCCAGTGCCAACGGGCTGTAAGCGATCAGGTCGATAGCGAGCTCACGGCAGACGTCGACGACACCCGAGGGCTCCAGGGGCTGGGGCGCCAGCAGCGAAAACTGCACTTGAAGACTGCGCAGGGTCACCCCGCGTGCGGCCAGGCGGGCGTGCACCCAGCGCAACCGCCGCGGCCCCAGATTGGAGACCCCGATCTCCGCCACCTCGCCCGCCAACACCAGATCCGCCAGTCCGTCGAGCAGGGCAGCCTCCTGCCAAGGGGCATAGCGGGCCGTGCTCCAGTGCAACTGGACCCGATCCAGATGACCGGCGAGACGCTGGCGGGACGCAGCAAAAGCCCGGCGGAAGCCCCCACGACCCAAACGCCAGGGGAATGGCGCCAACTTGGTGGCAATGGTGAGGCTGGCCCCGGGGCTGGCCGTAGCAAAACGACCCAGCAAGGTTTCGCTGCGGCCATGGAAGCGCCCGGTTCCATAGGAATCCGCCGTGTCGAATAACTGAAGCCCCAGGGCCAGGCAACGTTGAAAGGTGGCTTCCAGCCGGTCGTCCTGACTGGGGTCATAGCCCCAGAGGAGGTTATTGCCCCAGGCCCAGGTGCCCACACCGATCGTCGGCAACGTCGTGGTGTTGGCCATGGAAGTCGACCTCGGTGGCTGAGCCGTCATGATCGGAGGCTCCCACACCAGCCGTGCTTCGTGTCGATCAGCCTGCACAGCGACGGCTCCCTCGGGAGGCCGCAGCCTGCCGTCGCACCCGCTGCCGAATCGAGCAGCGCGCTCGCCGAAGCGGAGGTGGCTGATCCTGTGCTCTGCAGCCACTGTGGCCGCACCGCCAGCAACGGCGTCACCTGCCAGGGGATGTGCGTGGCCGACTCCGGCTACTGAGCGCGATGGCCGCTTCCTGTCCAGCCACCATCACGGCCCTGCTGCTGAGCGTTCTGGCGCCAGCCAGTGTGGCGGCGGCCGCCGATGAGGCCCCTGGACGCTGGGAGGGGACCACACGGGATTGCCTGCTGGTACGGCACACCGCCGACGCCGCCCCGGCTCGCCGCAGCAGCTGCCAGCTGCTGCGGGTGGATCAACGGGAGCGGGGCCTGTTGACCGTGCGCTTTGTGAGCGATGCCCAGCTCACGCTCGAGCACATCACCTTCGCCGGCGTGCTGGTGGGCCGCACCATGGCCCTCCGCTGCAGGCAGGAGCGTTGTCAGTTGATGGAGCCGATTCAGCTCCGGGTGAACGCTGTAGGCCAGAGCGCGGTGAACCTGGCAACGCCGGGGAGCAGCACCGGGATGCTGCAGGCCACGGTGGCCCAGGGGCACTGCCGCCTGAGCAGACGCAAGGTGCAGTGCGAAGCCGTGGCACGAGGGGGATCGCGTTGGCTGGCCACGGCTTCACTCTGAGCCTTGGCGCAACGAGTCGTGACACCCCCAGGGCGAAACGCCTACGGATCTGCCGATTCCCTTTAGGCTTCAGCGATCCATCCGTCCGTTCCATGCCCCAATCGGCTTCGCTCCTGGCCATCGTGGCCACCGCGGGCTTTGCCCTGCTCTCAATGCTGTTCGGCCTGCTGGCCTGATCCAGCCGAGAGCCTGGGCAATCGCTTGAGAAAGAGGCGGCACCCAGATTCGAACTGGGGGTAAAGGATTTGCAATCCTCTGCCTTACCACTTGGCCATGCCGCCATCGCAGGGAGCAAACTCCCTAGCGACCGATCGTATCAGTCATGGCATGCCGTCCCGTCTGCTGGTCCTGAGCAACGGTCACGGTGAAGACCTGATCGCCCTGCGCGTGATCCAGGCTTTGCACCACCGTCGCCCGGGGGTGGAGATCAGCGTGCTGCCCCTTGTGGGCAGCGGCGCGGTGTTTGCAGCCGCCGAAGGCGACGGGCTGCTGCAGCGAATCGGGCCCAAGGCCCTGCTGCCCAGCGGCGGATTCAGCAATCAGAGCCTGGGGGGCTTGGCGGCCGATCTGGCGGCCGGCCTGCCGGCGCTCAGTTGGCGGCAATGGCAATGGGTGCGGCACTGGGGCCGAAGCGGGGCTCCGGTGGTGGCGGTGGGCGATCTGCTGCCCCTGTGGCTCGCCTGGCAGGCGGGGGGGGCCTACGGCTTCATCGGCACCCCCAAAAGCGACTACACCTGGGCCACGCCGGCGGCAGACCCGGGGCTATGGGCCTGGTTGGCCGATCACTATCACCGCAGCAAGGGCAGCGAATGGGATCCCTGGGAATGGGGGCTGATGCGGGCGCGGCGCTGCCGGCTGGTGGCGGTGCGCGATCCCCTCACGGCCCGCGGCCTGGCCAGGCACGGGGTGCCGGCGCTGGCCCCCGGCAATCCCATGATGGATGGTCTGGAGTGGCAGCCGATCCCCCCGGATCTGCAAGGGCGCAGGCTCGTGCTCCTGCCGGGCAGCCGCATGCCTGAAGCACTCGCCAATCTGAAACGACTGTTGCGGGCCCTCATCCCCCTGCCACTGGGTCGGCTCTGCCTGCTGCTACCCACCGGCTCTCAACCGACACCCAAGCAGCTGGGCTCCTCGCTGACGCAACTCGGATTCACACCCAGCCACGCCCCCGAGTCGGCCGGCGCCGCGGCCGGTTGGCGCCTCGGCCCGATCGAGCTGCTGGTGGGCCCAGGGGCATTCAACCGCTGGGCGGCCTGGGCAGAGCTGGGGCTGGCCTGCGCCGGCACGGCCACCGAGCAGCTCACTGGGCTCGGCTGTGCCGCCCTCTCGCTACCGGGGCCCGGACCCCAGTTCACCGCGGCCTTTGCCCGCCGCCAGAGCCGCCTGCTGGGCGGTGCTGTCGAGGTCTGCCACGACCCCGAGGCTCTCGCGCAGCGGTTGCCTGTGCTGCTGGCCGATAGCGCGCTGCGCCGCACGATGGGGGACCGGGGCCGGCGACGGATGGGCCAGGCCGGTGGCAGCACACGCCTGGCAGCCCTGATCGCCGAGCGTTTGCTGCCACCCTCGCCTCCGAGCTCCGGCGGACGGGGATGATGGCTGGGATCCGTGAATCGTTGGCACCGTCATGGCAGGCATCTCCGATCGGCCCTACAACGCCGCCTGCGCCCGACTGGCGAGCGCCATGGGTGTGAGCCTGGCCGCAGCCCGCCGCAAAGTGGACGTGCAGGCCGCGCAGGCCGGCCTGCGCGACAGCGCCGACAAGCTGGCCCTGGCGGAGCGACTGCTGGCCGAAGCCCTGGCGGCCGACCGGCCGATCGCCGAACTGCTCACCGCCCAGCTGGGCACCGTGGGCAACGACGACCGGTTCATGATCGAGGATTGAACGGCGCCAGCCGCTCACGTGCTCAGCGGCGCCCTTCGCTGTGTTCAAAGATGCTGCCGTAACGCTGGCGGTCGAGATCGGCGAACACCGGCAGGCAGGCAAAGCACCGCTGGGCCAAATCCCAGCGCTCCTCGCGGCGGAGCATCGCTTCGAGGCGATCGCGCGCCGGCAACAACCAGCGCACATCACCAGCGGCGTAGGCCAGCTGCGCCTCGCTGAGCTCCTCCACCCGGCCCCAGTCGGAACTCTGGGCCTGCTTGTCGAGCTCCACCCCCACCAGCTCATGCACCACTTCCTTCAGGCCATGGCGTGGGCTGTAGGTGCGGGCCAGGCGGCTGGCGATCTTGGTGCAGAAGATCGGCGCCACCGCAATGGCCAGGTTTTCCGCCAGGGCCGCCACATCAAAGCGGGCAAAGTGAAACACCTTCTCGATGGTGGGGCACTCCAGAAGCTGCTGCAGGCGTGGGGCCTGCTGCTGGCCCCGCTGGAGACGCACACAGCACACCTGATCGTGGTCGTCGGAGATCTGCACAAGGCAGAGCCGATCACGGCCGTGCACCAAACCCATGGCTTCGGTATCGATCGCCAGGGCTCGGGCAGGGCGGTAAAGATCCAGCCAGTCCTGGTCGAGATCGCCATCAAAAACGGCGAAGCGGGCAGGAGGCGGCGTGCTGGACCCAGTGGCGGTAGACGAGCTCATGAACAGTCGGCGGCTGGGTGCATCGTGCCCGAGCGCCCCCAGGGCGGCCCCAACCCAGCGCCGGGTGGGCAACAATGGCCATCGCCTGCCTGATCTGCCCGATGCCCACCTCCGGGTCGACGCTGCTGCTGACCGTGCTGCTGGCCATCGGGCTGGTGTTTTTCCTGAGGGCGGCCAGCAAAGACCGCACCACCGTGGTGGAGGTGCACTCCCCCCAGCCACCCCAAGTGGTGCTCAACGGTCTCACCACCTGGCTAACGGCCCGCGGCTGGAGCGGCGACGGCGGCGACCCCGACCTCCGTCTGCTCCGCTTCCGCGGCCAGGTGCGATCCAGCCTGCCGCTGGCGATCCTGCTGTCCACTCTGGGGGCTGTGGGAGCGGCCTGCCTGGGTTTGGTGCTGACGCAGCTGAAGCCGGCTCTGGGGGCCTGGCCCCTGCTGCTGGCGCTGTTGGGACCCCTGGCCGGCCTGCTGTACCGCCGCCGGGCCGCCCGAGCGGAGAGCTTCGAGCTGCGGCTGATCAGCGACGATCCCGCAGGCGGTAGCCACCTGCGCCTGCGCGCCCACCGCGATGAACTGATCGCGGTGGAGCAACAGCTCGCCGCAAGCCTTGGGTTGGCCAGCGATGGCGCCCTGCTGAGCTCTCCCATTTGAGATCGCCCATGGCGCGCTGCCCCGGCCCGCTGGTTCCCGCCCTGTCCATGGCCCTGCTGCTGTCACCGGCGGCAGGGGCGGTGCCGGCAGCCAGGCCGGGAGCGATCGACCCACTGCTGGGCCAGCGCAGCGTTCTGCAACGCGACTGGGTGGGCCTGCGTCCACTGGCAGCCGACATCCCCATTCTGGTGTTGGCCGGCCATGCGGATTCCCAGAACATGAGCGGCGCCGGCACCCAGGGGGCCGCCGTGGCCCTGGGGGGGGCAGCGCCCCTGTACCCAGGCATCACCGATGAGTTGTTCTGGAACATGGTGATCGCCCAGGCGGTGGTGACCCTGGGCCAGCGCCGCGGGCTCAACATCCGCTATCACCGGCCGCCTTATCGCACGATGCCGGATGGGGATGCCCCCGGCACCAATTGGAGTGAGGGCCGGGCCCATGCCGCGGCCGGTGGCTATGCGCTCGAAATTCACTTCGATGCCTACGGCCCCAGCGGCATCGGCTCGGGGCTGATCCCACCCTTGCATCAACCCTTCAGCCGACTCGATGAGAGCCTGGCCCAGGAGTTTGGTGGCTATCCCATGCAATTCCGCGATGGCCTGGGTGGGCCGAAACGGGGCATTGCCCTGCTCGAGATTGGCAAACTTGAGCCGCCTCTGGAAACGGCCCTGCGCGACCCGCGCCAACGGGCCGCCACCGTGGAGCGGATCGCCGAGAGGGTGGTGCAAGCCCTGGAGCGGGGCCTCAGTCCACAGCCTGATGTGGGCGGCACCGCTCGTCCAGGCTGGCGTCGTCAAGCCAGTTCTGGGGCCGAGTGAACACCTCGGTGAGCAGAGCCTCCCGACTACCGGCCTCCGGCGCATAGGCGTACTCCCAGCGCACCACCGGTGGCAGCGACATCAGGATCGACTCGGTGCGACCATTGGTCTGCAGGCCGAAGATCGTGCCCCGATCAAAGACCAGGTTGAATTCCACATAACGCCCGCGGCGGTAAAGCTGGAACTGCCGCTCCCGTTCGCCAAACGTAATGGCATGCCGTTTTTCCACGATCGGCACGTAGCTGGGCAGAAAAGCCCCACCGCAGGCACCCGCCAGGTTGAACAACTGCTGCCAGTCGTGTTCGATCGGACCAATGGCGCGAGAAACCGCCGCTGCAGGGCCCTGGGGATCCTGCCCCTTGTAAAGCAAGCCGCCGGGATCCTGATAATCATAAAAAAGACCACCGACGCCGCGGGTTTCGCCGCGGTGACGCAGATAGAAATATTCGTCACACCAGGGTTTGAAGACCTGGTAGTACCGCTCATCAATGCTGTCGCAGGCCGCTTTCAAAGTATGGTGAAAGTGGCGTGCATCCTCGAGAAAGGGATAGTACGGGGTGAGGTCGGCACCGCCACCAAACCACCACACAGGCCCCGCCTCGAAATAGCGGTAGTTGAGGTGCACCGTGGGCACATAGGGGTTGCGTGGATGCAGCACCATCGAGGTGCCGGTGGCAAACCAGCGCTGGCCCTCGGCTTCCGGCCGCTGGCTGAGGATCGATGGGGGCAGCTGATCGCCCTCCACCTCGGAAAAATTCACGCCCCCCTGCTCAAACACCCGACCCGCCTTCATGACGCGGGAGCGCCCGCCACCGCCCTCCGGCCGCTGCCACGTCTCCTCCTGGAAACGACCCTCCCCATCGAGCGCCTCCAGGCCGGCGCAGATGGACTCCTGCAACCCCATCAGCAGGCCCTTGGCCCTGGCGCGGGAATCGTGGGGGGGCATCGACATGCGGGGCAGGCGTCTGGAGCGCTGATGGTTCCAACACCATTCCAGCCGGTGGGGGGTCCGCACAAGTGCCCGTGAAGCTCCGTCACGGCCAGGCCCCCTAGGATCCCGGCGTTGGATGTGCTGCAGCGCCCGATGCCCACCGCTGAACAAGCCCGTTCGGCCCTGGCAGCTCTGGTGGATGGCGGCAGTGGCCGCACCCTGCTTGATCTGGGCTGGATTCAAGCGCCCCGCCTGCAGGGGAGCCGGGCGGTGTTCCGCCTCGCCCTGCCAGGCTTCGCCGCCAGCCAGCGGGAGCGCATCGCCGGCGAGGCCCGTGCCGCCCTGCTGGCTCTGGACGGCGTTGAGGAGGTGCAAATCGAACTGGCAACGCCTGCGACGGGAGCTCCCATCGGGGCGGCGGGCCATGGGCCTGCCCAGGTGCCCGAGCGGCGGCCGATCCCCGGGGTGGCCCGGGTGATCGCCGTGAGCAGCGGCAAGGGGGGGGTAGGCAAGAGCACCGTGGCCGTGAATCTGGCCTGTGCCCTGGCCATGCAAGGGCTGCGGGTGGGTCTGCTCGACGCCGACATCTATGGCCCCAATGCCCCCACCATGCTGGGTGTCGCCGACCGCACCCCCACGGTGCGCGGAGAAGGCGGTGAGCAGAGGCTGAGCCCAATCGACTGCTGCGGGATCACTATGGTGTCGATGGGCCTGCTGATCGATCCCGATCAGCCGGTGATCTGGCGGGGTCCGATGCTCAATGGAATCCTGCGCCAGTTCCTGTACCAGGTGGACTGGGGCGAGCGGGATGTGCTGGTGGTCGACCTGCCGCCCGGCACCGGCGACGCCCAGCTCACCCTGGCCCAGGCGGTGCCCATGGCGGGCGTGGTGATCGTCACCACGCCCCAGCAGGTGTCGCTGCAGGATGCCCGTCGTGGGCTGGTCATGTTCGTGCAAATGGGCGTGCCGGTGCTCGGCGTGGTGGAAAACATGAGCGCCTTTGTGCCGCCCGACGCCCCCGACCGCCGCTATGCGCTGTTCGGCAGCGGCGGTGGGCGCTGTCTGGCTGAAGAAGCCGGCGTGCCGCTGCTGGCGGAGCTTCCCCTGGAGCTGCCCGTGGCGCAGGGCGGCGACGACGGCCGGCCGGTGGTGCTGGCAGCCCCATCATCGGCGGCGGCGAGGGCCTTCACCGATCTGGCTGCCCAGCTGGCGGCCCATCACCCGGCGGGCGGCTGAGGTGGCCGGCTCGGCGGGCAGCCGCAGCTTGTTCAGCGGGAGCGGACGGCGGCGCCGCCACCCCCTGGCCGATGTGGATCTGGTGCTCTGGGGCATTCCGCTGGCGTTGGTGGCACTGGCAGGGGTGCTAATTGCCAGCACCCAGCGCCAGGCCGGCTATGCCGAGTGGTACCAGCACTGGATCACCGCAGCAGTGGGCATGGTGTTGGCCCTGCTGATCGCGCGGCTGCCGTTGCAGCGCCTGGAGCACCTCCACTGGCCGATCTATGGCGGCACCATCGCCAGCCTGGTGGCGGTACGGCTGGTGGGCACCTCCGCCCTGGGAGCCCAAAGCTGGATCAATATCGGCGGGTTTTATGTGCAGCCCTCCGAATTCGCCAAGGTGGCGGCGATTCTGCTGTTGGCCCGGGTACTGGCCCGTTTTCCCGTGGAGCGACCGGTGGATCTGGTGCGGCCGCTCACGGTGATCGGCCTGCCCTGGCTGCTGATCTTCGTGCAGCCCGATTTGGGCACCTCGTTGGTGTTCGGTGCCATTCTGCTCACCCAGATGTTCTGGTCGGGCATGCCGGCGGCCTGGGTGGTGCTGCTGGTGTCGCCCATGGTCAGCGCCATTCTGGCCGGCACTCTCACCTGGGGCCTGGTGGCCTGGATTCCCCTGATGGGGCTGGTGGCCTGGCGCTCCCTCCCCTGGAAGCGCTGGGCGCTGGCAGCAACGCTGGCGGTACAGACCGCCGTCGCCGCCCTCACACCCTGGCTCTGGGAGCACGGGCTACGGCCCCATCAACGGGCGCGGCTCACCCTCTTTCTCGACCCATCGCAAGACCCCCTCGGTGGCGGCTATCACCTGTTGCAGAGCACGGTGGGCATTGGTTCCGGGGGGTTCTGGGGCACCGGTCTGATGCATGGGGTGCTCACCAAGCTGCGCTTCATCCCCGAGCAGCACACCGATTTCATCTTCAGTGCCCTGGGGGAGGAAACCGGTTTTCTCGGATCCATCCTGGTCGTGAGCGGCTTCGCCCTGCTGATGGCTCGCCTGCTGCAGATCGCCGGTAAGGCCCGCACCGACTTCGAATCGCTGGTGGTGGTGGGGGTGGGAGCGATGCTGATGTTTCAGGTCACGATCAACATCAACATGACGATCGGTCTGGGGCCGATCACCGGCATCCCGCTGCCGTTTCTGAGCTATGGCCGCTCGGCCCTCCTGGTGAACTTCATCGCCCTTGGGCTGGTGGCATCGGTATCGCGCCGGGGGCACCCAGGGCTTCAGCTCGGTCGCCGCCGGTGAGCCGTGTGAACCTGGAGGTGGTGCGCCAGCGCCTGGCCCGCGATGTGCCGCCCGGCCGAGCGGACGATGATCGGGTCCGCCGGCTGTGGTGGGCCGCCCTGGCCACCCTGCAAGAGGATTTATTGCCCCAAGCCGTCGATCGACGGGGAGTGTGGCTGGCGGCGCCACTACCGGCGCTCTACGAACCCCAGCTGCTGAGCAGCCTGCGGGGCTGGGTGTGGACCCCGGAAGCCCTGGGCACCCTGCTCCCCGGCGGTGGCGCACCCCTGCTGCCCCATGGCACGCCGCGGTCCGCTGGGCCCGAGCCAGCCCTGGCGGCCGGCTTCAACCGGCTGCCGCTCGCCCCCGACGACGGCACCGATCCCCTGCTGGTCCTGATCACCCCAGACCTGCAGGTGGCCATGGCCCTCGAGGGGCCAAGCGAAGGGCGTCGTCTGGTCGTTCGGTTTGAACCCGATGTGATCGCCGCCGTGCTCGACCTGCTGGACCGGCGGCTGCAGGCGGACACCCCCGCCACCGCCGCCGATCTGGGGCGCCGTCTGCAGGAGCTGGGCCCGCTGCGCAGCGATCCCGAGCAGGGCCTACGGTTTTGGCCCCTGGTGGCGGAACGGCTCTCCGGCATGGCGGCGAGCCTCACCCTGCAACCGCTGCTGCCGGAGCGGGACGACACCACCGACACCGTGGGCGCCGAACTGGCCCTTCTGGAGGCGCTCACCCACGAAGTACGCACCCCGCTCGCCACCATCCGCACCCTGATCCGCTCCTTGCTGCGGCGCCCAGACCTCACCCGGCTGGTGCGCCAGAGGCTGGAACAGATCGATGGCGAATGCAGCGAACAGATCGATCGTTTCGGCCTGATCTTTCTGGCCGCCGAGCAGCAGCGCCAGCCCGGGGCTGACCATCCGCTCAGTGCCAGCGAACTGGCCCGCACCGATCTGAGCCAGCTGGTGATGGACCTGGAACCCCTCTGGCGCCGCCAGCTCGCCCGGCGCGACCTTGATCTGACCGTGGGAATCGAGCCCGGGCTCCCGCCGGTGCTCAGCGATCCGGTGAAGCTGGAGACCATGCTGGGTGGGCTGGTGGATCGCTTCTGCCGCAGCCTCCCCGCCGGCAGCCAGGTGCACCTGGACCTGCAGCCAGCCGGCTCGCGGCTGAAGCTGCAGCTGAGCAGCGTGGATGGCATCCGGCAACCCGGCGATGGCGGCCGAAGCCGCGCCCCCGGGGTGGGGCGCCAGGGCCTGGGCCCGGTGCTCAGCTGGAATCCAGCCACCGGCAGCCTGCAGCTGAGCCGGCAGGCCACGCAGCGGCTGTTTCATCGTCTGGGTGGGCGCTTCACCGAGCGGGGCGACAACTGCCTCACCGTGTTCTTTCCCCTGTGCTGAGCCGCGGCGGCGCCAATGTTGACGGGTGTGAAGAGTGCCGCCAAGGCCTGGCACCCCGACCGCAGAGCGGTGCTAGCTTCCGCCTGAAACCGGTCCTCGAGCCATGTCCGCACAGACCCTGAGTGGTCAACTCCCCAAGTACATCGGCAGCACCGGCGGCCTGCTGAACGCCGCTGAAACAGAGGAGAAATATGCCATCACCTGGACCAGCAGCCAGGCCCAGGCTTTCGAACTTCCCACCGGCGGCGCCGCCGAGATGAACGCGGGCGAAAATGTGATGTACTTTGCCCGCAAAGAGCAGTGCCTTGCCTTGGGCACGCAACTGCGCACCAAATTCAAACCCCGAATCGAAGATTATAAAATCTACCGGATCTATCCCGGTGGTGACATGGAATTCCTCCACCCCAAAGATGGTGTGTTTCCTGAAAAGGTGAATGAAGGCCGCACCATGGTGGGCCACAATCCGCGCCGCATCGGTGCCAACCCGGAGCCCTCCAGCCTCAAGTTCACGGGCAAGGCCACCTACAACGCCTGAACCACTACCTCCCGGGTCGTATAACTGCGGGGCGGGGAGCCCCGTTTTTTTTGCCCACCAGCGCCGCGATGCCTCCAGCTCCCCCAGCCAGCGCGTCTCCTACCGGCCGTGGCCAGCCCCGGCCGGGCCGCCAGGATTTTCTGGAGCGGGCGGCATCCGGCGCGATCGGCGGCAGCGGCAACACGCTGATCCCTCTGTGGAAGCGCTGGCCTGCCGATCTGGAAACACCGCTCACCATCTGGCTGAAAGTAGGTTCAGGACAGCGCCACGGCGTGCTGCTGGAGTCGGTGGAGGGCGGTGAGCGGGTAGGCCGCTGGAGCTTCGTGATGAGCGACCCGCTCTGGACCCTCACCTGCCGAGGGGAGAGGGGAGAGCGGCTGTGGCGCAACGGCCGGCTGGATGAGCTGCAGGGCAATCCCTTTGAACTGCAGCGCCAGTGCCTGGCGGAACTGAGGCCGGCGCCCGTGGACGGTTTGCCGCCCCTGGGGCAATTGTTCGGCTTCTGGGGCTACGAACTGATTCGCTGGATCGAACCCTCGGTGCCGGTACACCCCACCAACCCGACCGGCCCACCGGATGGATGCTGGATGCTGGCCGACACCTTGATCGTGTACGACCAGGTGAAGCGCCAGATCACGGCCGTGGCCTATGCCGATCTCAGCGGCGGAGCTGATCCGGAGCATGCCTGGCTGGATGCCGCCGCCCGCATCACCCGGTTGGAGGAGCAGATGCACCAACCCCTGCCGGCGGGCATCACGCCCCTGCCCTGGCGTGATGATCCGGCCAACGATGTGCCAACCCACAGCAACCGCGACCAGCAGGACTTCGAAAACGCCGTAGAGGTGGCCCGGAGCCACATCGCCGCCGGCGATGTGTTTCAACTGGTGCTGAGCCAGCGCCTGGAAACCAGCCTGCAAGCAGATCCTTTCGATCTCTACCGCAGCCTGAGGATGGTGAATCCATCGCCCTATATGGCCTTCTTTCATTTTGGCGACTGGTATCTGATCGGCTCCAGTCCGGAGGTGATGGTGCGCGCCGAACCGCGGGCCGATGGCAGCATCCGGGCTTCGCTCCGGCCGATCGCCGGCACCCGACCCCGCGGCCGCGATGCCGACGACGATGAGCGGCTGGCCCGGGAGCTGCTGACCGATCCCAAGGAACGGGCTGAGCATGTGATGCTCGTCGATCTCGGTCGCAACGATCTGGGCAGGGTGAGCGTTGCGGGCAGCGTGCGGGTCACAGATCTGATGGTGATCGAGCGCTATTCCCATGTGATGCACATCGTCAGCGAGGTGGAGTCAACCCTCGATCCAGCACGCGATGTCTGGGATCTGCTGATGGCCGCTTTCCCCGCGGGCACGGTCAGCGGCGCCCCGAAGATCCGTGCGATGCAACTGATCCGCGACCTCGAACCCGACGCCCGAGGGCCTTACTCCGGCGTGTACGGCACGATTGATCTGGCAGGGGCTCTCAACACGGCAATCACAATCCGAAGCATGGTGGTGTTGCCCGAGCCGCAAGGCGGCTGGCGGGTGCAGGTGCAGGCCGGGGCTGGCATCGTGGCCGATTCTTCACCAGCAGCCGAGTATCAAGAAACCCTGAACAAAGCGCGGGGCATGCTCCGTGCCCTGGCCTGCCTTGTGGGAGGAAACGGATGAGCACGACCCTGCTGAGCAAAGGCTTTGAGGTGGAGATGTATACCGGCCGGGGCGACGGCACGGTCGTGGGTTGTGCCGCCGAAGCAGCGGCCGATCTGGAGGGGTTCGTGACCGAACCCGACAACCGCAACCTGGAATACACCACTCCACCCGATCCCTCCTATCGCCACCAACTGGAGCTCCTGCTCGAACCCCGCCGTAGGCTGCGGCAATGGCTACAGCACCGGGGCCTCACCCTGCTGCCAGGCAGCACCCTCAGCACAGGCGACAGCCACCGCTTCGAACGCTCCGACCCCACCAATCCCTACCACGATTTCATCGCCGAGACCTACGGCACCCGGGTGGTGACCGCCAGCGTGCACATCAACCTGGGGGTGGGCGCGATGGACGCCCTGTTCGCCGGGCTGCGGCTGCTGCGCTGTGAGGCGGCCCTGCTCCTGGCGCTGAGTGCCAGCTCACCCTTTCTCGACAACCAACTCAGTGGCGCCCACTCCCAGCGATGGCGGCAGTTTCCACTGACGCCCGCCCGGGTGCCGCTGTTCCGCGACCACAACCAGTTCATCTCCTGGATGGAAGCGGAGCTGGCCGCCGGCAGCATGTTGAATGTGCGGCACCTCTGGACATCGGTGCGTCCCAACGGCGACGCTCGGCCCCACAATCTCAACCGCCTGGAGATCCGGATCTGCGATCTGGTGAGCGATCCCACGCAGCTGCTGGCGATCACGGCCTTCTCGGAGCTGCGGTTGTTGCAGTTGTTCCACAATCCCCAGCGCCACGATCCCCTCCAAGCCAGCCAGTTCGAGCCGGGGCAGCTGGCCGAGCTGGCTGATGCCAACGACCGGGCAGCCGCCCGCGACAGCCTCGACGCCACGCTCAGCCACTGGCGTGATGGCCAGCGGCTGAGCGCCCGCGACTGGATTAGCCGCGAACTGCGGGCGATGGCCCCCCTGGCCCGTCAGCTTGGCCTGGAGTGGGTCCTGGCACCGCTGGCCACCATCCTGAGGCCCGTGGCCGACGGCGGCGGCAATCCAGCCATGCGCTGGCTGGCGCAGCACCATGCTGGTGACACCATCGCCGCCATCATCAGCCGCGAGGCAGCCGCGCTCGAACAGCAAGAGCAGGCCCTGTCCGCATGGCTCGCAACAGACGCGTCGGCAGCCCCCCTGAGATGATCATGGCTCGCTCAGATGCGATGACTTCCACCGTGCAACCCGCCCCTCCCCAGAGCACCCATGAGCCCGGGGTCCGCAGGCTGCTGGGAGAGCGCCTGCAGCTGGTGGAGGAGCTGTGGCAAGCCGTGTTGCGCAGCGAGTGTCCCAATCAGGTGGAGCGACTGCTGCGCCTCAAGCAACTCTGTGATCCGGTGCCGGCTGAGGTGGGCACAGCCCAGCCGGCGGTCGACGGACCGGCCATCGTGGCCCTGATCCGGGAGATGGATCTGGCCGAAGCCATCGCCGCGGCTCGGGCTTTCTCTCTGTATTTTCAGCTAATCAATATTCTCGAGCAACATATCGAAGAAGACAGCTATCTCGAAAGCCTCGATCACGACAACAACAGCGTCGTGAACGACCCCTTTTTGCCGCCGCTCGCCAGCCAGAGCGACCCCGCCACGTTCCAACAGCTGTTCCAGCGGCTGCGGACTCTCAACGTGCCCCCAGCCCAGCTCGAAAATCTGCTGCGCGATCTCGAGCTCCGGCTGGTATTCACCGCCCATCCCACGGAGATCGTGCGCCATACGGTGCGCCACAAACAAAGGCGCGTAGCGGCCCTGATCCAGCAGCTGGAAACCGGCACAGGCAGCAGCCCCCTTGGCCTCGAGCGGCTGCGCCAGCAGCTTGAGGAGGAGATCCGGCTGTGGTGGCGCACCGACGAATTGCACCAGTTCAAGCCCTCGGTGCTCGATGAGGTGGACTACGCCCTCCACTACTTCCAACAGGTGCTGTTTGACGCGATGCCGCAGCTGCGCCAGCGGATGCGCTCGGCTTTGGCGGCAAGTTACCCGGATGTCGTGCCACCACGGGATTCGTTCTGCACCTTCGGCTCGTGGGTGGGGGCCGACCGCGACGGCAACCCCTCCGTGACGCCGGAGATCACCTGGCGCACAGCCTGTTACCAACGGCGTCTGATGCTGGAGCGTTATCGGCACGGCCTCAACGACCTGCGCGACCAGCTGAGCATTTCGATGCAGTGGAGCCAGGTGAGTCAGGGTCTGCTGGAATCCCTGGAAATGGACCGGCTGCGATTCCCGCAGATCTATGAAGAACGGGCGACCCGTTACCGGCTGGAGCCCTACCGCCTCAAGCTCAGCTACATGATCGAGCGCCTCAGCCTGACGATCGATCGCAACCAACAGCTCAACGATGCCGGCTGGGAGTCGCCTTGCGACAAACCTGTGGGCCTGGAGGTAGCCCCATCCACCGACCAGGACCTGCACTACGCCTCCGTGGAGGAGTTCCGCAACGATCTGGAATTGATCCGGGAGAGCCTCGATGACACCGGCCTCCGCTGCCAGGCGCTGCGGGATCTGCTCAGCCAGGTGCACATCTTTGCCTTCTGCCTGGCCAGCCTCGACATCCGTCAGGAAAGCACGCGCCACAGCGACGCCATCGACGAGCTCACCCGCTACCTGCAGCTGCCGGTCGCCTATGGCGCCATGGACGAAGATGCCCGTATCGACTGGCTGCTGACTGAACTGCAGACGCGGCGGCCGCTCCTGCCACCCGCTGCCCGCTGGAGCGAGTCCACCGCCCAGACCTTCAACGTGTTTCGCATGCTGCAAAGACTGCAGCAGGAATTCGGTCAGCGCATCTGCAGCACCTACGTGATCTCCATGAGTCACACGGTGTCCGATCTGCTGGAGGTGCTGCTGCTGGCCAAGGAAGCCGGATTGGTGGATCCCAGCACGCGGCGTTCCAGCCTGCTGGCCATCCCCCTGTTCGAAACGGTGGAAGACCTGCAGGGGGCGTCGGCCGTGATGGAGCGCCTGTTTGGCAATGCTTTTTACCGCGACCTGATCAGCGATGGCGGCAGCGACCAGCCCCTGCAGGAAGTGATGCTGGGCTATTCCGACAGCAACAAGGATTCGGGTTTTCTCTCCAGCAACTGGGAGATTCACCGGGCCCAGATCGCCCTGCAGGCCCTGGCCACGGCCCATGGCGTGGCGCTGCGCATCTTTCACGGCCGAGGCGGATCGGTGGGTCGCGGTGGTGGACCCGCCTATCAGGCGATCCTGGCCCAACCCAGCGGCACCCTCCGGGGTCGGATCAAGATCACCGAACAAGGCGAGGTGCTGGCCTCGAAATACTCCCTGCCGGAGCTGGCCCTCTACAACCTGGAAACGGTGACCACCGCCGTTCTGCAAAACAGCCTGGTGAGCACCCCGGTTGATGACACTCCCAGCTGGAACGACCTGATGGCGCGCCTGGCTGCCCGCTCACGCGATCATTACCGAGCCCTGGTGCATGACAATCCCGACCTGGTGGCGTTCTTTCAGCAGATCACACCGATCGAGGAAATCAGCAAGCTGCAGATCTCAAGCCGACCGGCACGCCGCCGCGGGGGCACCCAAGATCTCTCCAGCCTGAGGGCCATTCCCTGGGTATTCGGCTGGACGCAAAGCCGCTTTTTGTTGCCCAGCTGGTATGGAGTGGGCGCAGCCCTGCAGGCCGAAGTGGCCAATGATGCCCAGCAGCTTGAACTGCTTCAGCTGCTCCACCAGCGCTGGCCCTTCTTCCGCATGCTCATCTCCAAGGTGGAGATGACCCTCTCCAAAGTAGACCTGGATCTGGCCCATCACTATGTGGCAACACTCGGCCGGCGCGACAACCGCGACTCGTTTGAGCGGATCTTTGAAGCGATTGCCGCCGAGTTCACCCTCACGCGCGACTTCGTTTTGGCGATTACCGGCCATTCCCGCCTGCTGGCGGGTGATCCGGCCCTGCAGCTCTCGGTCGATCTGCGCAACCGCACCATCATTCCACTTGGCTTTCTGCAGGTGGCCCTGCTGAGGCGGCTGCGAGAACAGAACCGCACCCCCCCCGTCAGCGAAACCGACCCCTCGCCAGACAATGACGGCCGCACCTACAGCCGTAGCGAATTGCTGCGCGGTGCCCTGCTCACGATCAATGGCATTGCCGCTGGCCTGCGCAACACCGGTTGAGGAGGTCTCCCGCGATCGCTTCCCTTCTGCGCCCGTTCCTGAACCAGCCAGCACCGGTATCGCTTCGCCCCGGGTACAGGCTGGTCGCCACCGGTCACCCCTGTCTGCACCATCTCAATCGACTGCTTGTACTCTGCGGCGAGCAACCCCGCTCTGATGAACTCTGGGGCCGAGTGCTGGAGCGCAGCCTCTGGTATCTGCAGGTACTGAATGAGGCCGATCAGGCGGTGGGCTTCCTGCGGGCCACCAGCGATCTCGCTCTCAACGCCAATCTCTGGGATCTGCTGAGCGATCCCGATGATCCCGCTCGTGCGGAAGTGCTGGCCGTGATGGTGCAGACGGCCCTCACCCGACTGCGGCGTGAACTAAACGGCTGCAGCATTTCGCTCTCGGCCCCGCCCGAAGCCATCAACGCCCTCGTGCAGACTGGATTTGTGCTGGACCCAGGCGGCATCCGCGCCATGGGGCTGGTGTTGTAGCTCACCAGTTCAACAAAAGCCCCGATCGTGACCACGACCGGGGCTGACAGGACAGAAACGAGCATGGAGGGACTCGAACCCCCGACACTCAGAACCGGAATCTGATGCTCTATCCAACTGAGCTACATGCCCCCATCCCACGGAAGCTTGGCTCCCGCTGCCGTTACTTTACCCGCTGATTGCCCGCCCCCCATCAGCCCAGCCGCCTCACCGCCGCCCCTGCGGCTGACCCAGCTGCAGGTGCGCACCTTTCGCAACCTGTCGTCGCTGGATCTGCCCCTCACGGCCCCCCGGGTGCTGGTGGTGGGCCGCAACGGCATCGGCAAGTCGAATCTTCTGGAAGCGGTGGAGCTGTTGGTGAGCCTGCGCTCCCATCGCTGCGCCAGCGACCGCGACCTGATCCAGCACGACCACCCCGGCAGTCGACTGATCGCCGACACCAGCGAGGGCGATCGGCTGGAACTGCTGCTGCGGCGGCGGGGTGGTCGCGAGGCGCGCCGCAATGGCCAAATCCTGGAGCGGCAGATCGATCTGCCGGGAGCCCTGCGGTGCGTGGGCTTCAGTGCCCTCGATCTGGAACTGGTGCGTGGCGAACCAGCCTTGCGCCGCCAGTGGCTCGACCGGGTGGTGCTGCAGCTGGAACCGCTCTATGGCGGCCTGCTGAGCCATTACGCCCGCCTGCTACGTCAACGGACCCAGCTGATCCGTCGCGATCTGGCGGGCGGCCAGCGCAGCACCCTGCTCGATGTCTTCGACCAGCAGATGGCCCTGCTGGGCACCCGCCTGCACCGTCGGCGCCGACGGGCCCTGGAGCGACTGCAACCCCTGGCGGCCGACTGGCAGCGACGGCTGAGCGGGGGCCGCGATCAGCTGCGGTTGCACTATCGGGCCGGCAGCCTGCTGGAGGGAGAGGAGAACGAGGAAGCCTGGCGCGCCAGCCTGGCGGACCAGCTGCTGGCGCAGCGCTCCGAGGAAGCACGCCTGCTGCAGTGCCTGGTGGGTCCCCACCGCGACGAGGTGGATCTCCTGCTCGATGAGCGTCCAGCCCGCCGCCATGGGTCGGCAGGACAGCAGCGCACCCTTGTGCTGGCCCTCAAGTTGGCTGAACTGGAGCTGGTGGGCGCGGTGGTGGGGCGACCACCTCTGCTGTTGCTCGACGATGTGCTGGCAGAACTCGATCCCGGCCGTCAACGGCTGCTGCTGGAGGCGGTGGGCGATGGCCACCAATGCCTGGTGAGCGCCACCCACCTGGCGGCGTTCGATGGCACCTGGTGCCGCGAGGCCCAGGTGGTGCACCTGGAACCGTGAGCATGGCGGGAGGGCCCAGACCCTCTATGGTGGGATGCTCTTTGACTGTGTTCTGATGAACCAGAGCCTGCCCTGCCTCCACCCGAACCCCGGATGGAACGGAGCCGCTTCCCAGTCCACCTCCTCAGCCAACCCAGGACCTGAGACCACCGACGCGGTGGGGAAACACTGCATCCTCGAGCTCTACGACTGCGACTCCAGCCGGCTCGATGACGAAGCTTTCCTCAGGAACACCATCACGACAGCAGCCAAGCGTGCTGGTGCCACCCTGCTTAATCTCATCACCCACCGCTTCGAACCTCAGGGAGTGACCGGTCTGGCCCTGCTGGCCGAATCCCATATCTCCATTCATACCTGGCCCGAGTCGGGCTACGCCGCCGTTGATGTCTTCACCTGCGGCGACCACACCATGCCCGAGCGGGCCTGCCAGATTCTCTGGGAGGAACTCGGCGCCGGTCATCACAAGCTCACCAGCTTCCGGCGCGAAACCCCCACCACCCTCGAGGGATCCCCGCGTGACGCCACGACGGTGGAGCTCAGCCTGGCCTGAGTCCGCGATTGAGCTTGCCGCTCACCAATCCCTCCAGATCCAGAGCCACGGCATGGAATCCGAGCCCGGTGAACGCCTCCACGAGGCGGCCACGGGTTTCGGGTTCTGCCATGGCCTGCAGGGCGGGCCTCAGATCCTGGGATGGTAGTTCGATTCGGGCCGTCTCGCCCTGACTGCGCACGCGAACCTGTGGATAACCCTGCTGCCGCAACCAGGCTTCGGCAGCAGCCACGCGTTGCAAACGACTGGCACTGATGGGTTCTCCGTAGGGAAATCGCGAGGCGAGGCACGGCTGAGCTGGTTTATCCCACCAGGGCAGGCCGAGGGCCCGCGACAGGGTTCGCACATCCACCTTGCTGAGTCCCAACTCGGCCAAGGGGGAGAGCACACCGCGCTCGCGGGCCGCCCGGATGCCGGGCCGATGATCCGACAGGTCGTCGTGATTCACCCCATCCAGCACAAGAGCTCCCCCGACTTCGACAGCCACGGCTGCCAGCAGGCTGTGCAGTTCACGCTTGCAGGCGTAGCAACGATCCTCTGGATTGCTGGCATAGGCAGGATCGGCCAGTTCTGTGGTGGCAACCTCGCGATGACGCATGCCGAGCCAGCGCGCCTGCTCAGCAGCCTCGCGACGTAGGTGGGGGGCCAGGGCAGGCGACACACCCGTGATCGCCAGGGCCCGCTCGCCCAGTTGCTCCACCGCCAGCGCTGCCACCAGGGCACTATCCACCCCTCCGGAATAGGCCACCACCACCGCGCCATGCCGGGCCAGGGAGCGGCGCAGCTTCGCCAGGCGCCCATCCAGGGCTGGGGGCAGCGTCTCCAACAGGGTGAAGGTCATGGCACGATCCTGGCGGGTTTCCGCGCCACCCTGGGTAGCATCCGATCATTCCAGGGGGTCGGATGGCCGTGGCCGGAAGCAGCCCATCGTCGCAACGAGGTCGAGACCGGGCCATCGGCATCCGCACGGCAGCGCGCCGCGACGAACGCGCCCACGGCCAACTGCATGTTTACGACGGTGATGGCAAGGGGAAGAGCCAGGCCGCACTTGGTGTGGTGCTGCGCACGATCGGCCTGGGCATCTGCGAACGCAAACGCACCCGCGTGCTGCTGCTGCGGTTTCTCAAAGGGCCTGGCCGTGCCTACGACGAAGACGCCGCCATTGAAGCCCTGCAACAGGGCTTCCCCCACCTGATTGACCAGGTACGCACCGGTCGCGGTGACTTTTTCACCGCCGTGGAGGCCACCGCGTTTGATCATCAGGAGGCTCGCCGCGGTTGGGATATCGCCAAAGGAGCGATTGCCAGTGATCTCTATTCCGTGGTGGTGCTCGATGAGCTCAATCCCGTGCTCGACCTAGACCTGCTCGACCCCGAAGACGTGGTGAGCACCCTGGCCGAGCGACCGGCCGGCACCGAAGTGATCTGCACCGGCCGCGGTGCCCCTCGCCACCTGGTGGACCTGGCTGACCTGCACTCCGAGATGCGCTCCCACGGCGATCGGGAGCTGGTGGAGGCGGCCGGTCTCGACGGCATCGAGATCTACACCGGCGAAGGCAAGGGCAAAAGCACCAGCGCCCTGGGCAAGGCCCTGCAGGCCATCGGCCGAGGCATCAGTCAAGACAAGAGCCACCGGGTCCTGATCCTCCAATGGCTGAAGGGTGGCAGCGGGTACACCGAAGATGCCGCCATCGCCGCCCTGCGCGAAAGCTATCCCCATCTCGTTGACCATCTGCGTTCAGGCCGCGATGCCATCGTCTGGCGCGGCCAGCAACAACCGATCGACTACGTGGAAGCGGAGCGGGCCTGGGAGATCGCCCGCGCCGCCATCGCTAGCGGTCTCTACAAAACCGTGATCCTCGATGAGCTCAATCCCACGGTGGATCTGGAACTGCTGCCGCAGGAACCAATTGTGCAAGCCCTGCTGCGCAAACCTTCAGAAACGGAGGTGATCATCACCGGTCGCTGCAAAACACGCCCCGCTTATTTCGACCTGGCCTCCGTGCATTCGGAAATGGTGTGCCATAAGCACTATGCCGAACGGGGCGTGGATCTGAAACGGGGCGTGGACTACTGAAGGCGCGCCGACCCCGTTTCAGTAACGGGGCACCGTGGGATCCACCTGCTCGCTCCAGGCATCGATGCCGCCGGTCACGTTGACGCCCTCGATGCCATGACGGCCCAGGGCGATCAGGGCCTTGGCGGAACGCCCGCCTAGCTTGCAATGCACATAGAGACGACGCCCAGTCGCCAGTCGCCGCACCTCCTCAACGGCCTCACCACTTTCGATTCGATCGAGCGGCACCAGCACAGATCCGGGAATGACAGCAATTTCGGCTTCATGGGGATTGCGCACATCCAGCAGCAACAGCTCTTCAAGCTGACCATCGATCAGCGTTTTCAACTCGGCCACCGTGATGCTGGGCACGGCCGCTGCCTCCTCCTGCCCCGGGGTACTGCCGCCCACACCGCAGAATTCCTGGTAATCGATCAGCTTCTCGATCACAGGACGCTCTGGATTGGGACGCAGCCGCAATTCACGGAAGCTCATGCGAAGAGCATCGAACAACAAGAGGCGGCCGCTCAGCGTGGTGCCGATTCCCGTGATGATCTTGACCGTTTCTGTCGCCTGGATCACGCCGATGATGCCAGGAAGCACGCCCACCACACCACCCTCGGCACAGGAGGGCACCATGCCCGGCGGCGGCGGCTCCGGGTAGAGATCACGATAGTTCGGACTCTCAGCGTCGAGATTGAAGACCGTGGCCTGACCTTCAAAGCGAAAGATCGAGCCGTAAACATTGGGCTTACCCAGCAGCACGCAGGCGTCGTTCACCAGGTAGCGGGTAGGAAAGTTATCGGTGCCGTCGCAGACGATGTCGTAGGGCTCAATGATGGCGAGGGCGTTGTCGCTGGTGAGTGCCGTTTCGTGCAGATCAACCTGGCAATGCGGATTGATCTCATGGATGCGATGGCGGGCTGATTCGATTTTGGGTTTGCCCACCCAGCTGGTGCCGTGGATCACCTGGCGCTGCAGGTTGCTGTGGTCGACCACATCGAAGTCAACGATGCCGATGCGGCCCACCCCGGCGGCCGCCAGGTAGAGCAGGAGGGGGGAACCGAGCCCACCGGTGCCCACACAGAGCACCGAAGCCGCCTTGAGGCGCTTCTGGCCCTCCATGCCCAGCTCCGGCAGGATGAGATGACGGGAGAAACGCGCCACCTCATCGGGGCTGAGCTGGACGCCGCTGGTGTCGGGAGGAAGCATGGCGGGGCATCGAGAGGCCTCAGCCCTCCATTGTCCACATCAGCGGCTTGGGGTCCCCCTGATCGGGCAGCCACCAGCAGGCCAGAGAACGCTGTCGGTCGGGCCCGCATCCCTCGATCACCATCAGGGCGGGGGCCAGGGTGAGGCGGCAATCCCAGGCGGAGGGCACCGGTGCCGAGGCCGGGTGGCTGTGGGCCGCACCCAGCACCTGCCGCTGCCTGGCCCGTGCCCAGCGCTGAGCCTGGAGCTGTTCTCGCGGGTCGAGGGCAAAGCGATGGCTGCGCTGTTGACGGGGCTGCCAGACATTGAGTGTGGGCCAGATAACGTCGACACCCCACACAGCCCCATCGCGGGGAGCGCCGAGCAACAGGGCGCAACCCTCCTGGGGGGCCGCGGCCGCCAGGGCCGTGCGCAGCAGCGTCAGGGCTTGCCGATCGAACAGCAGCGCCGAGGGTTGCAGGTTCGTCACACGCGGTAATTTATGTCTCGTTCGGAATTCCGTTGCAGCTCCATGACCGACACCACAACCGAGGCCAAGGAGACTGAGGCGCTAAACACCAGCACGGCGGCCAGCGATGCCGACTCCGGATTCGATTTTCAGCAGCGCTATGCCGATGTGGTGGGCCGCATCAACCAAGTTCTCGACCAGGTTGATTGGAACCAGGCCGGTCGACTCGGCAAAGCGCTGGGCGTGATCGTGGCTGTGATTGTGGCCCAGATCCTGATCAAGGGAGTGCTTGACACCATCAATCTCCTGCCGGTGATTCCTGGTCTGCTGGAGCTGCTGGGGCTGGTGGTGGTCGGCAAATGGGGCTGGGACAATCTCACCACCAGTGAGAAACGCAACGCCCTCACCACCCGCATCCAAGCCCTCCGTCAGGAATATCTGGGCTGAGTGGCGAGCAGCTTCTGGATCACCCGCTGAGCCTGTGCGCCATAGGAGCCACCAAAAAGGTTGGCATGATTGATGAGGTGATACAAGTTGTAGGTCGCTCTGCGCTGTTCATGCCCGGCTGGCAGAGGCCAAGTATCGCAATAACCTCGAAAGAAGGCGTCGGGAAACCCACCAAACAGGTGGGCCATGGCGAGATCCACCTCGCGATCCCCGCGGTACACCGCTGGATCGAAAATGGCCCCCTGGCCAGCGGCCAGCACCCCGGCGTTGCCAGACCATAAATCCCCGTGCACCAAGCAGGCTTGCGCTCCATGGCTCCCCAGCCAAGCGGGCACCCGCTCCAGCATGGCCTCAATGCCAGCCAGCCGCATGCCGCTGTGCGCCAGCCGTTCCAGCTGGGGTGCCAATCGATGATCGCGGAAGAACACCCCCCAATCACCCCCCCAGCCATTGATCTGCGGGGTCGCGCCGATCCAGTTGTCGCGAGGCCAGCCCACCGAGCCATCGACACGGTCGCCTGGCGCACAAGCGCACTCCAGGCTGGCCCGATGCAGCCGAGCCAGATTCATGCCCAGCCCCCGCCAAGCGCTGGCGCTAGACCCATGGGGATGGAAAGGCAGCCACGGCAGCACCAGCACGGCCTGATCATCCACCAGGCCATGGCCGAGGGGGGCGGGTATGCGGAGCTCTGGCGGTGCCGCCGCCGCCAGCGCCGCCAGCCCCTCGGCCTCGGCCACCATCCGTGGCAGCGCAGCAGCGGCCAGGGTTTTCACAAACAGCGGTGCGCCTTCGGCCCGCTGCACGTGCCAGGCCTGGTGCATGCAGCCACCGGCCACCGGAGTCCGTGCGGTCACGGGCCCGCCGAACCGTTGCGCGAGCCACAGGTCTAGATCCACAGCAGCACGGCAGTGGCTGCCATGCTGCCGCCATGGCCGATGTGGTGGTGGTTGGGGCCGGCGTTGCCGGACTCACGGCGGCGGCGCTGCTTGCCGCCGCCGGTCGTGATGTGGTGCTGCTGGAGGCCCATCGCCGCTCCGGGGGCTGTGCCGGCACGTTCCGCCGTGGGGCCTGGACCTTTGATGTCGGCGCCACCCAGGTGGCCGGGCTGGAACCTGGTGGCATCCACCAGCGGCTGTTCCAGCATCTCGGTGTGCCGGCGCCGGTCGCCACCCCCCTCGACCCTGCCTGCGTGGTGGATCTGGCCGATGGACGTGCTCCGGTGCAGCTGCACCGTGATCCCGAGCGCTGGCGGGAAGAGCGGCGGCGGCAATTTCCCGGCAGCGATCGCTTCTGGAGCCTCTGCCAGGCTCTGCATCAGGCCAACTGGGCCTTCGCCACCCGCGATCCGGTGCTGCCCCCCCGCTCATGGTGGGATCTGAGCCAGTTGCTCCAGGCCCTCGGGCCCGCCAATCTGGCCAGCGGTGTGCTGGCCGCCGCCACGGTGAGCGATCTGCTCCACCTCTGCGGCTGCGGGGCCGATCTGAGGCTGCGCCGTTTTCTTGACCTTCAGCTGCGGCTCTACTCCCAGGAGCCTTGCCACCGCACCGCAGCCCTTTACGGCGCCACGGTGCTGGCCATGGCCCAGGCTCCCCTCGGCCTCTGGCATCTGCACGGCTCGATGCAGAGCCTCAGCGCGGCCCTCGAAGCGGCCCTGCAGCGCCACGGAGGACGCCTGCTGCTGCGTCACCGACTGCAGCGGCTGCAGCCACCCAAGCGGCAGCAGGCCCCCTGGCAGCTGACGGTGGTGCAGGCGGAGGGAGCAACCCTGCGATTGGAGGCGAGCGATGTGGTGCTCACCCTGCCGCCGCAGACTCTGCCCGATCTGCTGGGGGAGGCTCTGCCTCGGGGCTACCGCCAGAGGCTGGCCCGCCTGCCGGAACCCAGCGGAGCGCTGGTGCTCTACGGCGCGGTCAACCGGGCCGACCTGCCACCGAAGGTCCCAGGCCATCTGCAACTGGCCT
Source organism: Cyanobacteriota bacterium (assembly GCA_035285645.1). Classification (GTDB taxonomy): domain Bacteria; phylum Cyanobacteriota; class Cyanobacteriia; order PCC-6307; family Cyanobiaceae; genus Cyanobium. The sequence continues at coordinate 19,063 of JAYKGR010000030.1, read as the reverse complement.
GGGAGCAGCCCGGTTCGCTGTTTGTCAGCGTGAGCCAGGAGGGCGATGGCCGCGCCCCGGCTGGGGAGGCCACCGTGATCGCCAGTGTGTTCACCCCCGGCCAAGCCTGGATGAACCTGGCGGAGCTGCACTACCAGGCCCGCAAAGCCGAGGCGATGGCAGCCATCCTGACCGGGCTGGAGCACCTGCTGGGTATCCCACCCGAACGCTGGCGCCACGCTGAACTGGCTACACCTCGGGGCTGGGCCGGCTGGACGGGGCGACCCGGAGGGATCGTGGGCGGCCTTGGGCAGCATCCCTCGCGCTTTGGGCCCTTTGGCCTGGCCAGCCGTACCCCCTTGCCGGGCCTCTGGCTGTGCGGGGATTCGATCCATCCCGGGGAGGGCACCGCCGGGGTGAGCATCTCGGCCCTGATGGCCAGCCGGCAGCTGCTGGCCAGCCGCGGCCAGACGCTGCAGCTGTCGACCCCTGATCGATAAGGTGCCGCCCACTGTTCAAACTCCCATGGCCCGCTGGCCCCATCAACGGCTGCGGCGCCCGCTGGCCCTCGCCAGCGCAGCCCTGGTGATCGGGCTGGCCCCTGCGATCACCGCGCCTCGCGCCCTGGCCCAGCCCGCCCCCCCGCCTCCGCTCACCCCGACGACAGCAGTGGCACCCATCCGTGGGGTGTGGATGACGCTCAACGACATGCCCACCCTGCGCGATCGCGGGCGGATGCAGGCAGCCGTGCGGCAGCTGGCCGATCTCGGCTTCAACACGCTCTACGTGGTGGCTTGGAATGGCGCCACCGCGTACTACCCCAGCAGCGTCACCCGCAACCGTGGTCTGCAAGGCTTCGAATTTCGTGGCCTGCAGGGGCAGGAGGTGCTGGCCGAGCTGATCGCGGCAGGACAACAGCTGGGCCTGCGGGTGATCCCCTGGTTTGAGTTTGGCTTCATGGCTCCACCCAGCTCCGATCTGGCCACAAAGCACCCCCAGTGGCTGAGCCGACAGCGTGACGGCAGCACCACGTCGCTGAGTGCCGCCGGCGAGGTGGTGTGGCTCAACCCCTTCCACCCGGAGGTGCAGGCCTTGATCACCGAATTGGTGCTCGAGCTGGTGAGCCTGCCAGGGGCCGATGGGGTGCAATTCGATGACCACATGAGCCTGCCGAGCAGCTTCGGCTATGACCCATTCACTGTGGCGCTCTATCGCAAAGACACGGGCGGACTGCCGCCTGCGGATCCGCAGGACCCAGCCTGGGTGCAATGGCGAGCCGATCGCCTCTCAGCCTTTCTGGTGCAGTTGCGGCAGGCGATCCGCAGCGCCAATCCCCGTGCCGTGGTCTCCCTGTCACCCAACTACGCTGACTTCGCCTACAAGCTGCAGCTTCAGGACTGGCGCACTTGGGTGGCCCGTCGGGCCGTGGATGAGGTGGTGGTGCAGCTCTACCGGCCCGATCTGGAGAGCTTCATGCCCCAGCTCAACCGGCCCGAACTGCTGCAGACAGCCCGCCAGGTGCCCACAGCCATCGGCATCATGAGTGGTCAGCGCAACCGACCGGTATCGCTGGATCTGATCGCCTCCCAGGTGCGTGCTACCCGGCAGAGGGGACTGGGGGTGGCGTTCTTCTACTTCGAAACCCTGTGGCAGCAGACGCCAGAACCCCCCGAACAGAGGCAAAACGCTTTGCGCGAGATGCTGATGGCCCCCATTCCGCCCGACGGAAGCTGATCCGCTCCCCGATCCATGCGCCCTGACACCCTGGTTCTGCCCCTCTCCCTGCAGGTACCGATCCTGGGGGTGCTCGCCATGGTGGGCACCTGGCTGCTGCTCCAGGGGATGGCCCGCAGCCTGCCCCGCAGCAGTCTGGCCCGGCGGTTGCTGCTGCGGGCCCGGCTGAGCCTCGCGGGCAGCCTGTTGCTGGGCACGCTGCTGTGGTGGCTGGGCAGTGCCCTCTCGCCACAGGGTCTGTCGGTGCCGACGGGCCATGAGCTGCGGGAGCTGATGGTCAGCATCGCCCTGGTGTGGACGCTCTGGCGCTGGAAAACCCCCCTGGTTCAAAGCAGCGCCAACCTGGCTTCACGCCTGTTTCCCGCAGTGGACAGCAAAGCCAGGACCTTTGTGGTGGATGTGACCGACAAAGTGCTCGGCTTGCTGGCTTTGCTGCTGGTGCTCCTGAGTGCGCTGCGGCTCATGGGGGTGCCGGCCAACGTGCTGCTCACCACCGGCGGCCTCGGGGCCGCAGCCCTCGGCTTTGGGGCCCGCACCATTGTGGAAAACGCCCTCAGTGGGCTGGGGCTCTATCTGAACCGCCCGTTTGTGGTGGGAGATGCAATCCGGCTGCCCGATCAAAATCTCCAGGGTGATGTTGAAGCGATTGGCTGGTTTTACACCCGGCTGCGGGATCCTGAGCGCCAGCCCCTGCACATCCCCAACGGCCTCTTCACCACCCGGCCGGTGGTGAACCTGACCGGCGCCGATCGCCGCCGCCTACAGATCGACCTTGAGCTTCGCGGCCTGGAAGCGGAGGCGGCTGCCGCCCTCTGCCGAGCCATGGAGGCGGCCATGGCCGGCGAGAGCGGTATCGATGGGCAGCAGTCCCTGGGAATGAAGCTGGTTGGGGTGAGTGCGGTGGGGGGGCTGCGAGCGCGGCTCTGGTGCCATGCCAGCAGCGGTGAGGCGCCGCTGGCCGCCGACCTGCGTCAACGGCTGCTGGTGCTGCTGGCAGGCCGGGTGGGCCAGGCCGGCGGCAGGCTTTGCGGCTGAGAGCCGATCACCTCATGGCTGCAGCAGCCGGATCTGAAACAACACCTCCTCCAAGGCGTCGGCAGCTGTGATCGCCGGCCACCGCTGGGGCCGATCGGCACTGCAGCAACTGGCCAATGGCCCCAGGCTGACCCAGGGGCGGGCATGGCAGAACTGCACCACGCTGAGCCTGGCGTCTCCGAATCCAGGAGACGCCACCACCCGATGCCAGCCGGCGCTGACCAAACCATTGCTGAGCCGCTCCAGCATCAACCCGGCATTGAGAATCACCTGGCCCGCCGGCGGCGTAACCGGCTGCCACTGCCCCTCGATCTGCACCTCAAGGCCGGCGGCCGTGGCCCTCGGCAAGGCTGTGATCAGGTTGATGTCGGCATGGGCAGCGGCCCAGACATGGGCGGCCGATGGGGCCCCGGCCATCGGCGGATAGCGAATCGCCCGGGTCAGGGTGGGGGCGTCCTCGACCACCGTGTCGAAGAAGCTCTCCGCCACACCGAGCCCCAGAGCCACCACCCGCAGAAACCGGCGCTGCAGATCGGCAATGGTGCGATGGAAGGTTTCCAGCACTGCGGTGATCCCGGGCACCGCCCCCTCCGGCAAGCAGGGCTCGGGATAGAAGAGCGGATAACGGCGGCGCAGGGGGTGGTGCCCCGGCAGGGGCAGACCCCAGTTGAGCATTTCCTTCCAGTCGGCATGGTCGCTGCCCGCCGCGGTTTCCACCAGCACCCCCGTGTAGCCGCTCTGTCCACTGGCGCCGGGAACATGCCATTGGGCCTTGGTGGCAGCGTCGAGGGCGAAAAAGCGCTCCAAAAGTCCGTAGGTGTCATCCAGCAGGGCGGCCGGCAGATCGCTGCTGGTGAACACGAAGCCGGTGGCCAGGCTGCGCATCACCCCATCCACCACCGCCTGGCGCCGGGATTGATCACCCCGTTCGAAGGCCAGCAGGTCAACGTCGAGGATCCCACTGTCGATGGACACTCAGAGAAACTCCGGCCGCAGCTTCTTGGATCGCTCCAAATCCTGGCGCAAGGCGCTCCAGTCGCTCTGCTGCACATGCTCCTCCAGGCGCTGGAGCGCCTTGCGGTAAACCGCCAGGGCATCGAGCAGGGCTTCACGATTGCCCTGGGCCATCAGCGAGCCCAGTTCGGGATTGCCAGCCCCCACCCGGGACGTATCGGCAAAACCGCTGGAGGCCAGCGATCGAGCCAGATCGCCCCCCGAAGCGGCGCTCTGCAGCAGGGCCGCGCCCAGCAGCACCGGCAGGTGCGAGATGAGCGCCACAACACGGTCGTGTTCCGCTGCATCACACAGCAGCCAACGGGCGCCGAGCTCCACCGCCAGATCGTGCACCGCCTCCAGAGCGATGGCCGAGGTGTCATGGGCTGGCGTTGCCACCCAGGCGCGACCGGCAAACAAGCCCAACTCGCCGGCCTCCACGCCGGCCTGGGCCGTGCCGGCCATGGGATGGCTGGCCACAAACCGTGGACCCAGCAGCCCCCCCCAGAGACGGAGCACCGGCTGCTTCACCGATCCCACATCGGTCACCACAGCCTGGGCCGGCAGGGCCGCCACGAGGGCCGGCTCGGGCTGCAGCAAACGATCGATCGGTAAGGCCAGCACCACCAAGCCGCAATCCGCCAGAACAGCGGGGTCGGTGCTGATGCGATCGGCTAAACCGCGGGCCTGGGCCCGTTCAGCGGTGGCCTGGCGATGCACCAGGGCGTGCACTTCGGCCCCCGCCGCTCTCAGATCGAGGCCGAGGGAGCCACCGATCAATCCCAGGCCCACGATTCCCACGGGGCGCCGGCGCCAGAGGGCTGTCATGGTCGCTGCCGAACGAGGTGGATCCAGCTTCCTACGATCCGGCGATGTTGGAATCCAGCGCCCACCTTCAGCTCAAGGCCCTGCTGCGGGAGGAGGGTGCGCCACGCTGGCCCCATCACCTCAGCCTGAGTCGCTTGGTGGGCCGCAGCCTCAGGCGGAGCGACCACACCGTGATCCGCCTGGCCTCCAGCAGCGATCCCAGCTGGTGGATCAGCCTGCTGGTGCCCCTAGCCCTCAGCGACAACCCTCCGGCGCTTGTGCTCCGGGGTGAGAGCCGCCGCCGGCTTCTCAACGTTGACTGGCCCAGGCTCCGGGCGGCCGGCCTCGCACCGGCCCTGTGGGAGGGGGTGACGGCACCGAGCAAACGGGCGCTCTGGCTGCTGCAGCCCGGCGATCTGGTGCAGGCCTGGCAGCAAGGGCAGCTGGCGGATCGGCAGCTCGTGATCCCGGAAGCCGAACAGCTCGAGACGGAACTGCGGCAGGCGCTGGCCATCGCGATCGAACCGAGCGACTGGGAGCAGCTGTGGCGGAGTCACCCCCAGGCTGAGGCGAGCCTTTCGGCACTGCATCGCCGCCTGAGTGAGCGCTTGCTGGCCGCCCCGGGCCGAGGCCCCAGGCTGGTGGGGGTCTGCCCCAGCGACGAAGCGCCGCTGCGGCAGCTGCTTGCCTTGCTTGCCTCTTTGCCAGAACCATGGGCCACGTGGCTGAAGGCCAGGGATGAGAACTGGTGCAGCTGGGCACGGGTCGATCGCACCCTGCTGCAATGGCACCTGGTGCGCCAGCCGCTTCAACCTCTACGCCAGCTCCAGGGACTGTTTCACAACCGGGGCGTGGTGCTGCTGGGCGACCTGATCGGCGATGGAGCCGATGGCGCCCGTTTTGGGCTGACGTCGCCGGTGGAAGTTGCCTTGGCCGACCCACCGTTGCAGGAAGCCTTACCCCTCTACGCCCCCCGTCGGCAGCCGCTGCCGAACACGCCGCTGTTTGCCGATCACCTGCTGCACCAGTGCCGACAGCTGGTGCTGGGCCAAGGGGGTCTGACGGTGGTGCTGGTGGACGACAACAACATGCGCGCCGCTCTGGCGGCGGGCCTGGCGGCGGAATTCGGCACCCGCGTTTGCCATGAGACCACCGCCCCGGAGAGCAACGGTGTGCTGTGCGCAAGCTGGAGCTGGTGGCTGGCGGAGCACCAGCGCCTGCCCCTTCCCTCCCAGATGGTGGTGGGCCTGCTGCCGATCGCCAGCCTGGAGGATCCCCTGACCGCAGCCCGGGTGGATCAACTGCGGCAGCAGGGCCGTGACTGGTTCCGTGAGTTGCTGCTGCCTGAGGCGATCGCTCGCCTCCAGCGCGGCCTCTGCGGCCTGCGGCGCCGTGGGGGTCGGCTGGCGATTCTCGATGGCCGACTACGCGGCCGTGGCTGGGGCAGCCAGGTGCTGCGCGCCCTCGATCCATGGGTCGAGCTGCCGCGACTGCTGCCCGACTGAGGCGTGGTGCGGACCGTAGTGGCCGCCCTAGCCTGGGATTCTTCGCCATGCGATCGATGGGAGAAGCCCGCCGCCGGGCCAGTCTCGGACTACCCCCCCGTGAACCTGCCACCAAGGCGAAACTCAAGGATCTCTCGCCGCGCATCGTGGCCTGGCTGCCGCTGACCCAGGAGCAGGCCAACCGCTTCGTCACCCTGACCACCCGTGGAGCCTGGGTGGGTATTGCCGCCTTGGTGCTGTTCTGGGTGACGGTGCGCTTCATTGGCCCCGGCCTGGGCTGGTGGACCCTGGCGGATGGCTGAGCGATGACCAAATCCACACCATTGCCACCAGCCACGCGGCAATGCTGAAGAAAACCTTAGGATTCGCCCATTCTGGAGGGTGGCTCCGATGTTTCCACGGCTGGCTGAGCAGTACCGCTCCGTCGTCCAGGACCTGGTCCTGAGTCTGAAGGCGCTGGCGGTGAGCCTGAGGGCCCAGGGCCACGTGGCCACCTGTTATGAATGCGGCCATGGCGCCGAAAGCCAGGGCGCCTCATTTGTGGCAGACCTGGGAGACGGCCACATGGTGCGCTTCCTGGTCTCGGACTACGGCATCTCCTGGGTGGAATCCCGCAACGGTCTTGAGCTCATGAAACTCGAGGGTGCCGAGGCCATTCACGAGCTCCATCGTGTGGCGGGGGTCCTGCAGCTGCAACGCCCCAGCCCGGCCGACGAAGCCAAGGCTGGAACAGAACCTTCCGTTCGGGCCGCCTGAACGCTGGCCGAGCCAACCAACTCAGCCAGCCGCAGAAGACAGTGACTGCTCTATCCCACCGTCTGATGCAGCCTCCTCGAGAGCAGCCTTAGTTGCCATGCTCCCATTGCGGGCTGCGGCCGCCAACGGCTTCATCGAATTAGCGGTGACCTCCGAACCTTCGGTGAGCTTCTGGCGGGTGAGCTCCTCCACCCGATCGCGCTGATCGGGATTCTGCTCCAACCAGCCAATGGTGTTATCGCGTCCCTGGCCAATATTGTCGCCGTCATAGCTGTACCAAGCCCCCTTGCGCGTCACCACACCGGTTTCCTCGGCCAGATCGAGTAGACAACCAAGTGTGCTGATACCTCGGCCAAAGAGAATATCAAATTCTGCGATGCGGAACGGGGGCGCGACTTTGTTCTTGGCCACCTTCACCTTGGCACGGATACCGTACTCTTCAGTGCCTCGCTTGAGTGTCTGGATCCGTCGGATATCCAGTCGCACCGAGGCATAAAACTTCAGGGCATTACCACCCGTAGTGGTTTCAGGATTCCCATAAGTGACACCAATTTTCTGACGCAATTGGTTCAGAAAAATCACCGTGCATCCTGACTTACCGATATTGCCGGTAATCTTGCGCATCGCCTGGCTCATCAGGCGCGCTTGACTCCCCACCGCCAGATCTCCCATCTCTCCTTCAATCTCAGCACGGGGGGTCAGTGCGGCCACAGAGTCCACCACAACGATGTCGACAGCAGCGGAACGCACCAGCTGATCGACAATCTCGAGCGCCATCTCTCCGGTATCAGGCTGAGACACCAGCAGATTTTCAATATCGACGCCCAGAGCCGCGGCATACACCGGATCCAGGGCATGCTCGGCGTCGACAAACGCAGCCACCCCACCGCGCTTCTGAACCTCCGCAATCGCGTGCAGCGTGAGCGTGGTCTTACCGGAACTCTCCGGCCCGTACACCTCCACCACCCGTCCCTTGGGGTAGCCACCGCCCAGGGCCAAGTCGAGGGTGAGAGCACCGGTGCTGATGGTTTCCACCCGCATGCGGGAGGCATCACCCAGCCGCATGATCGACCCCTTACCGAAGTTGCGCTCGATCTGGTTGAGCACAAGCCCCAGAGCCTTGTCGCGCTCAGCGGCAAGGCGGGCGTCGGCGGCCGAGGCAACCGACGAGGCATGGGAAGCACTGGAGGACGAGGCGGCGGCGGCCTTGGGATCGGCAGGCATAACAACAATCAGTGAAGGAACGGGCCGCAGTGGCGGCGATCGACCGGGATCGGAACGACAGACGCAATGCGGAGGAACCGCCCGGAGGCAATCGGCTTGCGCCGACCATCCGGTTCATCCTGCGGCCTCTGGAGAACCAGTGCCACCGGAAACAGCCGGCGTCTCAGGTGCGCGTGATACAGGAGTACTGTATCGGATCACGGCCAGTTGGCCAAGGGCTCTGCAAACCGCTCCGCCTCCAGCCAGTGGATCCCGCGGGCGACCAGACCATGACGATCCCCAGGAGCCAGGTAGCCCCAGGCCGCCAGGTAGCAGCGCACCGACTCCAGGCCGCTGGTGGCTCGCACCCGCTCCAACGTCGGCCGACGGTCCTCCAGAAACCAGAGGGGGCGCTGGGGATCATCGGCGAGCAGCCGGCCCAACACCTGGGGCTTGCTCCCCTGCTCGTGGCCGTACACCGCAGCAGGGCTGAGTGCGGCAGCCGACAGAATGCGATGGGCGAACTCGCTCCCTTTCGTTGTCAACACCACCCAATCGCAGCCTCCCATCGTCAACTGGCGCAGTCGCTCCGGCACACCGGGGTAGAAGCGGTGCAGCTCCAGCCAGGCGTCAGCATCCTCAGCGATCGCCTCGCGTCGCACGTCTTCGAGAAGCGTCTGGATCTGATCGACGGAACGGGAGCGGCGGGCCAGGGCCTGGCCCACAGCAGCGTCGTAGTTGCCCATGGTGACCGCCAGGTCAAAGTCGGGCCGAGCCAGCTCCGCGGCCATCAGCACCATTTCCCAACCGCGATGAATCAGAGGGCGCAGCTGGCGGAACGCCTCGGGCACCGCTGCGGGGAGGAGCTGATCAGGATTCAGGCGCAGAGCCGCGCGCCGGGCCGACCACCAGTATTCGGGCATGCCATCGACGAGCACACCATCGAAGTCGAAGACGAGCAGCGGCGCAACAACAGCCGACACGGGACCTCTTCAAACTGGGCCGCTAGGATTCGAACCTAGGAATGGCGGGACCAAAACCCGCTGCCTTACCGCTTGGCGACGGCCCAACGCGCCGGAGAACGGCACGGCTGACCCGTGCAGAGATGTCAACCACAGGGTCGACGGCTTCGACGGGACCCAGATAGTTACCCACAGCGATGGGGGGTTCGTCAACCAACCACCGCCACCAGCCCAGCCGGGACGGATCAGGCGGGGAACACCCGCAGGCGCTGGTCGTCGCCACGGCCAAAGACGGCAGAGCGCAGCCGATAGCGCCCTACCAACTCCGCCTGCAGAGCACGCACCCGCTCGCTGCGCGGCAGCAATTCCACCGGCTTGCCCTGGGGTAGCACCACCTTCTCCACAGCCAGACGACATTCCTCCAGGGCGTCGTGGGCATCATCGCGATAGGCAGAAGGGGTGGGTCCGACCGCGGTGGCGCGGCGCTCCAGCAGGCGACCCAGGGCCCGCTCCAGCTGGGGCGGGGCCTCGGATTTGATGACCAGGATCGGCACCCCCAGGCTGCGCGCCTGACGGCGCTGGTCGGCCGCTCCCGCCAGCTCCCCGCGGCGGGTGAGCAGCACATCGGCAGCGGTTAAATCGTCGGTGAGCTCGATCGGCGCCCGCTGATGACGCGCGGCCTCCTGCACCAGCCGAGAGGGCAGCCCCACCGCGCAAACGCGCAGGGGAGGCACGATCTCGGGCTGCTGCTGCTGCGGCTGGGGCGGCGGCGGCCAAGCTGGAGGCGGTACTGGCGCCTTCGCCACAGGGGCCATCGCTGGATCATGCAGCCGAAGCTCACCAGCGGCATTGAGTTCGCGAATCTGCGGCCGAGCCACCTGGCCCCGCAGCAGCTGATCCACGGTGCGGGCCACGTCGCGATGCACCAGCCAGCGATGACGACTATGCATCTCAACCGCGAGAGGGAAGGTGGGATCGGCGGCACGCTCCAGCACGGTCTTCTGGGTGCGGCGCCGCCGCGCCTCCTCATCACCCAGGGTCACGGACTGAATGCCCCCCACCAGATCGCTGAGGGTGGGGTTGCGAATGAGGTTGGCCAGTTCATTGCCATGGGCCGTGGCCACAAGCATCACCCCCCGTTCCGCGATGGTGCGGGCTGCCTGAGCTTCCAGCTCGGTACCGATCTCATCGATCACGATGACCTCGGGCATGTGGTTTTCCACCGCTTCGATCATCACCTGATGCTGCAGTTCCGGCCGGGCCACCTGCATGCGCCGGGCTCGACCGATCGCCGGATGGGGGATGTCACCATCACCGGCGATTTCGTTGCTGGTGTCGATCACCACCACACGCCGTTGCAGGTCATCGGCCAAGACCCGGGCGATCTCACGCAGAGCGGTGGTCTTGCCCACGCCAGGCCGCCCCATCAAGAGCAGGGAGCTGCCGCTGTCGAGGAGATCACGCACCATCGCCACGGTGCCGTACACGGCCCTGCCCACCCGACAGGTGAGGCCCACGATGTCACCGCGGCGGTTGCGGATGGCGCTGATGCGATGGAGGGTGCGTTCGATGCCCGCGCGATTGTCGCTGCCGAACAGGCCAAGCCGTTCCACCACTTCGGCCAGGTCTTGGCGGCTGACCGGGGCATCACCGAGCGTTTCCGCCCTGCCCGGGTAGCGGGCTTCAGCCACGCGACCCAGATCAAGCACCACTTCGAGCAGCTGCTCCTGCCGCTCAACCGATTGCAAAGCCTGCTGCACTGGCTCGGGCAACACGTCCAACAACCGCTCGAGATCGTCGGTGATCCGCTGGGGCGGCAGGGAACGCACGTGACTCTGGCTCAGGGGAAGACCCGGGACTGGCTTCGTTCTAGCGACCTCAAGACCAGGACTGCACAAGGCACCGGGCCTCCCGCAGAGCTGCGGGCCAGAGGTCTGGAGCCTCGAGCAGGCCCAGCCCCCGCTGCCTGGCCTGCTGCAGCCAGGGCTGTAGGGGCACTCGGGCGGACCCACCGAAGGCCACCCCCGCACAGTACGGCAGACGCAGACGCCGGTCGGTGCGGAGCCAGAGCGCTCCGGTGCCGGCATTGGTGCCGCCGGCCAGCTGCAGCGGTCCCGGGGGAGCCATGGCAGCCACCTGTTCGAACAGACGCACCGCCGCGTGGGCGGTGCCGGTGCCAATGTCGCCGCTCATCGGTCGGCCATCCAGCTGCCAGAGCGGCGGCAAGCCATGGCGGCGCAGCGTGGCAAACCGCTGCCAGAGAGTGGCGGCCAGCTGAGCGGGGGCGCGCCGATCGCGTGGGGCCGATCCTTCAAGGCCGCAACTCACGGACAGGCGCCGCAGGGGCACGCCAGCCGCCACGATCTGCTGCACACGCTCCGCGAAGGCCCCCTCCCGGCCGAGGCTGGTGTGCACCTCCACGGCGTCGGGGGCCAGGGCCGCCAACTCCGCAGCCACCGCCGCAGCCCCCAGCACCTGGCTCCGCTCCTCGATCAGGCCCTCAGGGCAGATCGGCAGACACCGGCCGCAGCCGTAGCACTTGGCCGCCTGCACACCAGGGGCCCCTGTGGCGGGCTCACCGATGGCGTGGGCTGGACAGACCCGCTCACACGGGCGAGAGCAGTCGCAAGGACAGACTTCAGGGTCAAACCAGGCCTTACGGAAATGGGGATCCTCCCCATCACTGAGGCTCACCATCAACCAGGGCCGGTGACCGCCGCGGGCTGCCGCCCAGGCCAAACCCCTTCGAGCGGCGGCCACCACCGCACGGTCGGCAGCCACATCGAGACAATGAATCCCGGCAAGGGCATAAATGCCGGCGAGATCCTCGATGGCCTCGAGGTCCTGATTGCTGGCGCCAGCGATCACCTTCACCCAGCGCCCGGCCCGCAGGGCCTGCTCGGCCCGATCCAACGCCGGGGGAATCAGCGGATCTGCTCCAGAGGCTGCCAACGCAGTGCCCGGGCACCACCCATCTCCACGACGATGCGCAAACGAGGCCAGCGACGGGTCAGCGCCGTGAGCGCGGCGCGCTCCGCGGCGCTCAGCACCTGACCCTCCAACAACCAAAGCACAATGGGGGCATCACCCTCGAGCAGGGGGCCCAGCTGGGGCATCACCTGGTGCACTTCACCCACGGCAGCTCCTCGTCCCACGCTCTGGTGACCCAGGTGGGGGGGGCGCACCCCATGGAGACGCAGCAGGAAGGCTTCGGGATCCCCCAGGCCGCGGGCCGAGGTGATTTGCGCTTGATAGCCCGCAGCCCGGAGCCGACGCAGCAGGCGGGTCTCAGCACCACCCTCCAATGGGGCAAAAAGCGCCAGGGCGCCGGCCTGCTCAAGCTCTTGACGAAAACCTCGGCCGGTGAGCAGGAGGGGCATTGGTCCCGAAGAAGCAGCCGAGTCAGTCTGGCAGCTGTGCCGCTACGGCGGGTCGAGTCATGGGGTACAGTAGTCAACTGTACCGAAAGTCCGTGCCCGTCCGCTAGCCGGGCCTCCGGAATTCGGCACAAAGGTCGTCACTGGCGACGACCTTTCCAGGCCAGTACGGAATCCAAGGTGACATCCGTCACTCCGGGATCCGTCGGGAAACTACCCGCCGCGACGGTCTCTCGACCATCGCCCAGGCATCGGCAAGTCCCAGCCCGCTGACTCGTCTCGCTAGCCACTGCCAACGCCACCCGGCCACGCCGGTTTCGCTGACAGATCTGCGATCACCCGAATCAGCCCCCACCGCTCCATGGCCATTGTTTGGCCAGGTCAGGAGCGGTCGTTCCCGCTGGCGCTTTGTACCTTCCTATGACCATCGGCATTCTCGGGAAGAAGCTGGGCATGTCCCAGTTCTTCGACGACGAAGGCAGATCGGTTCCGGTCACCTTGATCGAAGCCGGCCCCTGCCGCGTCACCCAGCTCAAAACCCCCGCCACCGACGGCTACACCGCGGTGCAGATCGGATTCGGCGAAATCCGAGAAAAGCTCGTCAACAAACCGGCCATGGGCCACCTAGCCCGGTCCGGTGAGGAGCCCTTACGCCACCTCTGCGAATACAGGGTGGACAGCACCGAGGGCATGGAGTTGGGCCACGCCATCACGGTGGCCGGGTTCGAAGCCGGTCAGAAGGTGGATGTCAGCGGCGACACGATTGGCCGTGGCTTCGCTGGCTACCAGAAACGCCATGGGTTCAGCCGAGGTCCGATGACCCACGGTTCCAAGAACCACCGCGAGCCCGGCTCCACGGGCGCGGGCACCACCCCGGGCCGGATTTACCCCGGCAAGCGCATGGCAGGCCGCTACGGCGGAAAACAGATCACCACTCGCGGTCTGACAGTGCTCAAGGTCGACGCTGAGCGCAATCTGCTGGTGGTGAAGGGTTCGGTGCCAGGCAAGCCGGGCGCCTTACTCAACATCCGCCCGGCCAAACGGGTGGGCGCCAAAGCCGCCAACTGAGGAGAGCACCCATGGCTGACTGTGTGATTCGCGACTGGCAAGGGAAGGAAGCCGGCAAGGCCTCCCTTGATCTGAAGGTCGCCAAAGAAAGTTCCGCGGCGGATCTCGTCCACCGCGCGGTGGTGCGACAGCTGGCTCACGCCCGTCAGGGCACGGCCAGCACCCTCACCCGGGCCGAAGTGGCCGGGGGGGGCCGCAAGCCCTACAAGCAGAAGGGCACAGGTCGGGCACGCCAAGGTTCGATCCGTACTCCCCTGCGCCCCGGTGGCGGCATCGTGTTTGGGCCCAAACCGCGCACCTACGAATTGGCGATGAACCGCAAGGAACGTCGCCTGGCACTGCGCACAGCTCTGATGAGCCGCGTGGATGCCATCACCGTCGTCAAAGGTTTCGGGACCAGCCTGGAATCGCCAAAGACACGGGAAATCACCTCCGCACTCGGTCGGCTCGGCATCGCTGCCGATGCACGCGTGCTGCTGGTGCTCGATCAAGCAACCGACGTTGTGAAGCTGTCGGTTCGCAACCTCGAGAAAGTCAAGCTGATCGCTGCAGATCAGCTCAACGTGTTCGATCTGCTCAATGCCAGTCACTTGGTGGTGAGCGAGGAAGCACTCGCGAAGATTCAGGAGGTCTATGGCGATGGCTGAACGTTTTGCAGGCAGGCTGCCGGATGTGATCCGTCGGCCCTTGATCACTGAGAAGGCCACCCGTGCCCTTGAGCTCAATCAGTACACCTTCGAGGTCGATCCCAAGGCTGCCAAGCCCGACATCAAGGCTGCCGTCGAAGAGCTCTTCAATGTGCGCGTTGTGGGTGTCAGCACCATGAACCCACCGCGCCGGACGCGGCGGGTAGGCCGGTTCGCCGGCCGCCGGGCTCAGGTGAAAAAAGCGGTGGTGCGCCTCGCCGAAGGCAACACCATTCAGTTATTCCCGGAATCGTGAGGGTCTGACACGTCATGGCAATTCGCAACTACAGGCCAACCACACCAGGTACCCGCACCCGCGTCGCCAGCGACTTCACCGAAGTCACAGGCCGCGGCCGGGAACGGGGTTTGGTGGTGGCCAAACATCAACGCAAGGGTCGCAACAACCGCGGGGTGATCACCTGTCGCCACCGCGGTGGAGGCCACAAACGGCTCTACAGGCTGGTTGATTTTCGTCGCGACAAACATGGGGTGGTGGCCAAAGTGGCCGCCATTCACTACGACCCCCATCGCAACGCTCGGCTGGCACTTCTGTTCTACGCCGATGGCGAGAAGCGCTACATCCTTGCGCCGGCAGGCATCGCCGTTGGCCAGCTGGTGGTCTCAGGGCCTGAGTCACCCATCGAAACAGGGAATGCACTGCCGCTTTCCGCTATCCCGCTGGGTTCCAGCGTTCATAACGTGGAACTCTATGCAGGGCGTGGCGGCCAGATGGTCCGCACCGCTGGGGCCAGCGCTCAGGTCGTAGCGAAGGAGGGCGACTATGTCGCCCTCAAACTTCCATCCACCGAGGTGCGCCTCGTACGCCGTGAGTGCTACGCCACTCTGGGCGAAGTCGGAAACTCCGAAGTCCGCAACACCAGCCTGGGTAAGGCCGGTCGTAAGCGCTGGCTCGGCCGACGTCCAGAAGTGCGCGGCAGCGTCATGAATCCATGCGATCACCCCCATGGAGGCGGTGAAGGTCGGGCCCCGATCGGTCGCTCGGGCCCAGTGACCCCCTGGGGCAAACCTGCCCTGGGCCTTAAAACCCGCAAGCGCAACAAGCCCAGCAACCGGTTCGTGCTGCGGAAACGTCGCCGTACCTCCAAACGGAGCCGTGGCGGACGCGACTCCTGATGACACACACCGTTCAGACGCTCGCCTAAACCGCCATGGGACGTTCACTCAAAAAAGGGCCCTTCGTCGCCGACCATCTGCTTCGCAAGGTCGAGAAGCAGAATGCTGCCGAAGACAAGAGCGTGATCAAAACCTGGTCACGGGCCTCCACCATCCTGCCGATGATGATCGGCCACACGATCGCCGTTCACAATGGCAAAACCCACGTACCCGTCTACGTGACGGAGCAAATGGTGGGTCACAAGTTGGGCGAATTCGCCCCCACCCGCACCTTCCGCGGCCACATCAAAGACAAAAAGGGAGGCCGCTAAACGATGGCAACCACCAACACCCAGGCTATCGCCCATGGCCGCTACATCCGTGGCTCAGCCTCCAAGGTGCGTCGCGTACTCGACCAGATCCGTGGTCGCAGCTACCGCGATGCCCTGATCATGCTGGAGTTCATGCCGTACCGGTCCACTGGACCGATCACCAAGGTGCTGCGCTCCGCGGTGGCCAATGCTGAGCACAACCTCGGTCTCGATCCGGCCAGTCTGGTGATCAGCCAGGCCAGCGCTGACATGGGTCCCTCCATGAAGCGCTTCCGCCCGAGAGCCCAAGGCAGGGCTTACGCCATCAAGAAACAAACATGCCACATCAGCATCGCTGTGGCTCCTTCCACCTGACCCCGAGGACACCGACCGATGGGACACAAGATCCATCCAACCGGCCTGCGCCTGGGGATCACCCAGGAACACCGCTCCCGCTGGTTTGCCCCCAGCAAGACCTACCCCACACTTCTGCAAGAAGACGACAAAATTCGTCGCTTCATCCACAAGCAGTACGCCTCCGCTGGCATCAGCGACGTGCTGATCGCCCGCAAGGCTGATCAGCTGGAGGTGGAACTCAAAACCGCTCGTCCAGGTGTGCTCGTGGGCCGCCAGGGCAGCGGGATCGAGGAGCTGCGCAGCGGCATCCAGACCACTCTTGGCGATGCGAGCCGGCAGGTGCGTATCAACGTGGTGGAAGTGGAACGGGTCGATGCTGATGCAGCCCTCCTGGCCGAATACATCGCCCAGCAACTGGAAAAGCGCGTTGCCTTCCGCCGGGTGATGCGCATGGCCGTGCAGCGAGCCCAGCGGGCAGGAGTGTTGGGGCTGAAAATTCAGGTGGGCGGGCGCCTTAACGGTGCCGAAATTGCCCGTACGGAATGGACCCGCGAAGGACGTGTGCCCTTGCACACCCTGCGGGCCGATATCGACTACGCCACCAAGGTGGCCAGCACGACCTATGGCGTCCTGGGCATCAAAGTGTGGGTGTTCAAAGGGGAAGTGCTGCCCGGTCACAAGGAGCAACCGCCGATGGGTGGCTCTCCTCGTCGGCGTAGCAGCCGCCGGCCCCAACAGTTCGAAGATCGCTCCAACGAGGAGTGAGGGAGGCCTGAATCATGCTGAGTCCACGACGCGTCAAATTCCGCAAACAGCAGCGGGGCCGCATGCGCGGCATCGCCACCCGAGGCAACACCATCGCCTTTGGTCAGTTTGCCCTACAAGCCCAGGAATGTGGCTGGATCACCTCGCGCCAGATCGAGGCCAGCCGACGAGCCATGACCCGCTATGTGAAGCGGGGCGGCAAAATCTGGATCCGCATTTTCCCCGACAAGCCGGTGACCATGCGACCAGCAGAAACCCGTATGGGCTCCGGTAAAGGCAACCCCGAGTTCTGGGTGGCAGTGATCAAGCCTGGCCGCATTCTCTTTGAGATGGGCGGTGCAGACATCACCCCTGAGATCGCCAAGGAAGCCATGCGGCTGGCCCAGTACAAATTGCCCATGAAGACCAAGTTCCTCACACTGGCAGAACAGGAAGCCGCCGGCATTGAGCCGGAGGCTCGCCCCGAAGCCGCCGTTGCCGTGGAGTCCTGACCATGTCCCGTCCCGACATCGCCGAAACGCGCAAGCTCAGCGGCGACGAAATCAACGAACGCATCGCCGCAACCCGGCGAGAGTTGTTCGATCTGCGCTTCCAGCAGGCCACCCGCCGATTGGAACATCCCCACCGTTTCAAGGAAGCCCGCATCCGGCTGGCCCATCTCCTGACGGTGCAACAGGAGCAACAACGCTCCACCACCGCATCCTGACCTCCCTTCACTCCCATGGCACTCAAGGAAAGGGTCGGCACCGTTGTCAGCGACAAGATGGACAAAACAGTGGTGGTAGCGGTCGAAAACCGCTTCCCCCATCCCATCTATCGCAAGACGGTCAGCCGCACCAAGCGCTACAAGGCCCACGACGAAGCCAACGCATGTCGCGTCGGTGATCGTGTGCGCATCACCGAAACCCGCCCCCTCAGCCGAACAAAGCGCTGGGCCGTGGCCGAGGTTCTCTCGTCCAACGCTGGTTGAGGAGGATCCACTCATGATTCAGCAAGAAACATTCCTCACGGTTGCCGATAACAGCGGTGCCAAGCGCATTCAATGCATCCGTGTTCTCGGCACCAACCGGCGCTACGCCCACGTTGGCGATGTGATCGTGGCCGCTGTCAAAGATGCCATGCCCAACATGGGGGTCAAGAAGTCTGATGTAGTGAAAGCTGTTGTGGTTCGGACGAAAGCAACCCTGCGTCGCGAGACGGGGAACTCGATTCGTTTTGACGACAACGCTGCCGTGATCCTGGGCAACGACAACAACCCCAAGGGCACCCGGGTTTTCGGGCCCGTTGCCCGTGAACTGCGCGAACGCAACTTCACCAAAATCGTCTCCCTTGCACCGGAGGTGATCTGATCATGGCAACCGCAACAACAAAATCCAAGGCTCAGACCCGCATCAAGATGCGGATCAAAAAGGGCGATACCGTCCAAGTTATTGCTGGGAAAGACAAGGGCAAGACGGGTTCCGTCCTGCGAACACTGCCCTATCTCAACCGCATCGTTGTTGAGGGAATCAACCTCCGCACTCGTCACGTTAAACCCACCCAGGAGGGTGAAACTGGACGCATCGTTACCGAAGAAGCATCCCTGCATGCCTCCAACGTGATGGTGTACTCAACAAGCCAGAAAGTAGCCAGTCGCGTGGAAATTGTTGTCGATTCTGACGGCAACAAAAAACGCCGTCTCAAAAAAACTGGCGAACTGCTCGACTGAAACGTTCAGCCGCCCCTCTCCCACGACCGCCTTCTGACCAAGCCCAGAAGAGCCTCCCCACCTCACCGTCATGTCACTCAAACAGCGCTATCGGGAGACGATCCAGCCCAAGTTGCTCAAGGATCTCAATCTCTCGAACGTCCACGAAGTCCCCAAAATCGTCAAAGTCACCGTCAACCGTGGCCTCGGCGAAGCAGCGCAGAATGCCAAGGCCTTGGAGGCCTCGATCGCTGAGCTCGCCACCATCACCGGTCAGAAGGTGGTGGTGACGCGGGCCAAAAAAGCCATTGCCGGTTTCAAAATCCGCCAGGGCATGCCGATCGGGGTTGCCGTCACACTGAGAGGAGAGCGCATGTATGCCTTCCTCGAGCGACTCATCCACCTGGCACTGCCTCGCATCCGCGACTTCCGTGGCGTCAGCCCCAAAAGCTTTGACGGACGGGGGAATTACACCTTGGGGATTCGGGAGCAAATCATTTTTCCTGAAATCTCCTTCGACAAGATCGACGCCATCCGAGGCATGGATGTCACGATCGTCACCAGCGCCCGTAACGACGAAGAGGGCCGGGCCCTCCTCCGCGAAATGGGGATGCCGTTCCGCAGCAACTGAGCCCTCTTCCGGACACGACCATGGCCAATCACGATCCGATTTCCGACATGCTCACCCGCATCCGCAATGCGAGTGAGAAGCGTCACGAGACCAC
>JAYKGR010000029.1:0-18016 GCA_035285645.1 Cyanobacteriota bacterium | reverse complement strand
GCTGATGCCACCCCCGTGGCCCTCACCGCTCCGGCGATCGGCTGATCTCCTCGATCACTAACGACCTGAGTGATCAGGTTTCTCCAGCCCCCGCAGAAGCGGGGGCTTTTTCTTTGGGTTGGGCTGGCCGCACGATGCAGCGAAACCCCATGTGGCAGGTGGAGGTATCCACGCCCTGGGCCATGCGCGCAGCTGGCCGGTAGCGGCGGCAATAGCTGGGGGCACAGAGAAACGAGCCGCCCTTCACCACCCGCCGGGGCAGCAGGCCATGGTCGGAAGCCGGATCGATGCTGGCCTCCTCGCTGGCACCCCGGGGATTGCTCAGGGCGGCACAGCAGTCGTCGAGCGGGGTGGCGGCCGCCACCCCGGCGCGTGCGGCATGGCTCTGATAGCCATCGACCGTCCACTCCCAAACATTGCCGATCATGTCGACCAGTCCGTAGGGATTGGGCGGGTAGAACCCCACCGGCGACGTGCGCTCCCAGCCATCCAGACGGCTGTTGTGATGCGGAAAGTCACCCTGAAAGGTGTTGGCCACGGGTCGACCGCCCGGATGCAGCACCTCGCCCCAGGCATACTCATGATCCACCAGGCCACCCCGGGCAGCCCGTTCCCACTCGGCTTCGCTGGGCAGCTGCTTGCCCACCCAAACCGCATAAGCCTCGGCATCGGCAGCGGCCACATGCACCACCGGATGCTTCTCGCGCCCGCGAATCGAACTGCCAGGCCCTTCGGGATGGCGCCAGTCGGCCCCGGGCACGTACTGCCACCAGCGGTAGGGATCGCCCATGGCGATCGGCCCAGGGGGCGGCACAAACACGATCGAGGCCGGCTGCAGCAGCTCGGCTCGGGCATCGGGGTAAGCCGCTGGATCGGCGGGCCGCTCCGCCACCGTGACATGGCCGGTGGCCTTCACAAACCGCAGAAACTGGCTGTTGGTGACCGGCGAGCGATCCATCCAGAAACCCTCCACCGCCACCCAGTGGGCCGGAGCCTCCTCGGGGTAGTGATGATCCGACCCCATGCGAAAGCGGCCGCCTGGGATCCACACCATGTCGCGGGCCGGGGGGCGGCCGGGCGCCTTGCTGGCCATCGCCGATCCGCTCACGCCACCGGAGCGCCGTGCAGCCGCCGGCGCCAGCGCAAAAAGGGAACCGACACCAGCACCGTGATCAGCACGTAGGACAGGATCGCCAGTTTGGTGCCAGCCACACCACTGGAAAACGTGGCGGCCAGGAGCAGCGCCAGGCCTGGATTGCGCATCGACACCACCAGGGCTGCGGTGGTGGCCTCCTGGGGCACGGGCCCCGCCAGCAGCAGACCCAGCCCTAACGCCAGCACGGCCATCACCGCCATCGCCAACGCCGCCAGGCCATTGGCGGCCAGAAACGCCGGCAGCTTGGGCAGGGCCATCGCCAGCACCAGCAGCACCACGCCCAGCTGCAGCAGGCTGGCCAGCTTGGTGAAGCCGGGCCGCAGCCGCTGGGCCCACCGCGGCGCCAACACCCGCACCAGCAGGCCGATGCCGAGCGGCAACAGCTGCGCTTTGGCGATCTGCAGCGCCACCAGCTGAGGCTGGATGTCCCAGCCGCTGATCTTCAGATGGTGAAGGTAGAGATCCACCAGCAAGGGCAGGCTGAGGATCGCCAGCACCGCGGCCCCGATCTGCAGCACGGCCGTGAGTTCGGGATCGCCACCATGCAGGCCCGACTTGCGCAGGGTGAGGGGGGCGCTGGGGCAGAGGGCCATCAGCGCGATCGCCAGCCGCGACGGCCCGCTGATGGCATCCGGCGGAATCGCCAGCAGCACGGCCAGCGCCAGCAGCGGCAGCAGCAGGCAGGAGCCCAGCAACACCCGCGCGATCAACCACGGTCGATGCCGCAGCTGGAGCAGTTCCACGGGTTCGAGCGCCAACCCCAGCGCCACCATCACCGCAAACAGGGCGGCGGTGATCAGCAGCACCAGCACTTCAGCAGCCGTCATGGGGTCGAGATGGAGGGGGGCTCAGCCGCTGAAGGCGCCGGCGCTGAGCAGCACCAGCGCCACCGCACCGATCATGGTGAGGGCCACGGCGGTGCCGGTGGCCAGCGAGGGCTCATCGGCGTAGGTGAAATCAGGACGGCGCAACCGCCGCAGTTCGAAGCGATGCTGCCGAATCGCCGCTGCCATCGACACGATGCCGGTGATCACGAAGGCCATCGCCACCAGCCGCACCCCCAGCTCGGCATGGGGTCGGCCGCCGCTGCTGCGATTAATGGCGTCGACCACCTTGTCGAGGCCGTAGCCGAAACTGATCAGCGACAGGCAGGTGCGGATCCAGGCCATGAGGGTGCGATCGGCCGCGTCGCGGTTGCGCTGTTTGGCCAGTTCATCGGTGAGAGCCATGGGAATCAGGCCGGTTCGGCCGTGGGGAGTGACACGGTGCTCGCTTCCAGGCGCCGCTCGGCTTCCGTTTCCCGGGCCAGGAACACATTGAGGAAGGTGCGGATCACGGCCACAACAGCCAGCTGGATGAGGTTGTCGGTGTCGGCCGAGGCGGTGGTGGCCACGATGTCGGCCGCCAGCTGAAATTCGAGCGCCATCGACAACCAGGCGGCAAAGTTGAGCCGCACGCGATAAAAGCGTCGATCGGCCGGCAGCCGCGACCCCGAGCCGAACACCAGGCCCCGGAGGGTGGCCACCAGGCCAAGCAGCACGGTGAGCACCGACAGGAGCTCGAGCAGCAGGCGGACCGCTTCGCCGAGGTGTTGAAGCCCGTGGTACATGGCTGCCGAGAGGCTCCTGGGAGGCGCCCCGCCATCATCGGTGCGGCAATCGCCCGCGTCAGCTCGAAGCCGGCAGGATGTGACAACGCCGGCAGGAGCGAAAAGGGGCCAACCGGCCCCATTCACCTCGACGCCTTCAAATTAGCGGTCAGGCCGCCCGCGGTGCCGGCACCATGCGCAATTTCTCGATGGCCTTGTCTTTCCAACCCCGTAGGGCGGCATACGACTGCAAGCGCACCACGGCCGCGTCGGGGTTGGCCACCTGCAGGGCCCGGGCCGGATCGGTGGTGAAGCGGCCGTTTTCATCGAGCCAGCGGCGACGGCGGCGCGACGGTGGGGCCGCAGGCCGCTTCGGCAGGGGCATCAGCTCAACGCTCCACCGATTTGCCGGCGCCATGGAATCGACTCTGGATCGCTCCAGGCCACCTTCGCTCAAGATGGCGTGACGTCAAGGCCTCCCATGGCAGCGAGCACCGCCCAGCCGATCCTGATCCTGGGGGGCTTCCTGATCGGCATCGGTGCCCTGGCCTGCCTGGGGCTGCTGGCGCTGCTCGCCGGCCAGGAGCGGGTGGTGCGGCTGGCGCCGCAGCTGCTGGCGCCAGCCGGTGATGGGGCCGCCGCCGAGCCCCCGCCCGGCGAACGGCTCACGGTGGTGGTGCCGGCTTACAACGAGGCCGACAACATCGGCCCCTGCGTGGCAGCGGTGCTGGCCAGCCAGGCGGTGCCGGCCCGTTGGGATCTGCTAGTGGTGAATGACGGCTCCGACGACGACACCGCCGCCCTGGCCGAGGCTGCCGCCCGCCAGGATCCCCGGTTCGCCCTGCTCGAAGCCGGACCGCGCCCCCCGGGGGAGCACTGGGTGGGCAAGAACTGGGCCTGCGCCCGGGCAGCGGATCTCCTGCTGCACGGGGCCGATCCTCCCGCCTGGCTGTTGTTTGTGGACGCCGATCTGCGCCTGACCCCCACCGCCCTCAGCTGGGCCCTGGCCGACGCCCGCCACAACGGCGCTGACCTGCTCACCCTGGCGCCGCGGCTGGTGTGCGGCTGCCTGGCCGAGTGGTTGGTGCAACCGATCATCGCCAGCCTGCTGTGCCTGGGCTTTCCGATCCAGCGCGCCAATGATCCCGCCGATCCGCTGGCCTTTGCCGCCGGGCCCTTCATGCTGTTTCGCACCGGGGCGTACCAGGCGGTGGGGGGCCACCGGGCGGTGGCCGGCGAAGTGGTGGAAGACCTGGCCCTGGGCCGCAGGATCAAAGGCGCAGGCCTGCGGCTGCGCTACCTGCTGGCGCTCCATCAGCTCAACCTGCGCATGTACCGCGATCTGGCGGCCCTGTGGGAGGGCTGGACGAAGAACTGGTTTCTCGGGCTGGATGCCAGCGTGCCGAAGGCCCTGGCGGCGGCCGCGGTGGTGCTGCTGCTGTTTGCCGGGCCGTGGGCGCTGCTGCTGAGCTCAGCCGTGCTGGCGTTGGCGCAGCAGCCCGCCGGCGCGGTGCTGGCCCTGGCGCTGCTGGGGATCAGCCTGCAGGCAACGCTGCGGCTGTGGAGTGCCTGGCGCTTCGGGCTGCCGCTGCGCTGGTGGTGGCTGTGCTGGGCCGGGGCATTGCTGATCGGGGCGATCGCGCCGGTGTCGGTGTTCCGCACCCTCACCGGTCGGGGCTGGACCTGGCGCGGCCGGCGCCTGGCCCAACCCTGATCCTGACTCGCATCCGCACCCGTCAGCGCGGGCTGGGCGCATCAGGCTGGAGGGTGAACCGCGCTGCCGCTGCCCGGACATGGCCCCAACTCCGCAGAGCCGCTGTCTCGGCCTTCACGCCGGCGACCGCGTGCTCGAGGCCGATCTGCTGTTGCCGCCCCAACCCCGGGGCCTGGTGCTGATCGCCCATGGCAGCGGCAGTGGTCGACACAGCCCCCGCAACCGGTGGGTGGCCGATCGCCTGCGGCACTGCGGTATCGCCAGCCTGCTGGTGGACTGGCTGACGCCGGATGAAACGGCGATCGGTTCCTGCCGCGGCACGCCACAGCCCGAGCTGGAAGACCTGGCCGCCCGGATGGTGGCCCTGATCGACCGCCTGCCGGAAGGATCGGCCGGACCGCTGGCCGACCTGGATCTGGGTTTGTTTGGGGCGAGCACGGGCGCGGCGGTTGCGCTGATGGCCGCGGCCGCCCGACCGGGGCGGGTGCGAGCGCTGGTGAGCCGCGGCGGGCGGCCCGACCTGGCCCAGCAGCAGCTGGCGGCGGTGCAGACCCCAACGCTGCTGCTGGTGGGCGGCCGCGATCCGGTGGTGCTGGATCTGAATCGACGGGCCGCCGCCCAGCTCGGCGGACCGTGTCGGCTGCTGGTGATTCCGGCGGCGGGCCATCTGTTTGAGGAGGCCGGTTGCCTCGACCAGGTGGCCGCCGCCAGCGCCACCTGGTTTCTCGATCACCTCACCGGCCAGAGCGGCCAACCGGCGGCCGATCAGTAGACCATGCCGCCACCGCTGGGCCGGCCATAGCCAGGGTTGCCGTAACCAGGGTTGCCATAGCCGGGATTGCCATAGCCCGGGTTGCCATAGCCCGGGTTGCCGTAACCCGGGTTGCTGTAACCCGCCTGGAGGTAGCTGCCGTAGGCCACCTGGCAGGCGGCATTGATCAGCTGGGCCTGGGCGGCCTGGAAGGGCACCTGACCATCGAGCAGGCCCTCATTGCAGTCGGCCGAGAGCCGATAGCTGCCGCTGCCGTTGGAGGCCACGAAGGTGACCTGGCCGATCCCCTCAGGCTGCACCGTGCCATAGACCAGCTGCCAGTTACTGGAGGGCACCACGATCACCGGCTGGCGTTGCTGCACCGCTTTGTCGATCAGGCCATTGATCAGCGTGGTGGTGGCCAGGCCGGCGATGCCCCAGGCCAAGGATTGACCGCCCCACCAGCCCCAGGGGGGCGCACTCCAGCCGCCGTACCAGCCGGTATTCCACGGACGGGCGTCGTACCAGCCGGGCTGGGCCCAGACCGGGAAGGGGTTGTAGGCGCCGTAGGCCACCGGCCTCACCCAGGGTGACCAGGTGGGATAGCGGTTGTAGTAGCCCCAGCGGTTGCGATCCCAGCCCGACCAGGCATAACGATTCGCCGGGCGGTAACCGGGGGCGTAGCGCGAACGCTCCATGTTGCGCCGGTATTTGCCCTTGTACTTATCTTCATATTTCTGATCGTATTTATTCTTATAGTGTTGCTTCATGTCTTTCTCTTTTTGCTCCTGGCGACGATCTTTTTCACGCTTGTCTTGATATTTCTGGTCATATTTTTGCTCGTACTTCTGTTTGTACTTATCCCGCGTCTCCTTCTCCTGGCGCTGGCGCTCCTGCTCACGCTGCTGCTGTTTTTTCTTTTTGTCTTTGTCTTTTTGCTCGTTGTCGTCGCTGCGAGCCAGCAGCCAGGCCTGGGCGCTCACAGACCCGGAGCCGAGCAGCTGGGGTGCCGCGCTGGCCGGTGCCAGCGACTGGGCAGCCACCAGGGCGCTCACGACCAGGGGGGAAAGGCGCGTCATGGGGAAAAGGGGTGGATGGGATTCGCCACATCCGCGACGGTAGGGCGCTTGTCACCGCCGCACCAGCCTCAAGGTGCTACGAGGTGTGACCGGGCCGGAGTCGGAGATGCAGCGTTTTCTGCTGGAGCTGGTGCCCTGCCTGCTGGCTGGGGTGGTGGCCGGCCGGCTCTGGCCGTGGCTGCCGGGCAGGCTGGCGCCGCCCCTGATCCGCTGGGGAGTGCCCATGGCGATGGTGGGGATGATCCTGCGCACGCCCCTCGATGGGCAGCTGCTCGATTCGGCCCTGATCGCCCTGCTGCTCTGCGGTGGCGCCCTGGCGCTGGTATTGGCACCGGGCCCCTGGCGGCGCTGGTTACCGGCCGGCCCCCTGGCCCTGGGCATGGTGGTGGGCAACACCGCCTACTGGGGTGTGCCGGTGGCCACCGCCCTGTTGCCGGCCGAAGCCCTGCCCCACGCCATCACGCTCGACCTGGTGGGCACCCTGCTCACCTGGAGCCTGGGCCCGGTGGTGCTGACTGCCGGCCTGGGGGCTGAGGCGGTGGCGCCAGGGATGGGTCGGCTGCTGCCGACCCTGCTGGGCAGCCCCGCCGCCCAGGGCCTGCTGATCGCCCTGCCCCTGCAGGCCAGCCCCTGGGCAGAGCCGCTCGCCCAGTGGTTGTGGCTGCCGGCACGGCTGCTGATGCTGCTCGCCCTGAGCCTCGTGGGCATGCGCCTGGGCTGCCTGCCGGCGCCGGCTGCTGCACCGCCGCCGCCGGAGCCAGGGCCCGGCCTGCCGCTGGCCCTGATCGGCAAGCTGGTGGTGCTGCCCGCCCTGGCCCTGGGCCTCAGCCTGGCCTTCGATCTGGCGGCGCCGCTGCGGGCCGCCCTGGTGCTGCAGGCGGCCGCCCCCACAGCCGTGTCGGTGCTGCTGCTGGCCGAGGCGCATCGGGCCCGCTCCGATCAGGCCGCCCGCCTGGTGCTCTGGAGCACGGGCCTGGCGCTGGTTACCGTGCCGCTCTGGGCCCTGATCCTGCGGTAAACCGCCGCCCCACCGCGCCAGAGCGCCTCGTGGCCCACAATCGCCTGATTTGGCAGCGGGCGGTGGAGACGATCCTGGGGCAGGAGCCACGGAGCCCATGGTGGCGACGCTGGCGCTCTGCATGCACCGGTCTGCTGGCACCGCTGCTGGCCCTGGCCCTGCTGCTGGCCCAACCCGCCGGCAGCGACGCCCTGCAACCGCAGCCCGCCGCCGATGGGTACCAACCCCATGCCGACTGGATCGGGCGGCTGATTCTGCCCAGCGCGGCGGAGCAAACCGCCCAGCCTGGCGACTGGGTGTGGCTGGATCTGCAGCAGAGCCCGCCCGATAGCGGCGCCCCCGAAGGCCGCCGCTATCGGCTGAGCTGGAGCGAAAACCCGCGCCTACAGGCCCTGGTGGCCAGCGTGACCACACCGGTGCGGCTGGGGCCGGAGGCCCGGCGCAGCGAGGCGGCTGGCAACGGGGTGCCCACCCGGCTCGATGGCCGGCGGGTGGGACCGCTGCAGTCGCTCGCCGGCGCCCGCGACAGCGACAGCGTGATCGTGAGCCTGGAGGGGGTGCAAGCCGAAGCCGGCGATCGCCTGCGCATCGATCGGCCACCGGTGCAGATCTCCGGCCGCTGGATGGGGCTGGTGACGGTGCTGGGGCCGGCCGACCCCGAGGGCGAAAGCGATCGCTTCCGGGTGCGGCACTACGAGGTGGCCAACGGCTTGTTCACCGGCCGCGACGAGACGATCCGCATCCCGCGCCTGCCGCCCGATCGCTTCGGGCGCCGCTTCTTCGAGCCCCAGGGCCTGGCCGACTCGGCCCTCAATCCCGAAGGCTGGTACATCTACGGCGCACCGGATCGCGACGGCCTGTTCACGGTGGAGGCGATCGAACCGCGGGCCCTCACCCGCCTCACGCCCTGGCAGAGGGTGGAGGGAGGGCGCCAGGGGCGCCGCTGGCTGCGGTTCCACACCTGGGGTGATCCGCCGGGCGATCGCGGCTCGATCGACAAGGTGAGCCTCCAGGCCGGCGGTGGAGTCGGCGGTGGAGCCGGCAGCGGCGCCGGCCGCTCGTCGTGGCAGCGGGGCGATCGCGCGCTGCTGATCCACGGCTTCGGCGGCATCGGCGGACCCAGGGGAGAGCCGGTGAAGGGCTTCACGGTCACCGGCCATTTCGCCTTCGGCGAAGCCCGCGTGGTGGCCGATCCCTTCACCGGCGAAGACCGCTTCGCGATCCGCTATCACCAGATCTACGCCAACAATCCCAATGGCATCATTGCCGGCAGTCAGGATTGGAGTGCCTTCAGCGGCGATCTGCAGCGGGGCTGGATGGGCACCCGCCCGATCGTGGATGTGGCCGTCAATCTGGGGCAGAGCCGGCTTGGGCAGGCCTTGCTCGATGAACTGGCGCTGCAGGCCGAAGTGATCAGCGCCCGTTACCGCAGTGGCGATGGCGCCGGGGTGGCGGAGGTGACACCGGCCACCTCCTGCGTGCAGGATTCGGGCCAGGCGCTCTGGATCACCCTCGACCAGCTGCGGCGCCAACCGGCGCTGGCGGCGCTGGAGCCGGCCCGGCGACGCCGCCTGGAGCGGTTGGCCCGCTCGCTGCACGACCAGATCACACCCTTCGGGATTGTGCGGGCCGACTGGCGTCACAACGCGGCGGTGGTCGCCGAGGTGATCGCCGCCGCCGATCG
Source organism: Cyanobacteriota bacterium (assembly GCA_035285645.1). Taxonomy (GTDB): domain Bacteria; phylum Cyanobacteriota; class Cyanobacteriia; order PCC-6307; family Cyanobiaceae; genus Cyanobium. The sequence continues at coordinate 9,026 of JAYKGR010000029.1, read as the reverse complement.
GGGGGAGCCGGCGCCGAGCCAGCGGTTCCAGAGCGGCCAGGGGCCCATCGCCTTTCTGCTGAGCTGGCGCTCGATGCTGCCGCGGCGCGCCCACGACGACCTCAGCCAGGCGTTCTTCAACCAGGGGCTGCCCCTCTGGGTGCTGCGCACCAGCCTGATTCCCGGCACCGACCCCACCCTCGAACCCCTGGCCCCCACCCGTCTGCTGGGCCAGGTGCCGTGGCTGTCGCTGCTGCTGGGGCGCTTCAGCGATGCGCTGTCCACCGCCCACTGGGCCAGCAGCCTGCCGCTGAGCCTGCTGCTGCTGGGGGTGGAGGCCGCGGTGGCGCTGCCCCTGGCGGCCCGCACCGGCCTGGTGAAGCTCCAAGCCTGGGGCAGGCCAGAGCGGGGCTGGCCGGCGCGCATCGCCACGCTGCTGGTGATGCCGGCCCTGGTGGAGGAGCTGATCTTTCGGGTGGCCCTGCTGCCCCAGGCTGATGAGGGCATGGGGCTGGGGGCCACGGCCGGCTGGCTGGCGCTGAGCGTGGCCGCATTTGTGGTGTATCACCCCCTGGCAGCCCGGTTGTGGTACCCACCGGGTCGGCGGTTGTTTCGCCGGGTGGATTTTCTCGGGCATTGCGCCTGGCTGGGGCTGATCTGCGGCCTGGCCTACCTGGCCACAGAATCGCTGGCATCAGCGATGCTGATCCACTGGGCCACGGTGGTGGCCTGGCTCGAGGGGCTGGGAGGGCGCAGCCTGCTGGACCGGTGTAAGCGGGCTGGCGCTCAGGAGGCGAGGGCCTGATCGGGTGCCCAGTCGGTGATCAGCCGCTCCAGCCGCACCACGCGATAACGGGTTTCATCGCTGGGATGCTCCTTGTAGCGGAGGCGGAGATCGGCAAGTTCCGCTTCAAGAGCGAAGCGCACGGGATGGTTGGGATGCACGGCACGGGAAGGCCTTCCCGAGAACATTAATACAAACGAAAGGTCCTTCCCCCTCCAGGGCCTGTCCCTGGGGGCTCGTGTCTGGATAGGTTGACACGATGGACCTGACTCCATTCCTGGAGACCCTGGGCGACGCCCACCTCGACACGGTGCTGCTTTCGGTGGCCGTGGAGGGGAGGGTGGCTCTGGCAATGCGGGGTCGCTTCCTGCTGAGGTCGGTGTGCAGCGGCTTCTCCGACCGGCAGCGCATCGGCTGCGCCGTCACCGATGAGATCGCGTGCCTCACCTATCTGGAGCGCGAACCCTACGACCTGTTGATCTGCACCGACCACCTGGAGAACGGCAACGGCTTCGAGCTCACCCGCAAGGCGCGACAGCGGCATCCCCAGCTGAAGGTGGTGGTGCTCGCCCTCGGCGATGTGATTCCCGCCGAATACGCCGAGGCGAGCTGGTTGCAGGCGGTGGTGGCGGAGGCCGACTTCATCGAGGATCAGAAGCCCCTGGAGGCGGCGGTGCTGGCGGTGATGGGCAACCATGGCTATCGCAGCCCATCGCTGCGCAGCGGGCGCCTGCCCTACCTGAGCTGTCCGCGGCTCACCCCGCGCGAATACGAGGTGCTCGACCTGCTGGCCGGCGGCCTCAGCGATCGGGAGATCGCCCGACAGCTGGGGGTGAGCGAAGCCACGGCGCGCACCTACACCAAACGGTTGCTGCAGACCCTGCAGGTGAACAACCGCCTGCAGGCGGTGCTCAAGGGCATGCGCTGCGGCATGGTGCAGATTTGAGCGCCAAACAGCTAAGATTGTCCCCGGATGGGGGGCGCCATGGCTGGGCCACAGGAGCAGTCTGGAAGCCGCAGAACCGATCCGCCAACGGGGCGGCCATGTGATGAGTACCCTCACGATCGGAGAGCTGGAAGCGAACTACTCGCTGTATTGCAAAGCCCTCCGCATGTTGATCCGTGAAGGTCGCAGCCTGGTGAAGATCCAGCGCACCGTGTGCTGGCAGCGGCTGGAAACGCTGCATCAGTGCCTGCCGGGTCAATATCGCGATCCCGCCTATCTCTACGCGCTGCTGCGCCGCGAAGTGATCGCCGACTGATCCGGGCAGCGGCGCTGCTGCGCCGGAGGTGCCGCCAGCGCCCGGCAGCTGGGGGCCAGCTCCTTACGGTCGGGCCATGGATCTTGCGATGCTTCAGGCCGGCCTGGAGACGGCCGATGTGCAGCTCAACGGCCCACGACCCTGGGATCTGCAGGTGCACAATCCCAGCGTGATGACGGAGGTGCTGCGCCGCGGCTCCCTGGGGCTGGGGGAGAGCTACGTGAAGGGTGCCTGGGATTGCGCGGCCCTCGATGCGCTGTTCACCCGGGTGCTGCGGGCCGGTCTCGATCAGCGGCTGGGGGAGGGGCCGCTGGCGGCGGTGGCGCGCCAGCTGCGCGCGCGGCTGGGGGATGCCCAGAGCCGGCGGCGGGCGGCGGCCGCGATCGCCAGCCATTACGACCGCGACGACCTGATCTACGGGGCCATGCTCGATGCGCGGCGGATCTACAGCTGCGCCCTGTGGCAGCAGGCCCACGATCTCGACACCGCCCAGCTGCACAAGCTGACCCTGATCGCCGCCAAGCTGCAGCTCAGCCCCGGCCAACGGGTGCTCGACATCGGCTGCGGCTGGGGCGGCCTGGCGGCCTTCCTGGCGGATCGCCACGGGGTGGAGGTGACCGGCATCACGCTCTCGCGCCAGCAGTGGCAGCACATCCGAGCGCGACGGGAGAACGACTGGAGCCATCTGCCCCTGCGATTTCTGCGGCTCGACTACCGCGACATCGGCCGACTGGAGGGCGAAGGCTTCGATCGGATCGTGTCGGTGGGCATGGTGGAGCATGTGGGCCCCCGTCACCTCAGCCGCTTCTTTGCGCTCTGCGGCGCGGCGCTGCGGCCCAACGGCCTGATGCTGCTGCACACGATCGGATCGCGCCGCACCACCGCCGCCACCGATGGCTGGATCGACACCCACGTGTTTCCCGATGGGCGGCTGCCCTCGGCCCGGGAGCTGAGCACGGCCCTGGAGCCGTGGTTTTTGATCGAAGACTGGCAGAACCTCGGCAGCGACTACGACCCCACCCTGATGGCGTGGCACGGCAATCTCGAGCGGGCCTGGCCCCAGCTGCTGGAGGTGATGGGGCCGGATCTGGATGCGCAGGAGCGGCGGCGACTGCCGCGCCACTGGCGCTACTACCTGCTGAGCTGCGCCGGTTTCTTTCGCTCGCGGCAGGGTCAGCTGTGGCAGCTGGTGCTCAGCCAGGCGCACCGACCCGAGGCCGGCGGCGCGGCCTACCGCTCGCTGCGGCCGGGCCCCTGCCCGCTCCACGAGAATCCGTAGGGATGCCTATGGCGCTCTCCACGGGGCTGAACGAAACTGAAGACATCGTTCCCGGAGGCTCCAGCCATGGATGACACGCCACCCGGTCACCGCCCAGGAGTGCGCTGACGCCAGGCCCCTGCTCCAACAGTCTCAACCACGCACGATTCGCCGATTCAGCGGTTCTGATCCCAAGGATCTTGAACCAAGAGGATCACCCGATGCACCGTCGGTTTGCAGGTGCCCCCGGGTTGACGCGATCGATTCTGGAGATCCGGCCCCAGGTGCCGACATCGGCAACTCCGCCCCCATTGTGTTCTCCGTCCTTCGTTAGTGTTGCACGTTTCCAAACCGTTCACACCATCGCGATCTCTGAGAAGCTGCTGACCTGCAGCCCATGAGGCGGCAATCGGATGCCCATTGCCGGTATCCCGGCTCTCAGCCCTGCCGCCATCGCTTCATGCACCGGAGCCCGGCCACAGCCGGGCTTCTTTCATGCTGGAGCAGATCGGCAGGGATTGCGCTGGATCGCGGTCAGCAAGGGCGGCGGCGCCTACGATCACGCCCAGGCAACCCGCACGAGGCCATGCTGATTGGTGAAGTGTTTCTGGAAACGATGGCCACCGGAATCATCACCCAGGATGAGATCGATTGGCTCACCACCCACCAGGGCGACTTCAGCCGCGAAGAAGAGGCCATGGCGCTGAAGATTGGTCGGCTTCTCGATGAAGGCAGCCTCCAGATCGGCTGCCGGCTGCTGGGTCAGGCCTCCTGATCGAGCAGCAGCGCTCCGCCACAGCTGGAGCCGCCGCCAGCGGTGCAGCCGAAGCAGTGATCGGCCACGCGGATCGCCGCACCGGCCGGATCCCAGTGGAGCAGATCGCGCAGATGGCGGCGGGGCCCCGGCGGCGGCAGCTTCAGCATCTGATGGAAGTCGCAGTCGTAGAGCCACCCCTGCCAGTCCACGCTGATCAGCGAGCGGCACATCACCAGAGGCAGGGTGTCGGGGCAGTGGGAGCGGCGCAGCAGGTTGCGGTAGGTCTCCAGCTCACCCTGGGCCGCCAGCAGCTCGGCAAATCGCTGAATGGGCATGTTGGCGAGGGTGAACAGCCGGTTGAAGTGCACGCCGTGCTCCCGGGCCAGGATCCGGCGATAGTCGGCCTCCAGGGCGGCCTGGGGCGGCGGCAGCACCGGCCCCAGAGGGTTGAACACCAGGTTGAGCTCCAGGCCGCTGTCCGGCTGGCCATAGCCGAGGGCATTGAGGCGGCGGAGGCCTTCGATGCTGCGGGCAAACACACCGCGGCCCCGCTGGCGATCCACGTTGCTTTCCTGATGGCAGGGCAGCGACGCCACCACCACCACCCGCTGCTGGGCCAGAAACTCCGCCAGATCCTCCTGATCGGGCTCGCTGAGAATCGTGAGGTTGCAGCGGTCGAGCACCTCCACCCCCAGGGCGCGGCAGCGGCGTACCAGCCGGCGGAAGCCGCCGTGCAACTCGGGGGCACCACCGGTGAGATCGAGGCGCTGCAGACCCCGGGCCACCAGCACCTGGGGCACCAGCTCCAGGGTGGCGTCGTCCATCTGCTCGGTGCGGGCCGGCCCGGCCGCCACGTGGCAGTGCTGACAGGCCTGATTGCAGCGGTAGCCCAGGTTCACCTGCAGGGTGGTGAGGGCTGCCCGCTCCAGGGCGGGAAAGGCGGTGGTCATGGCCATCGATTCCGCCATCGCCGGGCGCTGTTGCTGCCATGATCGCCCCATGACCAGCCCCTCGCCCACACCCACCCCAGCCCCGCAATCGCCGGTTGACGTGCTGGTGATCAGCGTGAGCTCGGGGGCCAACCTGATCCTGGCGGAGCGGTTTGTGGCCAGTGCCAGCGCCGCTGGGCTGCGGGCCGAGCTGCTCGACCTCACCGCCCTCGCTCTGCCGCTGTACACCGCCCGCCGCCACGCCAGCGAGGGGATTCCAGCCGAGGTGGGGGAGCTGAGCCGCCGCCTGGCGGCCGCACCGCGCTGGGTGATCTGCGCCCCGGAATACAACGGCTCGATCCCACCCGCCTTCACCAGCGCGGTGGCCTGGCTGTCGGTGCAGGGCGATGACTTCCGCAGCCTGTTCAATCAGCGGCCGGTGGCGATCGCCACCCAATCGGGCGGTGGAGGCATGGGACTGCTCACGGCGCTGCGCTTGCAGCTGGCCCATCTGGGGGCCAGCGTGGTGGGCCGGCAGCTGCTGGCCACCCAGGCCCGCCCCGCCAGCGACGACACGATCCGCGATCTGATCGACCGTTTGCAACGGCTGGCGTTCAACGCAGCTTGACCACGTCGATGCCGCGGCCCACCACACGGGCAAGGTCGCGGGCGCGCAGCAACGCACCCTGATGGCTGTGGAAGTGGTAGGCCTGCTCGGGCGAGGGCACCTCGCTGAGATGCTGGTCGTGGCCTTCGATGGCCAGAAACGGGCCGCTGTCGCGCAGGCGCAGGGCATAGCGTTCCAGTGTGGGAGACCGGGCAGTCATGGCTGCGGGGCGAGGGCTGCTTCTGTCATGGCAACGACTCGAGGCATTGAGATTGGGTATTCATGCCTAATTCGCCCAACCAACCGGCTGTCAGGATGCTCGCCATGAGCACAAGCGAACCCTCGGCTCTGCTGGATCCACCCCGCGGCTACCGGCCGATGGCCTGGCTGGGCCTGGTGGTGAACAGCCTGTTGGTGCCGTTGGCCCTGCTGCTGATCCGGCTTGATCCCACCTGGCACACGGCCAACATCGCCCTAGCCGCGGGCGCGGTGCTGCCCACCGCCGCCACGGGCCTGGTGGCCTCTGTGGCCCTGCTGCGCTGGCGAGCCTGGGGGCAGATCCTGGCGATCGTGGCACTGTCGCTCAGCCTAGCGGTGGGGCTCCCTTACGGCATCGTGCGGCTGAGCCTGGTGGCGGAGGGTCGGCCGCTGCTGGCCGTGGTGGCCCCTAGCCTCTGGTTGCTCAATGTGGCGGCCCTGGTGTACTGGTGCCGTCCGGCCCACCGCCGCTATCTGATCTGAGCGGCGGCATCGTCGAGGCAGACACGACGAACTGTCGCGTCAGTCACTGCCAAAACTGGCCCGCGTAGTCACTATGGAAGGTGTCCTTGAGTCCGTGGCGCGATGAGTTCCGTGTCCTTGTTGGCCAGTCTTGCCGGGTCGTCGAGCCGTGCCGGCGAGCGCCTATACCGTCTGGTGAATGAGCAGGGCGCTCCCCATCCCGTGCTCGACGACCTGTACGACTCGCTGGAAACCGCCTGGAACGAAGCCCTCAGCTGGTGGCAGGAGCACAGGGGCGACAGCCCCGATCCGGTGGGCATCGGCATCGAGGTGAGCACAGCCAATGGCGGCTGGCGCACCCTGCGCCACCCGGGCAGCTGAGCCGGCAGGCCCAGCCCGCTCAGAACCCCCAGGTTGGCTGATAGATCCGCAGGGTGCCGAAACCCACCGGGCTGGCCACCGGATCGGGCCCGGCTGGATAGGCGGCCACCTGAAACAGGTAGGTGTCGGCCTGGGCCGGATTGCGCCAGGGCCGCAGCACCACGGTCACCGTGGTGCCGGGAGCCACGGGCTCGGGAAACACCAGGGTGAAGCGGCGCTCATTCTCATCGAAGCTGGCCTGCAGAGGCAGGGCGCGACCCTCGCGCCGGGGGCGCCCCACAAAGGCGCGGCTGGCAGCCACGTTGAAGCCAAAGGCGCGGTCGACACCACGCACCTGCTGGATGGTGAGGCTGCCGAGGGAAGCGCCCGCCTCAGCGGCCAGCTCCAATGTGAAGTAGTACTCGGGGTTGCCCTCCCAAACATTGGTGAAATAACTCACCAGATCGACGCGCCAGGGAGCGCGCACAAAGTGGGTGACCCCACGGATCTCCAGCGCAGCACCAGGACCGGGCCACCCCGGCCCCACAGCCAGCGCCACCCCGAGGCCGAGCAGGGCGCCGGCACACACAGATCGAACCATCGGCGGATCGGCAGCCAACAGCCCAGGCTAGGCAGCCGAAGAGCTGGTGGCTTGCAGAAACAGGGCCGGGTCTTGGTCGCGGCGGTGCTGCAGCGGCAGGGCCGGACCCTGAGCCTGCGGATCGAGGGGATCGAGGCACGCTGTGGCCTCGAGGGCCTGGCGCAGGCAACGGGCGGCATGCAGAGGCATGTCGCGCGGCACGCAGATGCGATCGCGCAGCTGCCGCAGAGCCGCCGCCGTGGCCGGCGGCGGGGGCACAGGCCGGCCTTGCACCAAGGTGGTGAGGGCACAGCGCAGGGCCGCATCGATCTCAGCGGGGCGGGCCGGCCAGCGGGCCAGCAAGGCCCGGCGATGGCGCAGCACCCGGCCCAGGGCGAGGCCAGCGGAGCCGGGCGGCTCGGGCTGACTGGTTTCGACATCGGCTCGGCGGCCGGCGGCGATCGGCCAGGGGCCGGCATCGATCTGGCGAGCCAGCTGGCGCTGGGCTGAATCGCCGCTGGCCACACAGCCGCCCATCTGGGGCGGTAGGTCGTGGGCGTGGGTGTGAAAGTCGCTCTGGGTGCCGGTGTAGGTGGCCCGGGCCTCCATCGCCTCAAACCAGCCATCCAGCACCGGGTGGCGCTGGCGCAGCAGCACACCCTTGTAATACGCCAGGCTGGCCGCCATGCGCTCCAGAAAGGGCGCCAGCACCACATCGGCCACACTGAAGGTTTCCAGGGCCAAGGGGCCTGGGGTGGCACGGATCTGCTGCTCAAGGGCCACCGCCTCGGCGCTGAAGCATTGCTCGGCGCGCGCGGCGGCGGGGCCCGACCCTGTACGGCAGAGCCAGTCGCACCAGGCGCCAAAGAGGGTGCGCTCCAGCCGGCGCAGGCGCAGCACCTCGGCATCGTGCAGAGAACGCCCCAAAATGCCGAAGCTGTTCTCCAGGGCTTCGAGGATCTGATCGCTCTCGGTGATCAGGCGACCATCGAGCTCCAGGGCGGGGAGCATGCCGGATGGAACCCACTGCCGGTACCAGGGCTCCTTGTCGCCGTAGCAGCTCATGCTCACCTTGCGCACCGCATAGGGCACGGCGCGCTCCTCCAGCCAGAGCCACACCTTGTGGCAGTAGGGGCACCAGGCATGGTGATCGCGGTAGAGCACCACCCGCACCGCCTCCTGGCTGGCACCAAACAGCCGCCAGCGGGCCTGGGCATTGGTGGGGCCCTGGAAGCGATCCGGCTCCGGCGGGGCCAGGGCGGCCAACTCAGGCCACGACAGAGGCTGGGGCGGGGAGATCACGGCGCTGCTTGAGGCACGGTGATCCTGGCGCAGCCGCAGGGCTCTCGCAGCCCCATGGATCGCGCTCTAGGGTTCGCGGGCGACTGATGCTCTGCCTTTTCCAGCATGTTTGACGCGTTTACCAAGGTCGTTGCGCAGGCTGATGCCCGCGGCGAATTCATCAATGCCGGCCAGATCGACGCCCTCGCGGCGATGGTGGCCGACAGCAACAAGCGCATGGATGCCGTCAACCGCATCACCTCCAATGCCTCCGCCATCGTCACCGGCGCTGCCCGCGATCTGTTCGCCCAGCAGCCTGCCCTGATCGCCCCCGGCGGCAACGCCTACACCCATCGCCGCATGGCCGCCTGCCTGCGCGATATGGAAATCATCCTCCGCTACGTCACCTACGCCGCCTTCACCGGTGATGCTTCCGTTCTGGAAGATCGCTGCCTCAACGGCCTGCGCGAAACCTACCTGGCCCTCGGCGTGCCCGGCGCTTCCGTCGC
>JAYKGR010000028.1:0-2534 GCA_035285645.1 Cyanobacteriota bacterium | reverse complement strand
TGAGCAGCCCATGGAGCTCGTGGTGCAAGGCCTGGAGATCGGCAATCCGCTGCTCGATCTCACCGGCTTTGCCGCGGATCGTGGCCTGCAGGTTGTCGCAGGTGCAGACCCCCGAGCGGCGCGCCTCCAGCACGGCTGAGATGGTGGGCAAAGGGATGTCGAGGGCCCGCAGGGTGCGGATCAGGGCCAGCTCTCCATACACCGATGCATCAAACAGGCGATAGTGCCCCTCGCTGCGTGCCGATGGCTGCAGCAGGCCCTGGTCGCAGTAGAAGCGGATCGTCTTCACCGAAACGCCCGAGCGCGCGGCCACCGCACCGATCTTTTCCAGCTCCCGGGCCGGCACCTGCGCCAGCTGCTGCGCCGCCACTTGACTCTCCACCAAGGGGAGGCCTCATCGTACGAGCACTGATCACTGGCTCCCCATGCGCTCGTTCGCCGCATCGCTCGTGCTGACAGGCCTCTGGGCTGCCCCGGCCCTGGCCCAGGGCGATCCCCACCAGCACCACAACCACCAGCACCAGCAGGGCGCCCCTGCTGCCGCTCCCCAGGGCCAGGGGGACGGCAGCCACGCCAGCCACAGCCATGACATCGGCCCGGCCGGCGCCACCTACGACCTGCGCTGGCTCGACGCAATGATTCAGCACCACACCGGTGCGCTGCGGATGAGCGAATTCGTGTTCAACATCGGCTCCCCCGGCGTCGGAGCCCTGGCCACCAGCATCTGGCGTGAGCAGGCTCGCGAGATCAAGGCGATGGGCCAGTGGCGCAAGGCCTGGTATCCAGAGGCACCGGTCTATCCCGTGGCCCTCAGATCCGGCGGCGATCCCAACAGCATGGCCGGTCTGGAGCGCATGGGTGCAGCCCAGATCCAGGCAATGCAGATGATGGGCTCCACCCCCACCAAGGCCAACCGGGTGGTGTGGTTTCTCGAAGGGATGATCGCCCACCACGGCGGCGCCCTGGAGATGGCCCACGACGCCCTCAGCAAGAGCAGCAATCCCACCGTGCGCCGGCTGGCGCGGGAGATCATCGTGGCCCAGCGCGCCGAAATCATCCAGCTGCGCCGCATGCTGCGGCTGGAGGGATTGAGCAAACCGGAGTACAGCCAATACGACGCTCTCTTTCGCTTCTGACTCTTGATGGCCTTGTCGCCAAGCCGTTGCCGACGTCCGTTTCCATGGCCAACCGCATGACCCTGTTCGCCCTGGCTCTGGCGGCAATGCCGCTGGCCAGCAACGCCCACCCCAGAGGGCTGTATGACACCCAGCAGCAAGCGGAGCAGCGCGCCAAGGAGCTCGGCTGCAAGGGCACCCACCAGAACAAAGGCAAGTGGATGCCCTGCAGCAACGAGGCGACCCTGCACCAGCACCTTCGTCATCGCTGAATCGCCATGGCTCTGCTGCCCAAAACCCGCTGGCGCCAACTGCACCGCTGGGTGGTGCCGATCGCGGCTGCGCCGCTGCTGCTCACGGCGGCCACCGGTTCGCTCTACAGCCTGCTGCTGGAGAGAGGCATCGATGCCTTCTGGTTGCTCAAGATTCACTCCGGCCGCTTTGGCCCGCTCAATCTGCAGCCCTACTACTCCGGGTTGCTGGGGCTGTTCACGCTGGTGGTCATCGGCTCCGGTCTGGCTCTTCTGCTTTCAGGACGCAGAGCCAGAGCCTGAGTGCGGATGAGCGACCGGCGAGCATCACAGCCCCCATAGCGGCCATGGTCAGATTCTCCGCAAAGCTCACCCCGCCGAGGGAGATGTTGGCGTTGCCGCCCACGCAGGCGCAATTGAGCACCAGGTGATCGATCAACACGGCCTTGCCCAGCGACACCATGCCCATGGCAGCGAGCAGAACGGCCACGGCGCCCACCAGCTGGGAAGCCGCGATGGGCTCGGGTTGGACACGAGCACCACTGGCGCATCAGAGATCTCTGCCGATTCCGGACGTCCGCCGAGCCGTACCGGCAAAATCGCTGGTCCCACCAATCCGCTCATCCCCCGAGAAGAGCTACGGCGTGGTGGCCACGCTCGGTGCGCGTCGGCCCTGATCAGCAACGGCCACTGGCTGTTCGCCACCGCCACCAGCCGGCTGCACTGGCTCACCCGCCGGGCGCCGTTCTGCAAAGCCACGCTGGCGGATCCACCGCTGCAGGTGGATGTCTCCGCGCTCAGCAGCACCAACGATGTGGTGACCATCCTCAGCACCGAGCCGCTCACCACCGACGAGCACTGGCAACCGTTCCAGGCCGGTGAATCGCTGCTGCTCCAGGCGGGTGAGGTGATCCAGCGCAGCCGCCATGGGGTCAGACCAGTCCCCATCTCGGCCAGCTCGCGACCAGCCTCCGCTGCCCAGACGTCTGTGCGTTGATCTCGATCGTGCCCGCCTTGCCCAAGCCCGTGACAACCGGATCCGTCGGCCCTGTGAGCCTTGCTGAGGCCTCCCGCTTCTGGCTGGAGCTGGGGCTGGTGAGCTTCGGGGGGCCGGCGGGACAGATTGCCCTGCTGCATCGGGAGCTGGTGGAGCGTCGGCGCTGGCTGA
>JAYKGR010000027.1:0-8612 GCA_035285645.1 Cyanobacteriota bacterium | reverse complement strand
GACTGGCGGCTGGTGAGCCCCACGGCGGCCAGGCCCGCCAGCAGCGGCGCCATGTCCTCCAGCAGCAGGCCCCGCAGCTGCAGGTTTTGGCGGGTGGTGATGTCGGCGCTGCCCTGGTCGCCGCAGCGATCCACCACATCGCCGAGGAAGGCCAGCTGCTCGGCTTGGATCACACCGTTGGGAAGCCGCAGTCGCACCATGAAGCGCCCCGGAGTCACGGGGCGGAAGAAGATGCCTAGCCACTTGAGCCGAATCGTGAGGGTGGCCTCATCCAGGGACTCCCAGCCCGAGGCCGCCAGGGCCTCGAGTTGATCGGCCAGGTCGAGGCCGCAGCCCTCGGCCTTGGCCCGCTCCACCTTGCTGAGCGCCTCACCCGAGGGGAGCGCATCGGGGGATCTGACGTTGGCCATGGCCGGATGGGCTGGGGAAGCGCCAGCCTCTCCTGGGCCAGGGGGAGGGGCATCAACCGAGCGGGACGGCTGATCAGCGGAGTCGGCTGGGGAATCAGGCATGGGGAGCGACGGGAGAAATCTGCGTGCCAGAAGGCGTACCAGCGCGTGTGGGGGCTGGAACCCGGGGCACAAATCGTCGTCGCTCTCGGGAAGAATGAGACCACCACGCGCCGTCCTCGCCTGTTGCAGCCGCTACATAACGCCGCGGAATCACCAGTGCCTGGCCGTCGCGCCCAGCGTCATGGGGCCTTGGGGGAGGGGCGCGCCCGTTTTCGCGAACTCATCGGCAAGGTGGGCAGCGGCGAGCACACCAGCACCGGTCTGAGTCGGGCGGAGGCCTACGAGGCCCTAACACTGATGCTGCGGGGCGAGGCGGACGGGCCCCAGATGGGAGCCTTCCTGATCGCCCACCGCATCCGCCGCCCCACGCCGGAGGAACTGGCCGGCATGCTGGAGGCCTACCGCGACCTCGGCCCCAAGCTGCAGACCCCCGGCCGCCGCGCCCTCTGCTTTGGAGTGCCCTACGACGGGCGCGACCGCACCGCGCCGCTGCTGCCGCTGTTGGCCTTGACCCTGGCGGCGGAAGGACTGCCCGTGGTGCTGCACGGTGGCGAGCCGATGCCGGTGAAGTACGGCGTCACCCTGGCGGAGCTGTTCGCCAGCCTGGGGCTGGAGTGGCGCGGCCTGAGCCTGGCGGCGGTGCAGGAGCGGCTCGATCGCCATGGCCTGGCCCTCACGCACCAGCCCGATCACTTTCCGGCGGCCGAACGGCTGGTGCCGATCCGCGACGCCATTGGCAAGCGGCCGCCCGTGGCCAGCCTGGAGCTGCTCTGGACACCCCATCAGGGCCAGCGCCTGCTGGTGAGCGGCTTTGTGCATCCGCCCACCGAGAGCCGGGCCTGGGAGGCCTTAGCGGCCGTCTCCGAGGCCGAGATCCTCACGGTTAAGGGGCTGGAGGGCTCCACCGATCTGCCCACCAGCCGGGCCGGCATCACGGCGCGGCGGCGCCAGGGGGTGGTGGAACGAATCCTGCTGCATCCCCGCGATCACGGCATCACGGCCCCCCAACCCGCCTGGAGCGATGTGGACAGCTGGCGGGTCGACGCCCTGGCGGCCCTCCAGGATGAGGGGCCGCTGGCCGAATCGCTGCGTTGGAACCTGGCGGCCTATCTGTGGCTGGCCGAGCGCGTTTCCGAGCTGCCCGAGGCCCTGGAGCGGGCCACGGCCCTGCTGCGGGCCCGGGCAGGATGGCGGCTGCTGCAGGCGATGGCGGCATGAGCACCCTTGATCCTGGTCAAGCCACCGCTGAGGGGTGGATTTTCGCTTTCGAGGCCGATTTCGCCCGCGATCTGCGATGCATCCCGATGGCGGTGCGTCGCAAGCTCGACCTGGTGGGGGTGAAGCTCGGCTTGCCCCACTGGCATCGCCTCAGCGCCGAGGAGCGCCAGCGGCTGTTGGTGTGGCCGGACGATGCGGAGGGGCTGGGGCGGCTGGGGGATTGGCTGCGCCAACGCACGGCGGCGATGCCGGAAGGGGAGGCCAAAGCGCTGCCTCCGGCCCGTCAGGAGCCCTGGCAGCGGCGAGAGGCGTGTCCGGAAGTCCTGCTGGAGGCCTGCCAAGAACTGGGCTTGCCTCTGGATGTCGGGGGCTGGCAGCGCTTGCGGGAACTGGAGCGATTTGCCCTGGTCAAGCTCAGTCGTCCGGGCCACCAGCACCGCAATCTGCCCCATGCGCTCGCGGAATTCGGGCTGCTCGCCTGAGCGATCGCCTCGGCGTCATGCCGCCCTGGGCGGGGGGCTGGCGGAGCACGCGGCCTCGGGAGGACCTGGCTGGCGTGGGTGTTCGGCGCGGGCGGGCTCCCCAGGCCGAAAAGTTGGTTCCGTAGCAGCAGTTACGGATCCCTGTGACGGCTGCATGGTTCCTTTACTTAGCCGGCAAGCCTGAGCGCCGGCTTACCTGTCAGTGGGTCTGCCCTTCTGAAACCCCTGCATGGTGCCGCTCGCTCTCGCTCTCTCGCCAGGCCCCCCTGGTTTTCGGTTTACGTCCTTGCAGTTCGGCGGGCTTCTGGTCGCGCCGCAGCTGTCGGAACCCCCACCTTCAGCCGTGATCTTCACCCTGAGGTCACCATCGACCTGATGCTGCCTATCGGTAGCTTCAGCGGCATTTGCTGCAGAACGCAACGGCGATGATTCGTTGGTTGCAGCCAGTTACCGCTCCATAACCTTTGCCTGGCCAACCCGTTGGTCAGCGCTGTGATTCCACGATTCCGCCTTCCATTTCGGCTTGATTTTTTCACCATGACATCCATCACCCGCCGCAAAGCCCTGCTCACTGGTTTGGTTGCCGCTGCCGGCGTGATCCTCCCCTTCGGCGGACTGTCCAGCCTGCTGCTGGCCTCGCCTGCTCAGGCGGCCCCCGGCAAGCCCGAAACCACCCAGGTCGACCTCGGTTTCATCGCCCTCACCGACGCGGCGCCGCTGATCATCGCCAAAGAGAAAGGCTTTTTCGCCAAGCAGGGCATGGGGGGCGTGAGCCTGAAGAAGCAGACCTCCTGGGCGGTCACCCGCGACAACCTGGAGCTGGGCGGCGCCCGGGGTGGCATTGATGGCGCCCACATTCTTTCGCCGATGCCCTACTTGCTGACCACGGGGGCGATCAGCAAGAGCAGCAAGCCGGTGCCGATGGTGCTGCTCGCGCGTCTGAGTGTGAATGGCCAGGGAATTTCGGTCTCGAAGGAATTCTTGAAAAACAAATTCACCGTCAAGTCACCGAGCCTGCCGAAGGTGATCGCTGAGAAGAATAAGTCCGGCGATAAGTTCAAAGCTGCGGTCACGTTCCCGGGCGGGACCCATGACCTCTGGATGCGTTATTGGCTCTCGGCCAATGGTGTAGACCCCACCAAACTGGTGGATCTGGTGGTGGTCCCGCCGCCGCAAATGGTGGCGAATATGCAGTCGGGCACGATGGATAGCTTCTGTGTGGGTGAACCCTGGAATGAGCGACTGGTCAACAAAAAGCTAGGCTATACTGCCTTGACCACCGGCGAGCTCTGGAAAGACCATCCCGAAAAGGCCTTCGCGATGCGGGCTGACTGGGTGAAGAAGAACCCGAATGCCACCCTGCGCCTGTTGATGGCTGTGCAGCAGGCCCAGAAGTGGAGTGATGATCCCGCCAACACCAAGGAGCTGGCCAAGATCCTTGCCGATGAAAAGTATGTCAAAGCCACGGTGGAGGACCTCTTGCCCCGCCTGCAGGGCACGGTCGACTACGGCACCGGTCGAGTGCTGAAACAAGACCGGCTGAAGATGATGTTCTGGGCTAACAATGCCTCCTTTCCTTACAAGAGCCATGACACCTGGTTCGTGACCGAAGACATCCGCTGGGGCTACTTGCCGAAAAACACCGATATCAAGGCTCTGGTGAATAAGGTGAATCGCAGTGACCTTTGGCGGGCGGCCGCCAAGGCCAATGGCTTTGGCAATGGTCCAGCCAGCGATTCCCGCGGCGTCGAAACCTTTTTCGATGGCACGAAGTTTGATCCCAACAATCCGAAGGCTTATCTCAATTCGCTCAAGTTCAAATCGATGAAGTGAGTTGTGCTAGGCGGTGGCGAGGCCACCGCCTTTGCCCTCGCCCACGCTTGGCTGCGTTCTACGGCGTAGGGGTTGTCCTTTTGGAGGCCTCTATTCAGTTTCGACCTTTACATTCCCGTTGCCGATCTCCATGGTCAGTCTGTCTCCTGGTGCGAGCGAGCGCCGGCCCCCTGTGAGCTGGTTGCGTTCTCCCCTCGCCAAGCAAATTAAAGCCCCTGTCGTCTGCATCGGCTTGACCCTGTTGCTCTGGCAGCTGCTGGCCCAATTCAACCCGGAGGGTTTTCCAGGGCCCATTCAGGTGATCAGTCAAACCTGGGATCCCTACATCATCCAGCCCTTTTATGATAAGGGAGGTACCTCCAAGGGTATTGGCCTGCAACTCTTCATTTCCCTGCAGCGGGTGGCGGTTGGCTATAGCCTCGCTGCAGTGGTTGGCATCAGCGCCGGCCTCGCCATTGGCTTGAACCGCTTCCTGCGCCGCGGTTTCGATCCGTTGATCCAGGTGCTGCGCACGGTGCCGCCCCTGGCCTGGTTGCCGATCTCGCTGTTGCTCTTCCAGCAGGCCAGCGTCGCCGCCATCTTCGTGATCTTCATTACGGCCGTTTGGCCGATCATTATCAACACCGCCGTGGGCATCGATGAGATCCCCCAGGATTACAACAACGTGGCGCGGGTCTTGCGCCTGCGCAAGCGCAGCTATTTTATGGACATCTTGCTGCCCGCAGCAGCTCCCTTCATGTTCACCGGGTTGCGCATCGCCATCGGCTTGGCCTGGCTGGCGATCGTTGCGGCCGAAATGCTGAAGGCGGATGGCGGCATCGGCTTCTTCATTTGGGATGCCTACAATGCCGGTGGCGACTCCAGCACGAGTCAAATCATTTTGGCGATTGTGGTGATCGGCTTGGTGGGGTTGGCCCTGGATCGCCTGGTTGCCTTCGTGGGTCGCCTCGCGGCCAAGGGGGGACAGTAAATGGCGGCCCCATTTCTTACGGTCGATAACGTCACCCGCAGTTTTTCCTTGCCCGGGGGCGGCAGCTACGTGGCCCTGCGCAACATCAAGTTAGAGGTTGGTCGGGGTGAGTTTATATCTCTGGTTGGCCATTCCGGCTGCGGCAAATCCACCCTGCTCAACCTGATGGCTGGGCTTGATCTGGCCAATGTCGGCGGCATTTTGATCGAGGGCCGCCAGGTCACTGAACCCGGGCCCGAGCGCATGGTGGTGTTCCAAAATTATTCCTTATTGCCCTGGAAAACGGTACGGCAGAATATCGCGCTGGCGGTGGACAACGTGATGCGCCAGGCGTCTTCGGCCCAGCGCCTGGAACGCATCCAGCGCAGCCTGGAGATGGTGGGGTTGGCGGCCGCCGCCGACCGATTCCCGGCCGAACTCTCTGGAGGCATGAAGCAGCGGGTGGCCATTGCTCGAGGCTTGGCCCTGCAGCCCAAGCTGTTGCTGCTCGATGAACCCTTCGGTGCCCTGGATGCCCTCACCCGCGGCAATCTGCAGGAGCAGCTGATGCAGATCAGCCAGCAGGCCGGCGTCACCACCGTGATGGTCACCCACGACGTGGATGAGGCCCTGTTGCTCTCCGATCGGGTGGTGATGATGACCAATGGCCCCGAGGCGGGGATTGGTCAGATCTTGGCGGTGCCGTTTGCGCGCCCCCGGCATCGGCTGGAGGTGATGGAGCACGGCGATTACTACCAGCTCCGCAGCGAACTGATCGGTTTCTTGCAGCAGCAACGGCGCCTGCGCCAACGCCGGGCCACACCCACGGCTGCGGTCGCTGTCGGAGTCTCAGGCGGCGGCGGCGCCGGTGCGGCCGCTCCGGCCACGGCCATGGCTGGCGCCACCGCTGTCAGCGGCGGCGCCGGCCGCCTCACGCCCCGATCCCAGCCCACCCGGGTGCGACTCGGGTATCTGCCGGGGCTGGATGTGGCGCCGCTGGCCATGGCCCAACGGGAGGGCCTGTTGGATCCCCAGCTGCTGCAGCTGATTCCGGTGCCCTTTGCCAGCTGGGATCGGCTTGAGGCCGCCCTGGTGGACGGTGATCTGCAGGTGGCGTTCCTGCCCGCCACCACCCCGTTGCTGCTCAACCTTGGCCTGGTCGGCCGCACCCCATGGCCGGCGATCACGCCCCTCACCCTCAGCCGCAACGGCAATGCCTTTTGCCTGGAGCGGGGCCTGCGGCAGCAGGGCCTCCACGATCGCGCCTCCCTGGCCGCCTGGCTGAACCAACAAGCAGACCCGTTGGTGCTGGGGGTGCCCCAGCGTTTCGGCATCGCCGAGCTGCTGCTGCGGCACTGGTTGGCGGCCGGCGGCATCGATCTGGAGCGGCAGGTGCGCTTTGTGTCCCTGTCGCCGTTGGTGATGCCAGGGGCGGTGCGCACCGGCGAGATCCAGGGCTTCATCGCCGGCCGTTACCGGGTGGCGGAAGCGGTGGAGAACAACCAGGCCTTTGTGTTGGCCACCGATCTGGACATCTGGAACGGCCATCCCGAGAAGCTGCTCACCTGTGCGGAGTCCTTCGCCGCCGCCGAGCCGGAGGCCCTGCAGGAGCTCGTCGCCGGCCTGATCAAGGCCTGTGTGCGCTGCGATGACGGCGGTCGGCGCCTGGAGCTGATCGACCTGCTCAGCCAGCCCCAATGGTTGGCCAGCCGCGCCTCGATCGCTCTGCAGCGCCATTTCGATGATGGCAGCGGCGGCCCGCCCGAGCCCGGTCGCATGAACTTCACCCGCTACCACGCCGACCAGGCCAACTACCCCAATCCGGCCGAAGGGGCCTGGCTGCTCAGTCAGTTCTGCCGTTGGGGACTATGCCCATTCCCCAGCAACCGCGTGGAATTGCTGAGCAGCGTGTATCGCACCGACCTGTTCAACCGCGCCGTGGAGCGGGCCGGCCTGGCGCTGCTCCAGCCCGGTCGGGTGCCATTCCGTCTTGCCGACGGGCTGGCCTTCGATCAGGACGATCCGCTCGCCTACCTGCGCAGCCTTGGGGTCACCGCCCCGGCCCAGGCGCCGCTGCCCTTGCCCACCGAACCCGCCCTGATCCGCTGAGATGACCGCTGTGAGTTCCGCACCCCACCTGGCCCCTGGCGGCGACAAGGCCGCCTTCCTGTCCTTCCGCGACGTAGGGCAGGTGTTCGAGGGCCGCCGCGGTCGCTTCGAGGCCCTGCGTGGCATCAATCTCGAGGTGAGCCAAGGGGAGTTCCTTTGCGTGATCGGCCATTCCGGCTGCGGTAAGACCACGTTGTTGAACATGGTGTCGGGCTTCCTCAAGCCGAGCCAGGGGGAGGTGACCCTGGCCGGCGTGCCGATTCAGGAGCCCGGTCCCGATCGCATGGTGGTGTTTCAGAACTATTCGCTGCTGCCCTGGCAAACCGTGCGCCAGAACGTTGCCATGGCGGTGAAGGCGGCCCGCCCTGAACTCTCGCTGACGCAGCAGCGCCAGGTGGTGGATCACCATCTCGAGATGGTGCATTTGCTGGAGGCGGCCGATAAGCGGCCCGCGCAGATTTCCGGGGGCATGAAGCAGCGGGTGGCGATCGCCCGGGCATTGGCGGTCAGCCCGGCGGTGCTGGTGTTGGATGAACCCTTTGGCGCCCTTGATGCGATCACCAAGGAGGAGATGCAGGAGGAGCTGTTAGGGATCTGGCGCGAACAGCGCCCCACGGTGTTGATGATCACCCACGACATCGACGAAGCTCTGTTCCTTTCCGACCGCATCGTGATGATGACCAACGGTCCGGCCGCCACGATCGGTGAGGTGCTGACGATCCCGTTCGAGCGGCCGCGGAGTTATGAGCAGATCCAGGCGGATCCGCGTTATGGCCAGTTGCGCAACCACGCCCTCGATTTCCTCTATCGCCGCTATGCCCATGGCGATGATTGAGGTCCGCAGCTTCAGCGCTGATGTCGTCGACCATTGGGTCTCTCCGCATCAGCCCCCTTCCCAGCCGCTCCTTTCCCAGCCGCCCGCTCCCCAGCCGTCAGGGCGCCAGCAGCTGCTGCTGCCGGTTGGCCACACGCTGACCCTCGATGCCCACAGCCTTCGCCATTCCGGACCGTTGCAGGTGGGAGAGGGGTTGCTCCGGGTGGCGTACTTGAGCAATCGGCCCGAAACTCCGATTCAGAAGCCGGTGACGATTGGCTTCCTGCAGGCGGGTGATCCGATTCCGCTGCAGATGTTGGCCCATTCCAACCTGTATCTGGAGGCGCTGCAGCGCAGCCGACTCTGCGATCGCCTCGCGATCACCGACCCTGAAGACACGATTTGTCTGGCGGATTGGACCGCCTCGTTGCTTTCGTTGTATCGCCTGCCCGATTCGGATCGGCGCCTGCAGGCCTTGCTGCAGCTGCTGGTGCACCGCCTGGGCCAGCGCCGCGGCCCCTGGTATCACCTGCCGATGCGGCTCAAGCACGAAAGCTTGGCCGAAATGGTCAATCATTCCCGCGTCACCGTGACGCGCCACATGTCGCGTTGGCGCAAGTGCGGTTGGATCGATCCGGGCGGCCCCGGCTGCGCCGAGCTGCGCCTGGCGCCGGCGTTGATCGAGGGGTGAAGGC
>JAYKGR010000026.1:0-2881 GCA_035285645.1 Cyanobacteriota bacterium | reverse complement strand
TTTCTGATCCGCAACAACGATGATCACAAGCTGAAGCTGACCTTCCCGCTTCGCCACGGTTCGCTCCTGGTGATGGGAGGCGCACTGCAGCACCATTGGCAGCACTCGGTCCCACCCAGGAAAAATGCCGCCGGCTCGCGATTCAATCTGACTTTTCGACGGATTGGCGGCGCGTAGGGAGACGCATCTCGCGTCCTCAGCGGGCCGTGTGAATCACCTGCCATTGACCGGAACAACAGGGGGGTGTCAACAGCAATCGGACCCATGGCCAACCCCATTGCTCCCCGCCGTCCGCAAAATCGTCCCGTTGCCTCGGTGCGTCGGGCTCTTGATCTGGCCTCGCTTCACGGGGAGGTCCATCGCTTCACCGGCGTGGTGGATCGCTTCGGGAGCTTTGAAGAGCGCGGTAGCACCATTCGCACGATCTGCGTCCGTGAGCTGCGGCTCGATGCCACCGGCCAGCACATCCAACCCGATCACTGGTGGTTTCGGCTGCGGGAGGTCTGGTCCGAGGCCGGCATCCGTGTTGGTGACACGGTGCTGTTCACGGCGAAAGTGCAACGCTGCAGCAAGGGCTGGGAGGATCCCGGAACTCCATGCACCAGCAGGGTCTCTCGCCGCAGTGCCCGCAACCGTGAGCAGGTGATGGGGTTCGGGGCCAGTCCGCGCACGGTCAGCATTGTGCGCCGCCTCCAGGGTGTGAACCTGCAGGTCGCCGCGTTGGAGCAGGAGCTGGAGCGCGCCAAGGCGGCTCTCGATCTATCCCACGATGAGCTTTCACGCACCCAGGTGCATCGCGACGCTGCTCTTCAAACCACGACCGCTCTCCAGCAGGAACTGAGCCACTCCCGCTCTCAGCTGCAGCGTGGTCGCCGGCGTACAGGGCAGGCCTGTGCCCTGCTCCTCTGCCTTGGAAGCCTTGGGGGGTTCGCGGCGGGGTGGACCGGTGCCCGTTGGAAGCAAGTCCAGACCACGGCCCCGGCCCCACTCGCGTCCGCGTTGCGGCATCCATGACCCAGGGGCTGCCCCATGGGCAGCACTCCTGAATCAGCTCGACCGGCCTGGAACTACAGGCCTGCATCCGAGAGGGGACCTTCCCTCCGGCTCCTCGCTTCTTCCTCCTATGGCACGCATCCTCACCGAACGCCCATTCGCGACCACCGGCATTCCGGTTTCCATCACGGGGCGCGCTCAGAAGCAGCCTGACGGCACGTACCACATCCAGGCCGGCTCAGCCATCAACCTCGCCAGTGGCCTCTGCCTCCTGGCAGAGACTTCTTGGACGGGGGTCAGGCTGAATGTCCCTTGCATCTTCCTGGCGGAGAAGTTGACGTCCGGGGCCCACCAGATCGGTGATCTTCTGCTCGGCACCCACTTCGCCAAGGTCACGAAGATCATCGCTCTCAATCAGGCGAGTGGAGCTGCCTGTGATATCGACGGCATTGTCGGCAATTACATGAGGACCTGGAAGCTATTGAATGATGCGGAGAAGGCAGCCTTCCTGAGTGGGGCTCAAGCCCTCGTGAGCGGCAGCGTCTGTGGATGGCAGTCCACGGCGTTCTTTCTTGACTGCATCACCCCAGGAGGCCCTGCCCTTCCACTATTCAGCGGACTCCTCGCCCTCACCTCGGGAGCTCTGTGCATCAACGGACTGCAGAACATGAGCACAGCCGCGAACATCGCCGCTCACGAGGCAGTGAAGATGCAGAGGTATGGGGCTGAACTCAATCGGCTGGCTTTACAGCTTGGTGGCGACAGCTCGACGATTCTCTTCACTCCTCAGATCTCTACCTACTGCACCACCATGGCGAAAACCTGCGCAGGCATCGAGGACATCAGCCGTCAAACCGTCGGCAACATCGCGCTGTTGTTCAACCAAACGCCGGGCCTGCAATTCGTGCAATGAGCAGCGACTGGTCCCACACCTACGCGTACCTCGATAGCCGCGGTGCCCCTTATGGCATTGGGGCCGAGGATCTGGTGGCCAAGACACCTGGGATCATTCAGCATGATCCAAATGCGGTGATGTCCTTCTGGCAGCAGAAGGACATCAGCCACATCGTTCCCACCAGTCAGCATCCAGAACTTGCTGACAGCTTTGCCAATTGGCTACCAGAGGATCCGCTCCCGAATCACACACGCCAAGACCAGGTCATGACGGCCGACGAGCAGGCCAACGCCTACTTCGACAATGTCCACGATGCACAATTGATCCATGACCACTTTCACCTGTTCTGATTCGCTGCCGGGCATCAGCGCCAAGGCTTTCAGCTCAGCAAGAAGGTCCGCTTGAGGCCCTCTGCCCCAGGCCATGCTCCAGAGCCGCTCTCCCGCCCAGCCAGGCGCGGGTGGTTGCCCAGAAGTGTGGCCAAACGGCAGCAATCAGAGAGACCCAGACCTTGATCGCCTGCTACCGGCTGATCTGACGCCTCCGCTTCAGCAGAGGCAACTGCTGGTCTGGCAGGAGCTCTCCGACGATCAGATCCAGGGCCTGGCCCCAGCACGCGTTGCAGCCAGGCGAGACCGCAACACAGCCGCCATCGCTGAAAAGGCCCTCTTGCGGTGGCGACGGCACGGCCACTGGACGCCTTGCGGCTGCGACTGCTGCGCAGCCGCGGCTCCCTGAGCCAAGGGCGGACACACCAATGCCATGGACAAAGTGTCAGAAACTTACGTACGCTTCTGACGCGTCAGTGCACCAGACGACACTCCAGAGCCGTGACCGCCCTCAGTGCCCAGATCCTGGAAGCAGCAGGCCGCCGGCCTGAGGGAAGCCTGCTGGCAGCGAAGGAGTTCCTGGCGCTCGGCACGCGAGACGCCGTGGATCAGGCGCTGCGCCGGCTCGCGAGCCGCGGCCAGCTGGTGAAAATCACGCGCGGCC
>JAYKGR010000025.1:0-5512 GCA_035285645.1 Cyanobacteriota bacterium | reverse complement strand
GAGGCGATCTGGCCGGCCTTGCAGCCGTCCCAGGGCACCATTTCCAGAACGTCGAGCGGGCAGGCACGCACGCACTGGGTGCAGCCGATGCAGGTGTCGTAGATCTTGACGGCGTGGGACATGGGCCAGAAGCCGGAATCGGACGGCGTGGAGCCCCAAGGTACCCACAACTGAGCAGGCGCCAGCCTGGTCTTCGCGGCGCCGTCACCCTTGTTCATACGCCGTTGCGGGGGCCGCGAGGCGCCCCCGTAGGATGCGGCCTCTCACACACCGGCCATGTCCCAGGAAGCGATCTTCGAGAAAGTGCGCTCGATCGTTGCGGAGCAGCTCAGCGTTGATGCCGGCGAGGTGAAGCCCGAGTCCAACTTTCAGAACGACCTCGGCGCCGACTCCCTCGACACGGTGGAGCTGGTGATGGCACTGGAGGAGGCTTTCGACATCGAAATCCCCGATGAGGCCGCCGAGGGCATCACCACCGTTGGTGATGCCGTCACCTACATCCAAGAAAAACAGGCCTGAAGAGTCAATGGTGGAGGGACTCCGCCGCGTCGTCGTCACCGGGCTTGGCGCGGTCACGCCGATCGGCAACGACGTATCCAGCTACTGGGAAGGCCTGCAAGCCGCCCGGAATGGCGTGGCACCGATCACCCTGTTTGATGCGGGGCGTCATCCCTGCCGCTTCGCGGCGGAGGTGAAAGGCTTTGATCCGGCCGGCTGGCTGGAGCCCAAGGAAGCCAAGCGCTGGGATCGTTTCTGCCAGTTCGGTGTTGTGGCCTCCAAGCAGGCGGTGGCCGATGCGGGCCTCGCGATCGACGAAACCACCCGTCAACGGGTGGGGGTGGCCATCGGTTCGGGTGTGGGCGGGCTTCTCATGATGGAAACCCAGGCCCACGTGCTCCACGACCGCGGCCCTGATCGCGTGAGCCCATTTTGCGTGCCCATGATGATCCCCAACATGGCCACGGGCCTGGCGGCGATCGCCTTAGGGGCCACGGGCCCCAGCAGTGCCGTGGCCACAGCCTGTGCCGCGGGCTCCAATGCCATTGGCGATGCCTTCCGCCTGATTCAGCTGGGCCTGGCCGATGCCATGGTGTGTGGCGGTGCCGAATCGGCGATCACGCCCCTTGGCGTGGCGGGTTTCGCCAGCGCCAAGGCGCTGTCGTTCCGCAACGACGATCCAGCCACGGCCAGCCGCCCCTTCGATGCCGAGCGCAATGGCTTCGTGATCGGCGAAGGTGCCGGTGTTTTGATCCTGGAAAGCCTGGAGCATGCCGAGGCTCGCGGGGCTACGCCCCTGGCTGAACTGGTGGGCTACGGCATGACCTGCGATGCCCACCACATCACCTCACCCTCCCCCGGTGGGGTGGGTGGTGCCGAAGCCATGCGGCTGGCCTTGCGGGATGCTCGCCTGCAGCCCGAGCAGGTGAGCTATGTGAATGCCCATGGAACAAGCACCCAGGCCAATGACAGCAACGAAACGTCGGCAATCAAGGCAGCGCTCGGCGACCATGCCTATCGCATTCCGGTGAGCTCCACCAAGTCGATGACCGGCCACCTGCTCGGTGGCAGCGGTGGCATCGAAGCGGTGGCCTCCGTGCTCGCGATCCGCGATGGAGTGGTACCCCCTACGATCAACTACAGCAATCCCGATCCAGCCTGTGATCTGGATGTCGTTCCCAATCAGGCCCGGGAACTGAGACTTGACGTGGTCTTGTCCAACTCCTTCGGGTTCGGCGGTCACAACGTCTGCCTCGCCTTCCGACGGATGACCTGAGCCCGATCTGCTCCCCCCTCCGCCGGCCCCCGTCCCTTTCCCCTTCCCCGTACCCCAGCCATGGTCGCCGCCCCCACAACCTCGGTTGAGAGCCTGTGCATCAACAGCATCCGCTTCCTGGCGGTGGATGCGATCAACAAATCCAACTCAGGCCACCCGGGCCTGCCCATGGGCTGCGCCCCCATGGCCTACGCCCTGTGGGACAAGGTGCTGCGCCACAACCCCAAAAACCCCAAGTGGTTCAACCGCGATCGCTTCGTGCTTTCGGCGGGCCATGGCTGCATGCTGCTGTACGCGCTGCTTCACCTCACCGGCTACGACGCGGTGACCCTCGATGACATCAAGCAATTCCGGCAGTGGGGGTCGCGTACACCTGGACATCCCGAAACCTTTGAGACACCCGGGGTGGAAGTGACCACGGGACCACTGGGTCAGGGCATTTCCAATGCGGTGGGCCTGGCTCTGGCCGAGGCTCATCTGGCCGCCCGCTTCAACCGGCCGGGTCACACCCTTGTGGACCACTACACCTATGTGTTGATGGGTGACGGTTGCAACCAGGAGGGGGTGTCCTCGGAAGCGGCCTCGCTGGCGGGCCACCTGGGGTTGGGCAAGTTGATCGCCCTCTATGACGACAACCACATCACCATCGACGGCAACACCGCCGTGTCGTTCACCGAAGACGTGCTGGCTCGCTATGCCGCCTACGGCTGGCATGTGCAGCATGTGGAGGATGGCAACCATGATGTGGAGGCCATTCACCGGGCCATCGAGGCCGCCAAGGCCATTACCGACAAGCCCAGTCTGATCAAGGTGACCACCACCATCGGCTATGGCTCACCCAACAAAGCCAACACCGCTGGGGTGCACGGTGCGGCCTTGGGGGCCGACGAAGCCGAACTCACCCGTAAGGCCCTCGAGTGGAGCTATGGCCCCTTTGAGGTGCCTCAGGAGGCCTACGACCACTGGCGGCAGGCCATCACCCGGGGTGCGGCGGCCGAGGAGCAGTGGACGGCAGCCCTTGCCGCGTATCGCAGCGCCTATCCCGCTGAGGCCGCTGAATTCGAGCGCCAACTGCGTGGCGAGCTGCCGCAGGGCTGGGATGCCACGTTGCCGGTGTACACCGCCGCCGACAAGGGCAAGGCCACGCGTCAGCATTCCTATGACGCTCTCAACGCGTTTGGCCCCAATCTGCCTGAGCTGATCGGTGGCTCAGCCGACCTCACCCACTCCAACCTCACCGATATCAAGGGTGAGGCCAGTTTTCAGAAAGGTGGTGAAGCGAATCGGTATCTCCACTTTGGTGTGCGAGAGCATGCCATGGCGGCGATTCTCAATGGTATTGCCTATCACGGCAGTGGTCTGATCCCCTATGGCGGCACGTTTGCCGTGTTTGCCGGTTACATGGTGGGGGCCATGCGCCTTTCCGCCCTGAGTGAACTGGGTGTGATTTATGTGCTCACCCATGATTCAATCGGCCTCGGTGAAGACGGCCCCACCCATCAGCCGATCGAAACCCTGGCCAGCCTGCGCTCCATCCCCAACATGTTGGTGATTCGACCTGGCGACGGCAATGAAACCATGGGCGCTTACCAGGTGGCTGTGACCAACCGCCATCGCCCCACGGTGCTGATCCTCAGCCGCCAGGCCATGGCCAACCAGGCCAATTCCACCGCCGCCGCCGTGGCCAAGGGTGGCTACATCCTTGAAGACAGCAACGGCGCTCCCGACCTGATCCTGATCGGCACGGGCACTGAATTGGAGCTCTGCACCAAGGCCGCCGCTCAGCTTCGCGCTGAAGGCAAGAACGTGCGCGTGGTCTCCATGCCCTGCGTTGAGCTGTTTGAGGAGCAGGACGCCGCCTACCGCGAGAGTGTGATGCCCGCCTCCTGCCGCAAGCGCCTGGTGGTGGAAGCCTCCAGCAGCTTCGGCTGGCACAAGTTCACCGGCTTCGATGGCGCTACGGTATCAATCGATCGCTTCGGCGCCTCCGCTCCCGGCCCGGTGTGCATGGAGCAGTTCGGCTTCACCGTTGACAACGTGGTGGCCAAGGCCAAGGCCCTGGGCTGAGCTGGCCGCCAACACCTGAACCCCGTTGCTGTGATGGCCTCGCCCCCGTGGCGGGGCTTTTTGTTGGAGGCCATCGCAGCGCGGGCAGGCTCAGAGCGCAGGAGATGGGACCGTGTTGTCTTGCTGCTGGACCAGCACCTGCTCCAGTTGTTCCAGATCCTGGTCGGTGATCTTGGTCTGCATCGGGCAGTGCTTGGGACCGCACATCGAGCAGAACTCGGCCTGTTTGTAGATGTCGGCCGGCAGGGTTTCGTCGTGATACTCGCGGGCGCGCTCGGGATCGAGGCTCAGGTCGAACTGCCTGTTCCAATCGAAGGCGTAGCGGGCCCGGCTCAGTTCGTCGTCGCGGTCGCGAGCACCGGGGCGGTGACGGGCGATGTCAGCGGCGTGAGCGGCGATCTTGTACGCGATGAGGCCATTGCGCACATCTTCCGGGTTGGGCAGACCGAGGTGCTCTTTAGGGGTGACGTAGCACAGCATCGCCGTGCCGTACCAGCCGGCCATGGCGGCACCGATGGCACTGGTGATGTGGTCGTATCCGGGAGCGATATCGGTCACGAGCGGCCCGAGGACATAAAAAGGTGCCTCGGAGCACTCTTCCATCTGCTTGCGCACGTTGAATTCGATCTGATCCATCGGCACATGACCCGGACCTTCCACCATCACCTGCACGTCATGCGCCCAGGCGCGACGCGTGAGTTCGCCGAGGGTTTTCAGCTCAGCAAGCTGGGCTTCATCGGAGGCGTCGTGCAGGCAGCCCGGCCTCAACGAATCACCCAATGAGAAGCTGCAGTCATACCGCTTGAAGATTTCGCAGATGTCATCAAAACGGGTGTAGAGCGGGTTTTGTTTGTGGTGATAGAGCATCCATTGAGCCAGGATGCCGCCACCGCGGCTCACAATTCCGGTGAGACGGCCCTTCACCTTGGGCAGGTGCTCGATCAACAAGCCAGCGTGAATGGTCTGGTAGTCCACCCCCTGCTGGCAGTGCTTCTCGATGATGTGCAGGAAGTCGTCTTCTGAGAGCCTCTCGATGGATCCGTGCACGCTCTCCAACGCTTGATAAACAGGCACGGTGCCGATCGGCACCGGCGAAGCCTTGATAATCGCGGTGCGCACTTCGTCGAGATTGACGCCGCCGGTGGAAAGATCCATCACCGTGTCGGCACCGTACTTCACGGCTAGTTCGAGCTTTTTGAGCTCCTCGTTCACATCGCTGGCATTGGGTGAGGCACCGATGTTGGCGTTCACCTTGCAATGCGAGGCGATGCCGATCGCCATCGGTTCCAGATTGGGGTGGTTGATGTTGGCCGGGATGATCATGCGGCCCCGGGCCACCTCTTCGCGCACCAGTGTTGCCGGCAGATTTTCGCGTCGGGCCACGTAGGCCATTTCCTCCGTGATCACACCCTGGCGGGCATAGTGCAACTGGCTCACGTTGGCCTGCCCCCGTCGGGGGGCGATCCAGGCGCTGCGCATGGCGATGAAGGCGAAGAACAGACGGAGGGTGTCCGTCAACCACGGGGCCGTCTGAGATTCCGCCAGTGGTATCGCCGTGTGGCGAGCCGCAGGCGGGCCTTCTCACTTCCCTGCGCCGGCATGACCCGGATCAGGTGCGGAGGGTGTGATCTCAGCCCTGGGCCGCAGCCTCGGGCACCCCTAGTGACAGCT
>JAYKGR010000024.1:0-5501 GCA_035285645.1 Cyanobacteriota bacterium | reverse complement strand
GCGGGCCCGCTGGAGGCGATGATGGAGGCGCTGCGAACCTGGCTGCCGCTGTGGCTGCCGGTGGTCGCCGCCGCCCTTTGGCTATGGGTCGCACAGCGTCTGCTGCCAGCACCCAGGCCATGACCGCGCGCTCCGGCCGTCTGCCTGTTCCATGAGCCTGCTGCACGCCACCTGGTTGTTTCCGCCCGAGGGCGCCGGGGGACGTTTGCTGCTCTGGGCTGATACATGGCGCGTGTCGAGCCCGATCACGCCGGATCCGAGCGATGGCGAGGCCCCGCTCCATCCCCTGAGCCTCAATGAAGACGATCTGGCCACCCTGCTCGACGACAGCGGCCTCTGGTCGGAAGCGCTGCGGCCCGCCCTGGCTACCCTCACCTTGCCCAGTCGCGCCCAGACCGGTCGCGGCCGGCGCCGCTCGGCCGATGGGGGCTGGAGCGGCCTGCCCCTGCAGGCCGGAGAGCCGATTCCCAAGGAACCGCTGTGGTGGCCCTGGCGGGTGGAGGGCTGGGCCCTTGAGCCCGGTGCCGCTGCCGAGTGGCTCGCCGGCCTGCCGCTCTCCGGCGATCACCCCCATCTCGCTGATGATCTGCGCTGGTGGAGCCATCTGCAGCGCTGGGCGCTCAGCCTGATCGCCCGCGGCCGCTGGCTGCCCCTGGTGGAGCAGGAGCCAGGCCAGGCCGCCCGGGCCCGCTGGCTGCCCCTGCTCAATCGGGAGGGCGACCGCCGCCGCCTGGAGGAGCTGGCGATCCGCATTCCCCAGGTGGCCACCTGCGCCATGGCGGGCCCCGAACCGGCCTGTCGGCGTCCGGGCAGCGGCCGCCTGCGGGTGGCCAGCCTGCTCGAATCGCTGCTCGACGGTCAGCTGCGGGCCGGTTTCCGCCCTGATGCCACCGGCCTCGATCCGCTGCTGACCGCTTGGCAGAAGGCCCTCACCCGGGGGACCGGCGTGCTGGCCCTCGATCCAGAGGCCAGCGAACGCCTCGCCACCGCCACCCATCACTGGCTGGAAGGGGTGGCCGGTCGGGTGGCGCCGGCCCGCGCGTTTCTGGAGCTGTTCACGCCAGCCGAAGGTGAGGATCTCTGGGATCTGCGCTTCGGGCTGCAGGCCGAGGCCGATCCAGCCTTGCGGATCCCTGCCGGGGGGGTGTGGTCGGCCGGCGATGGCGTGATGCAGCTGGGTGAAGTGGAGGTGCCCCAGCCCGGCGAACTGCTGCTGGAGGGGCTGGGGCGGGCGCTCACCGTGTTTGAGCCCCTGGAGCGGGGTTTGGATGCCACGGCGCCCGAAACCATGCAGCTCACCCCCGCCGAGGCCTTTGTGCTGGTGCGCACGGCAGCGGCCCGTCTGCGCGATGTGGGCGTGGGGGTGGTGCTGCCCGCCAGTCTCAGCGGTGGCCTCGCCAGTCGTCTCGGCCTCTCGATCGAAGCGGAGCTGCCCAGCCGCTCTCGCGGTTTCACCCTGGGGGAGCGGTTGGAATGCCGCTGGGACTTGATGATCGGCGGCGTCACCCTCACCCTCAAGGACATTGAGCGGCTCACGGCGCGTCGCAGTCCGCTGGTGCAGCACAAAGGCGCCTGGATCGAGCTGCGCCCCGGCGATCTACGCAACGCCGAGCGCTACTGCAATGCCGATCCGGGCCTCAGCCTCGACGACGCCCTGCGCTTGACCGCCACCGATGGCGAAACCCTGATGCGACTGCCGGTGCATCGGTTTGTGGCAGGGCCGCGACTGCAGGCGGTGCTCGAGCAATACCACCAGCAGAAGATTCCCGATCCCCTGCCGGCGCCGGAGGGTTTCGCCGGCCAGCTGCGGCCCTACCAGGAGAGGGGGCTGGGCTGGCTGGCCTTTCTGCATCGCTTCGATCAGGGCGCCTGCCTGGCCGACGACATGGGGTTGGGCAAAACCATCCAGCTGCTGGCTTTTGTGCAGCACCTCAAGGCCGAACAGGAATTGCGTCGCCCGGTGCTGCTGGTGGCCCCCACGTCTGTGCTCACCAACTGGAAGCGGGAGGCGGCTGCCTTCACCCCCGAGCTGGAGGTGCGGGAGCATTACGGCCCTCGCCGACCCAGCACGGCACCGGCCTTGAAGAAGGCGCTCGACGGTGTGGATCTGGTGCTCACCAGCTACGGACTGCTGCAGCGCGACAGCGAGCTTTTGGAAACGGTCGACTGGCAGGGCGTGGTGATCGACGAGGCTCAGGCGATCAAGAATCCAGCCGCCAAGCAAAGCCAGGCCGCCCGTGATCTGGCCCGTCCCCTGAAACAGAGCCGTTTCCGCATCGCGCTCACCGGTACTCCGGTGGAAAACCGGGTGAGCGAACTCTGGGCTTTGATGGATTTCCTCAACCCCACGGTGCTTGGAGAGGAGGGATTTTTCCGCCAGCGCTACCGATTGCCAATCGAGCGCTACGGCGATATGTCATCGCTGCGGGATCTCAAATCGCGGGTGCGACCGTTCATCCTGCGGCGCCTCAAAACCGATCGCTCGATCATCTCCGACCTGCCCGAGAAGGTGGAGTTGCGCGAATGGGTGGGCCTCTCCGCAGAACAGGTGAAGCTCTATCGCAAAACGGTGGATGACAGCCTGGAGGCCATCGCCCGTGCCCCCCTCGGGCAGAAGCATGGCCAGGTGCTGGCCCTGCTCACCCGGCTCAAGCAGATCTGTAATCATCCCGCCCTTGCCCTGCGCGAAAACACCGTGGATGGCAGCTTCGCCGCCCGTAGCGCCAAGGTGCAGCGGCTGGAGGAGATTCTTGAGGAGGTGATCGAGGCGGGTGATCGGGCCCTGCTGTTCACCCAATTCGCCGAATGGGGCCATCTGCTCAAGGCCCACCTCGAACGCCGCTGGCGCCAGGACGTGCCGTTTCTCTACGGCAGCACTAGCAAGGCCGAGCGGCAGGCCATGGTGGATCGCTTCCAGGAGGATCCGCGAGGGCCGCAACTCTTTCTGCTGTCGCTCAAGGCCGGCGGTGTGGGCCTCAATCTCACCCGAGCCAGCCATGTGTTTCATGTGGATCGCTGGTGGAATCCGGCGGTGGAAAACCAGGCCACCGACCGCGCCTACCGCATCGGCCAGACCAACCGGGTGATGGTGCATAAGTTCATCACCAGCGGCACGGTGGAGGAAAAGATCGACCGCATGATCACGGAGAAGGCCAAGCTGGCCGACGACATCGTGGGCAGTGGTGAGGAGTGGCTGGGGGGCCTGGATGTGGGCCAGCTGCGGGAGTTGGTGGCGCTGCAGGAGTCGCCATGATCGACCTCTATTGCGAGCGCCTTGGACCCGGCCTCTGGGCCGAGCCGCTCAATGCCATCACCAATCTGGCCTTTGCGGGGGC
Source organism: Cyanobacteriota bacterium (assembly GCA_035285645.1). Lineage (GTDB taxonomy): Bacteria > Cyanobacteriota > Cyanobacteriia > PCC-6307 > Cyanobiaceae > Cyanobium. The sequence goes on along the minus strand of JAYKGR010000024.1, from coordinate 2,166 downwards.
GGCCTGGCGTCTGGCGCGGCTGGCGCGCACACCCGCCGGAGTGGATCGTGGCGTGGGGGGCCTGGCGGTGTTGGCCTTGGCGTTGGCCATCGGCAGCGGCCTCTTCCACACCGTCGCCACCCCCTGGACCCTGGTGGCCGACGTGCTGCCGATCCTGTTGTTTCAGCTTCTCGTTCTGCTCCTCTGGCTGCAGCGGCGCCTGGGCCTGGCGCCACTGCCGGCCGCCGGCCTCTGCGGTCTGTTTCTGCTGGCCAGCCTGGCGGGCCGCTCCGTTCCCAACCTGCTCAATGGCTCCCTCGCCTACGCCCCCACCCTGGCGGTGCTGGCCCTGCTGGCCTGGCACGACCGGCGCCAGGGGCGGGGCACGGCGTTGCTGGTCGCCACCGCCCTCTTCAGCCTGTCGCTGGTGTTGCGCAGCCTCGACAATGCCCTCTGCGGCGTGTTGCCGTTCGGCACCCACCTGTTCTGGCACCTCCTCAATGCCGAGGTGCTGGTGCTCAGCGGCCGGGCTCTGGGTTCGGTGGCTCGGAATAATGGAGCCATTCACGTGGGCCGGCCATGACCGTTTCCCCGTCTCCCCTTGCCGCTCAGTTGGGTGAGCAGGCCATTGCCCAGCAACCCTGGTGGGTGGAGCAGTGGATGGAGCTGATTAATGCCTATCGCTACAAGAAACGGCTGGAGCGGGCCTGGGGCTATGCCCGCGAAGGCAATGTGGTGTCGATTCGGTTTGAAGGGCGGCGGGTGCATGCCCGTGTGCAGGGCACCGAACCCGATCCTTACAAAGTGAAACTCTGGCTTGATGTGCTCAGTGATGAAGACTGGGGGTATGTGCTCGATGCCCTGAATCAGAAGGCGCGCTGGTCGGCCCAGCTGCTCGCTGGCGTGATGCCGCGAGACATAGAGCGGGCTTTTGCCGCCAGTGGTCGGCGCCTGTTTCCCTTCAAGCTTCAGGAGGTGCGCAGCGAGTGCAGTTGCCCCGATAAGGCCAACCCCTGTAAACACATCAGCGCCGTTTACTACCTGATGGGCGATCGCTTCAGCGAAGACCCCTTCGTCTTGTTTCAGCTGCGGGGCCGCTCCCGGGCCCAGCTGCTGGCCGATCTGGCCGAGCGCCGCCGCCAGGGGGCCCGGGCCCAGGTGGATCATGCGCCCCATCCGGTGCATCCGGCGATCACCGATCCAGGGCGCTGGTGGCGTTACGACGCCCCCCTCGATCCCGATCTGGTGGTTATCACACCGGCCCTGGAGGGTGAATCGGGCCTGGATGTGGCCGGCCCCTTGCCGCTGGCTGAAGAACCGCGCTTTCCAGACGCGAATGCACGTTTTCTGGCTCACCTGCGGGCCCAGGGCACGGCCCTGGCCCAGCTGGCGATGGCCAGGGCCATGGCCACCGGCGATGAAGCCGCCGTTGAGGAGTCGCACGATGCCCCTGGCCGCTGATGCTCCCTGGCTCGAGCCTGAAGCCTGCCGCCTGGTGGCCCTGATGCTCGAGCGTTATCGCGAGGCCTTCGGGCGGCCTCTGCTCGCGGGTTTGGGGCCTGCCGATGGCCGATCGCCGCGGCAGCGGGCCCAGGAATTATTTGCGGCACCGCTGGTGCTGCTAGCCCACGATGGCCTCCGTGATCCTTGCCTCACCTACGCCAACGCGGCGGCCCTAGGCCTCTGGCAGCGGTCTTGGCGGGAGATGGTGGGCATGCCCTCCCGACTCACCGCGCCACCATCTGTGCGGCAGGAGCGCGCCCGTGCCCTGAACCAGGCTCGCCAGCAGGTGGCGCTCCAGGGTTATGGCGGCATCCGCGTCAGCGCCCAGGGTCGCCTGTTTCGCATCACCGGGGCGCGGATCTGGAGCGTGGATGGGGGCCAGGCCGCCTGTTTTGATGCGTGGTGTTGGCTCCAAGGGGAAGATGATCATATCTCCAGTGCGGGCTGATCAACTGCGGCAGAACGGGTTTCGGGCATTGGGGGCACTGAGTCCCGCCGAGCGAACCCAATGCAGACAGCCTGCCAGGGCTGCCGGGGCACACTTTTAGGCGGCCCTGGGGCCGACGTCGCCCTGACCGTCAAAACCAACCAGCCGACGCTCCGCCGGCAGATCTCCAGACAATTCGAGGGAAAGCGCCAGATCCCTTTCCCCGCAACGGCTGAGGAGAAACGTCATGGGCGTGA
>JAYKGR010000023.1:0-16348 GCA_035285645.1 Cyanobacteriota bacterium | reverse complement strand
CTCCATCAGGGCGACCATGGCATCAAGCCGCGTGTTGGGGTCATACAGGCTCAAGATGACAATCAACTCACGGATCAGCTCAGCTTGATCAAAGCCTGGTTGAAGCCGCAGAATCTGGTTCATCCCGGCATACTCCAGAAGCTGGGCCCAGATACCCTCGAGTGCCGGTTGCATGGTCTGAAACTCCGACTCAAGATTGGCCGTGCTCTGATCGGTGCCTTGCTCCCAGGCATGCCAAAGAAAATGGCTGCCCTGGGCGCAGAAAACCTGATCGTATGTGGAGTCATAGTCACCTGATGCTTCCTGTTGGAACCAGGAGCGATCCGTGCACATGTGGTGCGACACTCGATCAGCGTAGGCGTGGAGAAAGATACCTAATTTGGCAAAATCAAGCTGGTGCGGCGTGACAAATCCCTGGAAGCTGGCATCGGTTGCTTGCACCTGACCATTGTCATCTTCGTGAATGATCAGCCTACCCAGATTGGAATAGAATGGAATCTGCAGCTGAGGCACCCCTAAGGCAAAAACACTCTGGGGGCTCTTAATCACCCTGTCGCGTACTTCGCAGGGAATCGATGCAGGAGCCCCACCCGTATTGCGAACCAGGATTCCTGCAACGCAGGCATCCTCGCGGCGGTTCATGGCCCAGTCTTGCAAGTTGGTCAGGAGTGGTTCATAGGGGGCATGAGCGGGGGAAAAGTAGTTGGCGGGCAGGCCGATGCTTGGCGGTTCACTACCATCTGGAGAGAAGCGGGCATGCAGATGCAGCAACATGCCTCCCGACTGATTATTAAACTTATAAACACCATTCATCTCTTGGGTTGCGAGGAGGCATTGGCGCGCCATGCCAAGCCCCCATGTCGCTCGGCATTGCTCAACCACGGAGTCGCTCAGAATCTGCTGCCCCTGCTGGTCGAAGGGCAGATAAAACGACTGATCAGTCGCCTCGTTATAAATCGAGATTTGATAAGCTTCCCATGGCGTATAGCCAATCAGCTGCGCCATCAAATAGGTGGAATCACTATGCACCAAGCTGCGTCCGCCGATGATTCCATTGGCGCCGCTGAGACCACTGAGACTATCGGCGAAGGCCTCGCCGCGACAGGCCACTGCTTGTGCAGGTGGGAGGTTGCTCGTGCGGCACTCTTCTTCAACACCGATGCAGTTACGAATCGGTGCCAGACCAGAAGATGGAGAGGTGTAACAAACATCGACACCAAAAGAATGGGCCGGAGCAATATGGAATCCGAAAAAACAAAGCAGAAAACAGAGTTTCGCTCTCATACTTCAATCACAAGCGACAGGAAGGTTCTTCTGAGAGCAAGAATTAAAACAATCAAGGCGCTGCTTTCACAGACCTGCCAGGAAGGTGGAGCTGCGGATCAACACCACAACGCTAGCGAGTGTTCCCGATTTTGGGTCGATCGATAATGTTTCGTAGGTGGCCAAGGGCTCAAGACAACGTGCATCGAGGGGCTTCGCACCGATCCAGGCGGGGCAGCGGCTGGTGAGGTGCTCACCGAGATGCAAGGCACGCCGGCGTGGTGGCGGAACCAATGGCAGCTCATGCAGACCTTGCGGCTGCGGACCTCGCACAGGGGAAGATGAGCATCAATGCTTACACCTGTATTGGCATAGTTGGGTTCTGGCGGCACCTACGGTGGCAAGGGCTGAGCAGGAAACCGATCGGCAGCCCCGATGCACTGCCCCCCTGGCGAGCGCTGCTGCGCGGAGCCCGCGAACGCGAAGGCCGCGCCCCCCAGGCCCGCTGGCTGCAGCTGGCGAGCGTGGCCGCTGATGGCAGCCCACGGGTGCGCACACTGGTGTTTCGCGGCTGGGCCGGGCCGGCACAGCTCGATCTGCTCAGCGATGCCCGCAGCGCCAAGCCCGCCGAGCTGCGCCGGCAACCGGCGCTGGAGCTCTGCTGGCTGCTGCCGCGCGCCCGCTGCCAGTTTCGGCTGCGAGGGCAGTGGCAAGCGCTACCGAGCGAGCAGGAGCAGCGGGAGCGGCAACGCCACTGGCAGGCGCTCACCCCGAGCGGGCGGGCGGTGTGGGGCTGGCCCTCGCCCGGTGAACCCCTCGACGCGGCGGCGGACTTTCCCGCCGCACTGCCGGAGCCGACGCCGCTACCGGCCCACTTTCTGCTATTGCGCATCGCCATCGCCCAGGTGGAGCTCCTGGAGCTCACCCACCACCCCCATCGCCGCCGCCGCTGGCAGTGCGCCACCGGTTGGCATGAGGAGCCCCTTAACCCCTGATCCGCCGCGCGATCATCGGATTGGCAGGCGACGCCCTGGGGAGGTGGCAGATGGCAGGTGAACCACTGGCAGGGCTGCTGGCCATCGTGCTCTCCGTGGGCGATGGCGACACCCTGCAGGTGCGCGCCGGGGCCCAGACCCTTGTGGTGCGCCTCGCCTGCATCGACGCCCCTGAAATCGACCAGAGCCCCTGGGGAGCGCAGGCCCGTGCCTACCTGCAGCAGCGTCTCCCCCGCGGCCGCCAGGTCACCCTCGTGCGCCACGGCACCGATCGCTACGGCCGCACCGTGGCTGAGGTGATCACCGATCTCAACATCAATCTGGTGATGGTGGAAGACGGCCAGGCGTTTGCCTACCGGCAGCACCTGGCGAGCTGCGCCGCGCAAGAGTACCTCGATGCCGAGTTCAGGGCCAGCCGCCGCCGCTATGGCGTGTGGCAGGTGCAGGGCGGCATCACCCGCCCCTGGACCGTGCGCCGCGCTCGCCGCTCTGCTGGCGCGAGCCAACGGCGCTCCACGCGGCACAACGAGGGGGTTTTCCCCATCCATGCCGCGTTTACCCCCGTTTTCGGGCGTTTTTCCCCAGATGCATCCGCAGCAGCGGCTGGCCCCTCGCCGCGTCGCGGCGGGGCAAGCTGGTGATGGTGCTGCACATCTCCCCCGATGGCCCGCTTGCTGGACGGACGCGCGCTGGCTGCCCGCCTGGAGCAACGACTCACCGCCGTGGTGGCGGCCCACCTCCCCGCCATCGGCCGGCCGCCGGGCCTGGCGGTGCTGCGGGTGGGCGACGACCCCGCCAGCGGGGTGTACGTGGCCAATAAAGAAAAAGCCTGCGGCCGGGTGGGGATCGCCAATCTCGGTGGCCACCTCACCAGCGGCACCCCCGCCGCCACGGTGCTCGCCCGCATTCAGGCCCTCAACGCCGATCCGGCGGTGGACGGCATTCTGCTCCAATTGCCCCTCCCCGCCGGGCTCAATGAACGCCCGCTGCTCGAGGCCATCGATCCGGCCAAGGATGCCGACGGGCTTCATACCCTCAACCTCGGACATCTGCTCAAAGGCGAACCCGGACCACGCAGCTGCACTCCCGCTGGGGTGATGGCCCTGCTGGCCGATGCCGACGTGGCGCTCAGCGGTCGTCGGGCCGTGGTGGTGGGCCGCAGCATCCTGGTGGGCCAGCCCATGGCGCTCATGCTCCAGGCGGCGGATGCCACCGTCACCGTGGCCCATTCGCGCACCGCCGATCTGGCCGCCCTTACGCGCCAGGCGGAGGTGCTGGTGGTGGCCGCCGGCCAGCCGCAACTGATCGGCGCCGAGCATGTCGCGCCCGGTGCGGTGGTGGTGGATGTGGGCATCCACCGCCGGCCCGAGGGGGGACTCTGCGGCGATGTGCGGGCCGCTGAGGTGGAGCCGATCGCCGCCGCTCTCTCGCCCGTACCGGGCGGTGTGGGGCCGATGACCGTGGCCATGCTCCTGGTGAACACGGTGGTGGCCTGGTGCCAGGCCCATCATGTTGCCCACGGTCTTGACGACCTCGTGCCATGAAGGGCCTCCAGCGGATGGGACAATCCCTCCAGTCGCCCCCAGCCCCATGACCGCGGTGCCGAGCACGGCCACCGACTTCGACCTGGCGGCCTACCTCGAGAGCCGACGCCAGCGGGTGGAAGCCGCCCTCGATGGTGCCCTGGGGCCTGAGCGACCGGAATCCCTGCGCCAGGCCATGCGCTACTCGCTCCTGGCAGGCGGCAAGCGGCTGCGCCCGATTCTCTGCCTGGCGGCCTGCGAGCTGGCCGGCGCTGCCGCCGATCTGGCCATGCCCACCGCCGTGGCGCTGGAGATGATCCACACCATGTCGCTGATCCACGACGATCTGCCGGCGATGGACAACGACGACCTGCGCCGCGGCCGGCCCACCAACCACAAGGTGTACGGCGAAGCCAACGCCATCCTCGCCGGCGATGCCCTGCTCACCCGCGCCTTCGAGATGGTGGCGCTGCGCAGCCCTGGCGTGGCCGCCGAGCGGCTGCTGGCGGTGGTGGGTGAGCTCAGCCTGGCCTCCGGCGCCCCCGGCCTGGTGGGCGGCCAGGTGGTCGATCTGGAAAGTGAAGGTCGCGCGGTGGATCTCGCCACCCTCGAATACATCCACCTGCACAAAACCGGAGCGCTGCTGCGGGCCTGCGTGATTAGCGGCGCCCTGGTGGCCGGTGCCGATGAAAGCCTGCTGCAGGCCCTGGCCACCTACGCCCGAGGCATCGGCCTGGCCTTTCAGATCATCGATGACATTCTCGATGTCACCGCCAGCAGCGAGGTGCTCGGCAAAACGGCGGGCAAGGATCTCACCGCCGACAAAACCACCTACCCCAAACTGCTGGGGCTGGAGGAATCGCGCCGCCGGGCGGAGGCCCTGGTGAGCGAAGCCAAGGCCGCCCTGGCCCCCTGGCCCAGCGAGCGCACGGCACCCCTGCTGGGCCTGGCCGACTACATCACCGGGCGCGACCGATGATTCAGGCCGTACTCGACAACGGCGTGCTCTGGTGGGGTCTCGCCGCCTGCGGCGTCGCCCAGCTCTCCAAGCTGCTGGTGGAGCTGGTGGTGCACCGCCGCTGGAACCCGCGGGTGCTGGTGGAAACCGGCGGCATGCCATCCAGCCATTCCGCCCTCATGACCGGCACCAGCGCCGCCCTCGGCTGGCAGCTGGGGTTCAGCGACCCGCTCTTCGCCCTGGCGGCCGTGCTCTCCTTCATCGTGCTTTACGACGCCAGCGGCGTACGCCGCGCGGCTGGCCTCACCGCGGGTCGGGTCAACGCTCTGCCCGATGGGCACTGGCCCGACGCGGTGCTGCTCAAACCACTCAAGGAAAATCTCGGCCACACCAGGCCCGAAGTGCTGGTGGGCAGCCTCATCGGTCCGCTGGTGGCTCTACCGGGTGTGGTGCTGGTGGGCTCCCCCCTGCACCTCCTGCAGCACTGGGGGCTGCTGCTCCCAGCAGCCGGGTGACCGGCGAGGCAACCCTCACCGCCGACCAGGGCGAGGCGGCGGCCGCCTTTGCCGCCTGGTTGCAGGAGGCGCCGCGGGGGGAGCCCTTTGTGCTCAGCGGGTACGCCGGCACCGGCAAAACCTTTCTCTCGATGCGCTTGCTGGCCCTGGCCGAGGCCGCCGGCCTCTGCTGGACCGTGGCCGCCCCCACACACAAAGCCGTGGGCGTGCTGCGCAGCCACCTGCAGCTGGCGGGGCTGCGACCCACCTGGTTTCCCTCCACCATCCATCGCCTGCTGCGGCTCAAGCTCAAACGCCAGGGCGATCAGGAACGCTGCGAAGAAACCGCCCACACCGCCGGTTCCCTCGAACATCTGGGCCTGGTGCTGATCGATGAAGCCTCCATGGTCGACAGCACCCTGCTGGAGATCACCCTGCGCTGCGCCCATCCGTATGCCACCCGGCTGGTGTTTGTGGGAGATCCGGCCCAGCTGCCACCGGTGGGTGAGGCCCTCAGCCCGGTGTTTGCGCTGGCGCGGGGCCAGCGGGCCGCCCTCACCCAGGTGGTGCGCCACCAGGGGCCTGTGCTGCGCCTCGCCAGCGGCATCCGTAGCGGTGCCCTGCCCTGCCGACGCCCGCCCCAGCTGCCGCCGCACCGCACCGCGGCCGGCATGGTGGCCGCCCTCGACCGCCCCGCCTGGCTGCGGGCAGCGCAGGAGGCCCTGCAGCGCAGTGCCGCCAGCGACAACCCCGATCTGGCCCGCATTCTCTGCTACACCAACCGCTCGCTGGAACGGCTGGTGCCGATCGCCCGCCGCGCCCTGCACGGCTCCATGGCCGATCAGCTGCCGGTGCTGCCCGGCGAGGTGCTGATCACCCGCTCGGCCGTGATGGCCCCCGCCTGCCGGGAGGGGATCGAAGCGGCGGAAGAACCCGACATGGTGCTGGGCTCCAACCGGGAGGTGGTGGTGCGTGATGTGACGCCCGAGCGCTGCGACCTAGCGAGCTTCGGCGTGGCGGTGGAAGCGGGCCTGGCGCCACCGCTGATCGAAACCCTGAGCGCCTCCGTAGACACCGGTGAAGCGACGCTCACCCTGCGGCTGCTGCCACCGATCGGCAGCGCGGCGCGGCAGCAGCTGGATCAGGTGCTGCAACGGCTGCGCGGCCAGGCCCGCGAAGCCTCCCGGCAGGAGGGCCGCGGCCTCTGGCGCCGGTTTTTTCTGCTGCGCGATGCCTTCGCCTCTCTCGGGCCCGCCGCCGTGCTATCCGTGCACCGCAGCCAGGGCAGCAGCTTCGGCGAAGTGTTCGTGGATGCCGATGTGTTCTGGCCCAGCGATCCCGAGCTGCGCCGCCAGCTGGTGTACGTGGCGGTAAGCCGGGCACGGCAGGGGGTCACACTGATGGCCGACGGCAACAACCCCGAAGAACAGCGGCGCTGGCACACCTGGCTGGCCGAGCAGGGCTGAACGCCAGCTCCTCAGCGGCGAATCTCAAACCAGTCGATCCCACACACGGGTAGGGGCGACACGCTCACGCTGCGCACTCCAGCGGTGGCCGGGCCGCGCTCACACCACAGGCGCAGCTCCTCCAGCCGCTCCGGCGATCCCTCCGCTTCCACCTCCACCTGGCCATCGCTGCGGTTGCGCACCCAGCCCCCCAGCCCCAGATCGGCGGCGCGGCGCTGGCAGGCCTGGCGGTAGCCCACCCCCTGCACCCGGCCGCTCACCACGATGTGCCAGCGCTGGGCGCTGACGCTGGGCCGACTCTCCGCTGCGGTGGGAGCACGCTGCACGGCAGAGCGTGGGTTGGGGGCCGGGGCCACCAGGCTGTCGCCGGGCATCCAGCCCAGGGGCCTGGCACGGCTGCGGCGGGCTCGGTCGCCCTCGGGGCCACGGTCGGTCATCGGTGCGGAGCCTCTCTGTGCTCTTGCTCACGCTGGCACAGTGCGGCCGCCGCCGCCAGCCGCCGCACCATCGCCGGCTGGCCAGCCCAGTGCAGGTGCAGCCAGCTGGCGTGGAGCCGGGGCCGGCTCCAGCCCTCGGCGCGGGCCGGCACGCCCCAGCCCTCGAGATGCCAGAGCTGGCCCTCGCCGCAGCCCTCGATCTGCCACCGATGAAACTCATGGCCCCAGAGGCGCTCGCCGCGCCGCAGCAGCACACCATCGGCCAGGGCCGTGGCCTGGCGGTAGCCGAGGCTGAGGCGGCCCGGGGCGGCTCGCAGCGGCAACACCCCGGCCAGGGCGTGCTCCCCGCCCTGGGCATCCCGCAGGCTGTGGCCCAGCAGCAGCAGCCCCCCGCATTCGGCCACGATCGGCACACCGCGGCGGGCGGCCTGGCGCAGGGCCTCCAGGCTGCGGTGGGAGGCCGCCAACGCTGCGCCATGCAGCTCCGGATAGCCGCCCGGCAGCAGCACCGCGGCGCTGTGCGGAGGCAGCGGTTGATCGGCCAGTGGGCTCCAGGGCACAGGCCGCAGGCCGGCGGCCACCAGCACCTCCTGCGCCTCCGGGTAGCGAAAGTGGAAGGCTGCATCACTGGCGATCGCCACCGTGGGAGGCACGCTGGCGGCCACGGGCGCCAGCCCCAGACCAAGGGTGATCGGATCGCCGCCAGCGGCGGCGTTTTGCGGCGCGAGCAGCGGCCAGAGGCGTGGCAGATCGAGGTGACGCTCGGCCAGATCGGCCCAGGAGCAGCAGCGCTCGGGCAGGTCGGCGATCTCCCCTGGGCTGTGCAGGCCCAGGTGGCGGCTGGGCAGCTCCAGGGCCGGCGCCGGAGGCAGCACCCCCAGCACCGGCACTTCGATCGCGGCCAGCGCCTCCCGCAGCAGCCGATCGTGGCGCTCGCTGGCCACCCGGTTGAGCACCACGCCGGCCAGGCGCACCGCCGGCGGGCCGTGGTCGCGAAAGCCCCGCACCAGAGCGGCCAGCGAACCGGCCTGGCGCGAAGCCTCCACCACCAGCACCACCGGCAGATCCAGCAGGGCGGCCACGGCGGCGGAGCTGGCCTCGCTGCCGGGGCCCAGGCCATCAAACAGCCCCATCACACCCTCCACCAGCACCCGATCGGCGCGGCTGCCGTGCCAGGCGAAGCTACGCCGCACCCAGTCGCTGCCGCAGAGCAGGGTGTCGAGGTTGCGGCAGGGCCGGCCCGCCACCGCCGCGAGCAGCTGGGGATCGAGATAGTCGGGCCCCACCTTGAAGGTCTGAATCGTGGCGCCACGCCGGCGGGCCAGGGCCGTCAGGCAGAGGCTGAGCAGGGTTTTGCCGCTGCCGCTGCAGGGGGCGGCGATCAGAACGCTCAAGGGCTGAGGGCGTCAGTCGGGAAGAATCCTCGCCGCCAGCGGGGCGGCGGCGGCCAGCAGCGGGTTGGTGGTGTCATGACCGCCGCCGAGCAGGCGGGAGAGTTCCATTTCCTCGCTTTCATTGGGCAGGGGCACCACCTCCTCCACCAGCTGCATGGCGGCCATGCCGCCGGATTCCAGCCGCATGCAGCCGCCCGATTCGGAGCAGAGAATCACGCAGAGCGGCGCTGCACCAACCGGCTGACAGATCATGCGCAACCCCACCAGGGCGCCAGGGTGCACCTTCGGGGCTCCCACCGGCACCGGCATCAGACGAAAGCGCACGGTTTCGCCATCGTTGCGCTGGAATTCGGCCTCGATCCCGCGGCCATAGCCGTCGCCATCGACGCTGAAGCTGCTCACCAGATGCCAACCCAGGCGATCGGCCAGCCAACCGGCCAGCAGCAGGCCCTTCACCGGGTGGTCGCCTTCCACATCGATGTCGAGCTGCACCACCGCCGCCAGGGCATCGCGGCGCGATGGCGGATCGAAGAGCATCGCCAGCGATTCGCGCCAGGTGCGCAGCCTCAGCCAGTTGAGATCATTGAGGGCCTGGCCGCTGTCGATGCGCTGCACCAGCAGGTCGAGGCAGCGGCGCGGGCTGCCGAGGGAGCTGTCCACCACCAAACGCCGCGGCGGCGGCGCCAGGGCCTCCAGCAGATCGGGCGATTCATCGAGGCTGCTGTTCCACCACACCCAGCAGGGCAGGTCGTCGTTCACCAGCGGCTGCACCAGATGCAGGTTGTCTTGCAGAGCGCGGAAGCTGCCCCGCAACACCACCACATCGCCGCAGGCGGCCCCTACCCCACCCTCATCGGGCAGGGGGCAGTAGGCGGCCACCAGGGTTTCGAGGGGCTGGTGCTGATCGAGGGTGGCGGCCAGGGTCACCATGCGCCGCGGCATCAGCACACTCAGGGCGCTATCCACCCCGCGGCCGCGCAGATCGCTGGCCTGGTCCTCGCCCGGCAGGCGACCCAGCGCCCAGGCCAGCCGCGGATCCATCGGGGCGGTGCTGGGCGGCAGGTCGGTGTCGGCCAGGGCGGCGCGGCCCGCCTCCAGCAGATCCGGGCCCAGCAGGCCGGTGATCGGCCCCTCGATCCGGCCCAGCCGGATCAGATGCTGCTCCAACCAGGCCGGATCCCAGATCAGCAGCGTGAAGGTGGTGGCACCGCTGGAGGTGGCGAGGTCTTCCTGCCACAGGCGCTGGAGGTAAGGCCGCACCTCGGTGGGTGGAATGGCCAGGGGGGCCTGCAGGGTGAGCTGGGCAGACATGGCGGAGCGAGGCGGGGGAATACGGGGCGGGCAGAGCAGGTCGTGGTGCCGTCAGGGGCGACGCCAGGCCAGGCCGTCGTCGGCCAGCAGGTTGTCGGCGGCGGCGGGGCCCCAGGTGCGGGCTTCGTAGGGATGCACCGGCAGCTGCCAGGGCGATTCCTCCAGCTGCTGCAACACGGGGGTGTAAAGACGCCAGGCAGCCTCTACCTCGTCGCTGCGGGTGAACAGGGTGGGATCGCCGAGCATGGCATCAGCGAGCAAGCGCACATAACCCTCATCGGAGGGTTCGCCGAAGCTTTCGTCGTAGGAGAACGCCATATCCACCGGCCGGCTGCGCATGCCGGAACCCGGGGCCTTCACGTCAAACACGATGTCGGCCCCTTCATCGGGTTGGATGCGCAGAATCAGCTGGTTGGCGGTGGGGGCACCACCGGCGGCATCAAACAGATGCACCGGCGCCTCGCGGAAGGTGAGCACCACCTCGCTGAGGCGCTTGGGCAAGCGCTTGCCCGTGCGGATGAAAAACGGCACCCCCTGCCAGCGCCAGTTGTTCACGAACAGTTTCATCGCCACATAGGTTTCGGTGGTGCTGTTCGGATCCACACCCGGCTCCTGGCGATAGCCGGGCAGGGGAGCCTGGCGGCTGCCACCCGGTCCGTATTGACCGCGCACGCAGCACTTCCACGGTTCGTTTTCATCGGCCAGGTGGGCGGCCTGCAGCACCTTGGCCTTTTCATTGCGGATGGCCTCCGGATCAAAGCGACCGGGGGGCTCCATGGCGGTGAGGGCCAGGATCTGGGTGAGGTGGTTCTGCACCATGTCGCGCAGGGCGCCAGAACTTTCGTAATACCCAGCCCGCTCCTCCACCCCCACCGTTTCGGCGGCGGTGATCTGCACGCTGGCGATGTAGTTGCGGTTCCAGATCGGTTCGAAGATGGTGTTGGCAAAGCGCAACACCAAAATGTTCTGAACGGTTTCCTTGCCGAGGTAGTGGTCGATGCGGAAGATCTGGTTTTCCTTGGCGCACGCCTGCACCACCCGGTTGAGCGCCTGGGCGCTGCCGTAATCGCGCCCGAAGGGCTTTTCGATCACCACCCGGCTGCGTTCGCTGTCGGCCAGCAGGCCGGCAGCGGCCAGGGCGCGGCAGCCGCTGGCGTAAAACTCCGGCGATACCGAGAGGTAGAAGGTGCGGTTGCTGCGGGTGGCACGCAGCCGGTCGATCACCTCCAGCCGCTGGCCCAGGCGCACAAGGTGGTCGCTCTGCTGCAGATCCACCGGCTCGTAGAAGAGGCCCTGGCTGAAGGCCTCCCAGGCGGTGCGGTGCTCGGCGATCTCGGAGGCCATCGCCTCCGCCATGCGCTGGCGGAACTCCTCATCGCTCCAGGGGCGGCGGGCGCAACCCAGCACCGCGAATTCGCTGGGCAGGCGCCGCTGGCGAAACAGCTCAAACAGAGCTGGCACCAGCTTGCGGTGGGTGAGATCACCGCTGGCGCCGAAAATCACCAGGCACTGGGGAGAGATGACCCGTTCCTGGCGCAGGCCGACCCGCAGGGGATTGGTGAGGATGGCGGTCATGGCTCCTGAGGGGCTGCTTCCGGTTTAACGGGACCACAGCCGTTGTCAGCATGGCGGGCCACAAGCGATGGTGGATGTGTGGGTTCGCCCATGAAAAAAGGCCTGCCGATCGGCAGGCCTGCGGTGCAGTGGCCCTGACAACCTCAGTAGGTTTCCACGTGCCAGCGCTCGGCCTTCTTGAGCTGGGGCCGCAGCTCCGACCAATCCAGGCCCTTGGCGGCGGCAGCAGCCGTCATCGCTTCATCGATGCCGGGCTCCATCCCCCGCAGACCGCACATGTACACGTGGGTCTTGGGATTTTCGATCAGGGCGAAGATTTCTTCGGCGTGCTCCAGCACGCGATCCTGGATGTACATGCGGCCACCGCGGGCATTTTCCTGCTCGCGACTGATGGCGGTGGTGTAGCGGAAATGATCGGGATACTCGGCCTGATACCGCTGAAAATCGTCGTCGTAGAGCAGGTTGGGGGTTTTGGGGGCGCCCATGAACAGCCACGCCAGGCCGCGGAACTGGTACTCGGGATTCTTGGCCCGTTCCGACGGCTCAAACATGCGGCGCAGGTAGGTGCGCATCGGCGCGATGCCGGTACCGGTGGCCAACATGATCACGTTGGCGTCTTCATCGGGTGGCAGCAGCATCTCCTTGCCCACCGGGCCGGTGATCTTCACCTGGCTGCCGGGTTCGATGTCGCACAGGTAGGTGGAGCACACCCCATTGATCACCTCACCGTCTTTCTCGTACTGCAGCTGACGCACGCAGAGCGACACGGTGTTGCCTTCCAGATCATCGCCGTGGCGGGTGCTGGCGATCGAATAGAGGCGGAGCTTGTGGGGCTTGCCGTTGGCGTCGGTGCCTTCAGGAATGATGCCGATGCTCTGGCCCTCCACGTAGCGCAGCTGAGGGTCGCCGGCGCTGAGGTCGAAGGTGATGTGATTCACCCGGCCGATGGCCCCTTCGCCCACCAGGCTGTAGTTCTCGGTCACGGTGCCGAGGCAGGGATTCTTCGGCTTGTAGGTGTTGACGGGGATGTCGGCGTGAGACACGGGAGCGGGTTTGGTGGAGGGCTGGGTGTCCACAGGGGCAGGCACAGGTGCCGTTGCAACCGGGGCGTCGGTGGCGTCGGTGGCATCGCTGCTCACCGCGCGGATGCGGCCGCCATTGAGGGCCACGCTCTGCATCAGGGCCTGCAGGCGGGAGAACGGCACGGTGATGGAGCGTTCAGCTTGCCGTTGCCGGCCAATCCCGAAGCTTTCCACCACCACGGTGATCATGCGGTTGTCGGACTGGGTGGCACGGCCTGTGGAAACACGCATAAAAGGACAACCCGTTCAAGCGCGCTGATCATACGGAACACACCAAACGTCCACGCGGCACCGCCTCACCGCAAGAATGCCGCTAGCGTTGCGTCCGATACCCGCCAGGTGACACCTCCGGCACCGCGGCGACGCTCCTCCCAACACCGGGATTCGCGATTTGACCCAGCTTCTGGCCACCGCCGCTCCCACCGCCGTGCTCGCCGGCCAGGCCAGCTGCGATCTCGACACCATTCAGCAGGTGATGGAACGTCAGCAAGGTGGTGTGCGACGCCTGGCTGTGCAGCTGCGCGTGGCTCTGGATTCCGCCTGGGTTTGGGGTGTGCTCACCGATTACGACAATCTGCACCGCTACATCCCCAACCTGGCCAGTTCGCGTCAGCTCTGGCGCCGGGGCCAGCGCGTGGCGCTGGAGCAGGTGGGCACCCAGCAGTTCTGCGGCCTGCGCTTCAGCGCCCGCGTGGAACTGGAACTGGAGGAAGACCACGCCGGCGGCAGGCTCAGCTTTCGCATGCTCAGCGGCGACTTCCGACGCTTTGAGGGATTTTGGCAGGTGTGCTCCGCCGCCAACGGCACCGCCACCATCCTCTACGACCTGACGGTGCAGGGCAAACCGGGCATGCCGATCGCCTTGATCGAACAGCGCTTACAGGATGATCTGGCCAACAATCTTCGCGGTGTGCAGCAGGAAGCGCAGAACCGTGCTGCCCGCATGGCGGGATAAATCAACAGCAATCAAAGAACGACAAACAGCCATAGACGAGCCAAGCTGATTGTTAGTTTTACTTGCATACCCCCAAGGGGATTCGAACCCCTGTCGCCTCCGTGAAAGGGAGGTGTCCTAGGCCTCTAGACGATGGGGGCGAGGCCGTCAGCCCAAGGTGCCAAGACTTTTGCCTGACACTGCGTTGCCGACCGCTTGAACGTACGGGGCGGAGGTCCCCTTCGTCAAGGCGGGGCTGGAGCGGAGTCGGGACCGCTCTGGCCCTGCCACACCGGCACCGTGAAGTGAAAGCAGGCCCCCTCCCCAGGTTCTGACACCACCCAGATACGACCGCCATGCACCTCGGCGATGCGGCGACACACCGACAGCCCCACCCCGAAGCCGGAGGTGGTGGCGGAGGTCTGGGGGAGGCGCACCCGATCCTGAAAAATGCGTTGCTGCTCCTCCCGTGGAATGCCAGGGCCGCTGTCGCACACGCTCACCTGCACCCATTGGCTGGTGCGGTGCAGCAGGGTGAGGGTCACCCGTCCGGCATCGCCGGTGTATTTGAAGGCGTTTTCCAGCAGGTTGAGCAGCACCTGGCGCATGCGCCGCTGATCCGCGTACACATCGGGCAGGTCGGCGGGAATGTCGGTGATCAGATCGAGATTGCGACCCACCCATAGCTTTTCCAGCTCCAGGATGGCCTCGGCCGCCACCTGAGCCAGGCTGAGGCGCTGGGGATTGAACAGGGCCTCCCATCGGGTGGTGCCCACCTCCAGCAGGTCGCGCGAGAGGGCCTCGATGTCGTCGAGACGGCGGCTGAGCACATCGCGAAAGCGGGCATCGTTGATCTGCCCGAAGCCGTGGGTCTGCAGCGCCAGCTTGGCGGCGGTGAG
The DNA here is from genome assembly GCA_035285645.1 of Cyanobacteriota bacterium. Classification (GTDB taxonomy): domain Bacteria; phylum Cyanobacteriota; class Cyanobacteriia; order PCC-6307; family Cyanobiaceae; genus Cyanobium. Next base: position 2,017 of record JAYKGR010000023.1, on the reverse strand, counting down.
AGGGGTGCGCAGCTCATGGGCCACCATGCGCAGCAACCGCTCCTGCACCCCCAGCCGTTCGATCAGCGTTTCGTTTTCCTGACGCAGCACCAGCAGCTGATCTTCGAGTTGGACCTCCCGCTGGGTGCGGCTGCCATCATTTTCGGCGGGCCGCAGGCTTACCCCCAGGCTGCTCACCACCTCCATCTGCTTCCAGCGCGGCAACCAGGTGCGCAGCTGCAGCAGCAGGGTGTTGCCGGCAAACACCTGTTTGGGAGGCGGTTCGAGCTTCACCAGAGCCGGGGTGGCCACCAGGCGATGCAGCTCGAGCAGCTCCGGCTGGCGAGCCGGATCGGTGAGCTCCAGGCTTACCTCGAAGCCGATGTCATCGCTCTTGAGAAAGGCGAGCAGGTTGCGCAGGTCGGGCGTGGCCAGATGGTGGTTGGCGGCCACCAGCAGCAGCCGCAACGGTGGCTTCACACCCTCAACCGGAACCGTGGCGGCGGCGGAGTCGTTCGCGAGCGAGGCCGGCGGGCGCAAGTCGCGACGTGGTTTGGATCCTCCCCTGGCCAACGGCATCGGCGCGGTGCTTGCGACCACGTTATGGAGTTTCCAGCCGATGGCACAGACAGGCTGGCCTGGAGTAGCTAAGACAGGGGCACTGCACGCGGGTGTTCCGCACCCCGCCATGGCCCCCAACCCCCACGAGATGGACCGTGTGCCGGTGATCGTGCCGGCGGCAGCCAGCGGCCGCGAACGCAGCCGCATCCAGCTCGACAGCACCCTGCGGCGCTGGTTCAACCGCAATCTGGGCCTGTGGCGCTCGCGGCGGCTCTATTTCTTTGCCGGTGAGCAGGAGCCGATGCGGGTTGACATGCTGCTGCGGGTGGAGAGCTTCAGCGAACCGGTGGAGGGCGAAGCCGCCTATCGCTTCACCTGGTGGCCGGAGAAGGAGTACGACTTTTTCGAGCGCAATCCGCGCTACGTGCGCGAAGGCACCATGGAGGCCTATCTCTGTGGCCACCAGCTGCGACGCAGCCGGGCCTATCTATGCGGATCGCCCACCCGCAGCCAGATCCGTCAAGTGGATGAGCACGAGCTGATCTTTGAGTCGCACTACCAGGAGTGGGACATCCTCGAGCACATCCGCCTGGTGGACCAGGACCGCTTCCGCGCCCGCTCGATCTTCTCCTGGCAGGACGGCACGCTGGCGTTGAGCGAAACCCACCACGAAATTCGCCTTGAGGCCGCCGGAGCGGGGATTGGCTGAGGCCTTCACTGGCGGCGGGGGCGATGCGAGAGCATGGAGCCACGATCGCCATCCTCCCCTTGGCCTTTCTGCCCATCTGTGGCCGGTTGCCGCGCCCGTTGCTGCTCCCCCTGCTGGCCTTACCCCTGCTTGGTGCCGCACTGCCGGCCCAGGCCGCACCGGCCACCAACCAGGAGATGGAGCTCTACGGCCGCATCTCCGCCGTGAACGTGTGCATCTCCCGCTCGGCTGGGGTGGAGTTTGACAAGGCGGTGGCCATCGCCACCGAAACGATCACCCAGCTGATCATGGGTGTGCACGATGGCGCCATCCAACAGGCGGGCAGCAAAGCGCTCACCATCGAGGAGGTGCGCCGCGGCTCGGCCAACACCGCCGTGATCGGCGCCGTGGAGATCTGCCCGAAAGAAGTACCTGCCGACGTGGTGAAGAAGGTGGAGGCGGCCTTCAAGCAGCAGGGTGCCGCCGGCAACGCCGGTTCCAAGAAGAAGTGATCGTGCCGCTGGCCTGAGCGTCAGCGGCTGGGCAACACCCCAGCGGCCCGCAATGCCGCCGACAGCGACCACACCTCCAGCACCAGCTGGTGCCAGGCCGTGATCGCCTGCATGTCGAGGGCCATGGGTGCCGGGGTGGCAGCGCGCAGGGCGCGGGCGGCGGCCAGCTCGGCGCTGGCCTGCTGCAGGCGCGCGCTGAACTGCTCACGCCCGGCGGCCGGCATCACCCGCTCGGGGGTGAGGGCCAGCAGCTCCAGGCCGCGGCGAAACGAGGCCG
>JAYKGR010000022.1:0-4440 GCA_035285645.1 Cyanobacteriota bacterium | reverse complement strand
AAGGTGCCGGTGCCAACAATTGGCTGCTCAAGCGGTAAGCCGTTGGAGACGCCGTCGAATCGAAAGTTAAACACGATCGCCTGCGCCGGTGCAGCGTCACCCAGGGATCCCAGTGTGAGGCTGCCAGTCAGCATCCCAAGGCAGAGCTTGCGCATCGATCAAAACCAGGATCTTGCAATATTACGCGAGAAATACGCGATTGTCCACGCCTTCCTTCGCGCATGCTGCGCTTCGCCTCTGGTTGTGCCGTCCCTACGGCCCGTGCCATCAGGGCCGCCATCCCGGTCGCCGCTTCCGAACGGAGCGGCATCGTGGAGCGGTGACGCCCCAGCCCCGCTTGGGCCACCCACCTCAAGCCTCACGCCACCCCCGCTGGCAGGGTATGGGATCGCATCGAGATGGCCAAGGCCCATCTCTGCGCGAAGGGCGAGGATCCCTCTCGAGCGATGAGGTCGCCATTTGGATGCCGGGGGACCTCGAACCTGTTCATGACACCTCCTCCGTTGCTTTGTAGGGCATGGCCATGAAGCACCCCAAAACAAGGGGGAATGCGGGGCGGTCAACTCCATCCGCTTGCATTGTTTTCATCAGGGCAGGAAAGATTTCTACCCACTCTTTTTTGTCACTCGTTGTCCAGTGGTCTACGGGCTCATGGCTTGCGGTTCGTTTGATTGGCTTTGCTGGTGATCCATGCGAAGAAGGTGCAATTATAGGCCGTGAAGGTAGGGCTGTTGTGTGTAACGACCAGCGTGCATGGCTGTTGGTATCGCCCCACCTGGTACCTCCAAGTGATTGGATTTGATTATGGGTCTTTGGCCATGGCAAGCGAACGCGACTCAGACATAATGCAGATCTTTGGATGTGGCTTTGTTTTTACTTCTCCGCGCCAACCGGCAGGCCGATCTGCTGATCGAGAGTCACTGTGAAGCTCTGTTGATCGAACCGCTTGAGAGCCTTTTCGTCCTGCTCGCCGTAGCTACGGCATCTGGAATTCCCGGACGTGGGACGTCCATCTTCTTGTGTGCAAAGCAACAGCATGGTATCGCCGAGAGGATCCACCTCCCAGGCCAGCCTCTGACCCTTAAATAATGTCGGTTGCGGCTGTTTGGAGAGAAGTGGCAGGATCACGCTCACTTCAACCGCCTTGGTTCCTGCGGGGATACTTACAAGAATCGAGCGCTTCTTTGTATTGCTTGGATCGATGAAGTCATCCCCGAACAGGCGTCCAATCGCAATGAGCTTCCCTGTGGAACGCTCAACACCGCGCTCTTTATGCAGCACGGGCTGACCGTTCAGCGCTACATTCGCTGCATCGATGAAGTCTCTCTCTGCCTTGGGGCCTGTTCGTGGTACGTCGTTAATGCTTCGCAAGGTCCAGATGTTCGCCAGGAGGAACACGCGGCGGCTGCTGGCGTTGGTGGCCTTGATCTCCAGCTGCATCTCCAGGCCAGCCGCTGGCCTGGCGCGATCTGGCACTGGTTTGAGGGTGGCCTCCAGGGTTAGGTGGGCCGGCTGCTGAGAAGGTACGTAGATGTCTTTATAGACAAAGGTATAAACCCCCCAGGCGGCGGCAATCAGGATGCCGCCAGAGCGGATCCATTCATGGAGCAGCGGAGAGCGGCTCCAGAAGGGTGCCCGCCACTGGGGCCTGCTTGAGCCGCTTCCTGGCATCCCGTCCTTGCGCTCCCCATCGGCAGCCACGCCCTGGGGCGCTCGATCTCTCGGCATCGCTCTTACTGCTTACGGGGGCAGGGCCGCTTCGGCAGCAGTGGCTTGCACTGACTGTTGATGGCTCCGAGCAGGCTGCCGTAGGCCCGTTCTGGTGGCGGTAGCTTCTCGATCGTGGCCAGCAGGGTTTGATCCGGCACCTCTCCCCTCAGCAGGGCGGCCATCATCGTGGCATCGCAGGTGGGAGTGGCCGTGGCTCCCAGGCCGGTGAGGAGGGCATAGCCGCGTTGGCTGGCGGACCCCACCACCGCCGCGTAGCGGTCTCCGTAGGCCGAGCGGGCCGCAATCAGCAGGGGGGTGGCATCCGGAAAGGTCTTGCGGGCGGGGCTGGCACCCAGCAGCACCCCTCCCCGACAGGTGGCCTGCAGGAGTCGCAACGCCTCGGTTCCTGGGCCATCGGTGGCAGCGGGCAGCAGCCCTTCGGCCAGCGCCGTGGCCATCCAGTAGGTGACCAAGGCGTGTTTCAGGGGCGGCTCTGCTCGGGCGTAGGGCTTCTCCAGCAGCGCCCCATCCAGCAGCACCTCGCCGCTGGTGGCGCAATAGGCGGCCCTGGGAGCTGGCACGCGGGCCGGCGCCTTGGGGTTGCAGGTGCTCTGAACCGAGGCCTCCCGTGGTAGCAAGCGCACGGTGGGGAAGGGCAGGGCGGCGGTGGTGGGGTCTGCGGCCCAGCCTTGGCGCAGCTCTGTGGTGGCGGCGGTTACGGCGGCCCTCAGATCGGTTGCGAAGGCTGGAGCGGCACCACTGGCCGGTGCCAGCATCAGGGCGAGACACGCCCCCTGCCAGGTCAGCGCGGCAGGGAGGGATCGGAAGAACGGGCCGGCCATGGCGGGCAGGACAGAACGCAGTCAGTCTCGGCTGCGAAAGCGGTCCGGTCTGCGGGCCTTGGGGCGGATCACCACCCGGGCAAGGCGCGCCAGTCGCCGCTCAGCTGGAACGCACCCCACACCCGGATGTCGTGGTAAGTCGAGTCATCGTCCTCGCGAAAGTCTTTCTGGGTGTTGCGCAGGGCATCGGCCCGGCCTTCGCCAGCTTTCAGACGCTTGTAGAAGCGCTCCATGAAGGTCACCGTCAGGCTGTCGTCCACCTTCCAGAGGCTGAGCAGGGTGGCGCGGGAACCGGCCACCGCCAGGGAGCGCTGCAGCCCGTACACCCCTTCGCCGCTTTGCAGGCCGCCCAGGCCGGTTTCGCATGCCGAAAGCGTCACCAGTTCGGTGCCCTCCAGATCCATGGCGGTGGCTTCCGCAGCCGTGAGATAGCCGTCGTCGTTGGGGTTGGCATCGGGCTGGTTGGCGCCGGCGAACACCAGACCGCTGCGCTGCAGAGGATCCTGGTGGCTGGGGGGGGATGGTGCCGTGCCCCTGGCTGGGGCCTGATCCGCCAGGAAGAAGCCATGGGTGGCGATGTGCAGAATCCGTGGCGACCGCTGGGCCAGCACCGAAGTGGTGGTGGCGGCCGGGCCGCTGATCACCGCGCCGTCGCCCAACAGGGGCGCCAACTGGCGGGCTTCCTGCTCGGTGCCCGCCAGCGGCTGCCAGACGGTGAGGCCCCGGGCGCCAGAGGAGCGTTGCGGCCTGCCGCGGCGCTCGCTTGGGTCCGCAGCCGTTGCGGCGGCATTGAAATCCGGGTTGACGATCAGCACGGGCACCCCGCCGGCCTTGGCGGGGTGCCGGAGGCGCAGCAGGTCGCGGCCGGTGGTGAGAAGCCGCAACGCCACCGCATCCCCCAGCGTGGGGCCATCGGCCGTGATGGTTCCATCGGCAAGCCCGCCGCCTTTGGAGCCCGCCACCGGCAGCGCCGTGAACGGCAGGCGGTTGAGCTCCCCATCCGGCGACACAAACAGCTCCCGCACCCCCGCCAGCTCCCGCAGAAGCGGCGCCAGCACCAGCCGACTCACCAGCGCCAGCTGCTCCGGGGCCTCGGCTTGGCGCTTGGGGTCAGCGCTGGCCGCAACGGCCGTTGACACCGCCGCATCGATGGGAGCCGCCTCCCCCAGCGGGATGGTGCGGATCGTGCCATCGGGGTGGAGCACCAGGGCCAGGTAGCGGGGCGGGCCGTATTGCTTCGCGTTGTTGTCAACGGATCGATGGCGCTGGAACTCCACCAGCACCCCACCAGTCGGCAACAGGGCTGCAATCTGAGCGGGTTCCACCAGCCGCGGCTGGATCTGCGGCAGCTGGCGGTAGAGCTCCCGTTCCAGCTGTTCCTTCCGCTCCAGCAGGTCGCTCTGCTGCTGCGCGGTGAGGGTAGTACTCGCCAGCTGAGCTGTCACGGCGCTGAGCTGTTCGAACAGCGGTCGCTGCGGACCGCTGCGGGCCAGCAGGACCTGACTGCGCTGGATGTCCTGGAGCAGGCCCTGGCGGTTCAACCGCGTGAACAGGGCCAGGGCCGCCCCCGCCTCGCCCTGTTGCGCCTGGGAGAAAGGGATCTGCCAGCGATCGCCGAATAGCTCCACAAGCGCCAGCCGCCGCCCCTCCGGCAGCAACGGCAGCTGGCTCTGCAGGTAGGTCACCTCCGTGCTCACCGATTCCCTCAGCAACGGCAGGGCGGCGCTGGGCGTGGCCTGTTGCAGCTGCAGAACGGCCAGGTTGCTGGCGCTGAGGGCCAGGCCTTCCTGGAAGGCCGGGTTGATCTTCGCCAGCGCGCGGCGGATCGTCACCGCTTCTTCCATGGGGGCGAGGGCCTTCTGGTGGAGCCCTAGCCCGCTGAAAAACT
>JAYKGR010000021.1:0-63588 GCA_035285645.1 Cyanobacteriota bacterium | reverse complement strand
CCACCGGAGAGGCGCAGGCACTTGGCCAGCACCCGGAAGTGGATGCCGTGCTTCGGGTGACGGTCGATCACCGCGTGCATGGCACGGTGAATGTGCAGCAGCATGCCGTTCTTGCGGCACCACTTCGCCAGGCCGGTGTTGGCCGTGAAGCCACCGGTAATGTAGTCGTGCATGATGATCGGCTGCCCGAGTTCCTTGGCAAACTCGGCCCGCTCGTACATCTCCTCGGGAGTGGAGGCGGTGCAGTTCAGGTAATGGCCTTTCTTCTCACCGGTTTCCTCCTGGGCAGAGCGCACGGCCTCAGCCACAAACTCAAACCGGTTCTGCCAGCGCTGGAAGGGCTGAGAGTTGATGTTCTCGTCGTCTTTGGTGAAGTCGAGCCCGCCGCGCAGGCATTCGTACACCACGCGTCCGTAGTTTTTGCCGCTCAGGCCGAGTTTCGGCTTGATGGTGCAACCCAGAAGAGGCCGGCCGTACTTGTTCATCCGGTCGCGCTCCACCTGGATGCCATTCGGCGGACCCATGCAGGTCTTGATGAAGGCCATGGGGAAGCGGATGTCTTCCAGGCGCAGGTGGCGCAGCGCCTTGAAGCCGAACACGTTGCCCACCAGCGAGGTGAGCACGTTGGTGATCGAGCCTTCCTCGAACAGATCGAGGGGGTAGGCGATGAAGGCGTAGAACGATTCCTTGTCGCCAGGAACGTCTTCAATGCGGTAGCAACGGCCCTTGTAGAAGTCGAGATCCGTCAGGAGCTCAGACCACACGGTGGACCAGGTGCCGGTTGAGGATTCAGCAGCCACAGCGGCAGCCACTTCTTCCTTGGGAACACCTTCCTGGCCGGTGCACTTGAAGCAGGCCAGCAGGTCGGTGTCGAGGGGGACGTAATCAGGAGTCCAATAGGTGTCGCGGTACTCCTTGACCCCGGCGTCGTACTTCTTGCTCATGGGAATTCTCCGGATGGGGCGTAGGGGGATGGATCAAACCGGCGCCTCAGGCGCCCGTCGGATCTCAGTCCTTGGAACCCACGAACCCGGCGCTGCTGCCCAGAGCCGGCTCCACCTCACGGTGAGGGCGAGCGATGATGTGGGCAGCAACCAGGCCGTCGCCCACGCGCTCGCAGGCATCAGCACCGGCACGCACGGCCGCGTTGACGGCACCGGTTTCGCCACGGACCATCACCGTCACGTAGCCACCGCCGACGAACTCGCGGGCGATCAGGCGCACTTCGGCAGCCTTGGTCATGGCGTCAGCCGCTTCGATCGCGGGCACCAGACCCCGGGTCTCGATCATGCCGAGGGCGATGCCCATGGTTTCGTTAGCCATTACCTGCTCCTGGAGGAGGGGTGGAATGTTCGAGGGCAACCCTGCTCTGCCACGGGACCGTCCGTCAACCCATTCCGTCCCAGGAGCCGATCACGAAACAGCCCGTCACTGATAAGGGCAGCTGATCGACGCTTTGCAAAACTTCAGAATTCCTCCGTTGCCGCCGCCGGCCGGCGGCGGGCGCCCCGGGCCGCAACCCCGCGATCGATGCGGTTTAAGGCTGGGGGATCACCTGGCGGGCCAGAATCAGGTAGGCGGGAATCCCCACGATCACATTGAACGGAAAGGTGACCGCCAGGGCGGAGGAGATGTAGAGGCTGGGGTTGGCTTCGGGCACGGTCATGCGCATAGCCGCCGGTACGGCGATGTAAGACGCGCTGGCGCAGAGCACCATGAACAGCATCCCATCGCCCTGGGGCAGGTGAAGGGTGCTGCTGATCGCCAGGCCGGCGGCTGCATGCAGCGGCGGCGCCAGCAAGGCAAACCCGATCAGGAACACCCCGGCGCGTCGCAATTCTCCCAGACGCTGGGCTGCCACAATGCCCATATCCAGCAGAAAAAAGCACAAGGCCCCATAAAAAAGCTTCACCGTGAACGGTTCTATTTTGTCGACACCGCTTGGGCTGAATGTGGCCACCAGTCCGCCGATGGCCAGGCTGCCGATCAGCAGGAAAACCGACCCATTTAAAAAGGCTTCCTGCAGCACCTCGCCCCAGCGCAAGGCCCCCGGAATCGCATTGTCATCCTTGCTTTTCGCTAGTTTTGATAAAATGATACCCACCACGATAGCCGGCGACTCCATCAGCGCAAGCGCGGCTACCATGAAGCCATCAAACGGTATGCCGAGTTCGTTTAAGAAGCTCTGGGCTGTAATGAAGGTGACGGCGCTGATTGATCCATACGACGCTGCAATCGCTGCCGCATTCGCGGTGTCTAGTTTGCTGCGGAGGATCAGAAAGCTGGTGAGTGGTACCAGTAGCGACATCATCACTGCAGCAGCGATTGTGAGTTGGACCTGGGGTCCAAAACCGCTGTGGGCCAGTTCAACGCCGCCGCTGAAGCCAATCGCCAGCAACAGATACAGCGAAAACAGCTTGGGCAGAGGCGAGGGGATCTCCAGATCCGACCCGGCCAGAACGCCCAGGATGCCCAGAAAGAAGAACAGCACTGGCGCCGTCAGAAGGTTCTGCAGGATCAGCGTCGTGTCCATCGGCTGCTCTGGAATCCCGCAACCTAGGCACGGCCGTTCGCGCCAGCGTCAGGATGCCCACAAACGGGTTCCCTGGGCCACCGTTCAGTAGGGAAAAGTGCCTACTGTCCTTGCGAGGCAGGAATCCTGGTCCTTGGCCGGGGTGGAATGTTCAACCCGTCCTGCCTCACCCCATCCGGCACAATGGCCCCTGCACGGGGGTTTTATGGCTCCACCCATCCTGGTGATCGCCAGCGGCAACCCTCAGAAGGTGGCCGAAATCAGCACGATGCTGGAGGCGGTGGGTCTGGAGGTGCGCCGTCAGCCCGTGGGGCTTGAGATCGAGGAAACCGGCGCCACCTACCTGGCCAATGCCCGCCTCAAGGCCGAAGCCGTGGCAGCCCATACCGGCCACTGGGCCCTGGCCGATGATTCCGGCATCGAAGTGGATGCCCTCGGCGGCGCTCCCGGGGTTCTGTCGGCCCGCTATGCGCCCACCGACGCCGAACGCATTGCGCGGCTGTTGCACGCCATGGGCGAGACCCTCTATCGCGGTGCCAGCTTTCGCAGCGCCATGGTGCTGGCCGATCCCAGCGGTGAGACGGTGCTGGAGGCTGAAGGGGTGTGCCGCGGCCTGGTGCTGCGCCAACCCCAAGGCGAAGGCACTGGCTACGACACGATTTTCTACGTGCGCGAAGCCGGTTGCAGTTACGCGCAGATGGGCGAACATCTGCGCTCTCGCCTGGGCAGCCGCGGCAAAGCGGCTCGCGCCATCGCTCCGGGTTTGCGCCAGCTCCTGGGCCTCGAAGCCCACCAGAGAGCGGGTGGTCTCAACCGCTGCGGTTGATCAGGTCTACCGCCCGCATCGCGGCTGCCGCCGCCTCTTCCACATCGCCCTCATGGCCCGCCAGGGTGAGACGGCCGAACGCGCCCACGGCCTTGACATCCACCACGGTGATGTTGGAGGCCTTCTCCGCCTCATTGGCGGCGATGAGCACATAGCCAGCTGGCTCGGTTTCGAGAATGAACATGCTCATTCCGGATTGGATCATCGAGCCCCGGCGGTTCTGACGGTTGATCAACACCGCATGGTCTGGCGTGATGGCGCGGATGATCTCGGTCCAGGTGACCTGGCAGCGGCTGCGGCGGTCGATGCTGCTGCCGATCGCTTCCAGCACCACATCGCCGGAATGGAGCACATTGCTCTGGTCGCGGTGGTACATGGCGATCGAGCCGAAGGCTCGCTCCACCACCATCTGGCCGAGGCGCACCGTGCTGGCCTTGAGCGCAATGTCGGTCACGCGATGCACCGCCATGCCCGGCGACACCTCCAGCCACAGGCAGGCATCGCCCGGGATCGGCAGGAATCCTTGCGACACCGTGCCCATGTAAGCGGCCAGCTGGGGCTGCAGCGAGTCGAGGAACACGTAGGTGCGCAGCTCAATCGACTGCACCTGGCTCGACTGACGTGCGATCCGCCGCCCTTCGCTGTCGGTTGTGATGACGCAGCTTGCGCCGGAAAGATTGGTGCCGGTCACCGTGCCGGTGATCCGCGGCCCATCGCCCTGGGTTGTGCGGGGCAATGGCCTGGATGGCATCGACAGCGCCCGCAGTGCCGTGGATCGTACTCCTTCACCCCAGCCGAGCCCTTGCGTCTCGCGCTAGAGCCGATACCGTCCGCCCAGCATTTCGTTCCGCGATGGCCCCCGATTCCACCGGTGCTGTCCCCACTGCCGGCTCCGATCAGACCCTCAAGCCCGATCAGGCTCTGGCGGTGATCGGGCTGGGCCTGCTCCAGAAACTGGCTGCCAGCGGTAACGACCTCCCCTGGATGTGGAGCGATGCCGACGACGCCCAGGCCGATCTGGCTGCGCTGCGCCAGCGCCTCGAGCTCACACGCCTCGCGATCGACACCGGCGCTCCCCTCACCACGGTTGAGGTGAGCCACCTCCTCGGCGCACGCGCCAGCGGGGAGGTGGTGGAGCGGGCCGGTTTGCGCGCCCGGCGCCTGTCGCGCAATCTCTGGCGGTTGAGCCGCCTGGGCGAGGCCCGCGAGGCCGCTGCTGGTGCGTTCGGCGGCAACCGTTTCCGCGAAGCGCCCCAGGATGGTTTTGGGCGCCGGTTCTGACACCCTCCGCACCACAGCATGTAACGGCCTCTGGCGCCGACCCCGCAGTTGTGGCTAACCCAGGTGGGTCTCTCGCGGCTCGCCACCATGGCCCCCGGCACCGTTGCCCTCTCACCCGGCCAGGATGTGCTCCGCGAAAACGGCCAGCGCGAGGTGTTTTGCGGCCTCACATCCATTGTGTGGCTGCATCGACGCATGCCGGATGCGTTTTTTCTGGTTGTGGGATCGCGCACCTGCGCGCACCTCATCCAGAGCGCGGCCGGAGTGATGATCTTCGCCGAACCGCGCTTCGGCACCGCCATTCTCGGCGAACGCGACCTGGCGGGTCTGGCCGATGCCAACGATGAGCTCGATCGCCTGGTTGCCGACCTGCTGGAGCGTCGCCCTGAAATCCGCACCCTGTTTCTGGTGGGGTCGTGCCCGAGTGAGGTGATCAAACTCGATCTGGCCCGTGCCGCCGAACGGCTCAATGATCGGCTGGGCGGTCGCACCCGGGTGCTCAATTATTCCGGGAGCGGCATCGAAACCACCTTCACCCAGGGGGAAGACGGTGCCCTCCAGGCCTTGGTGCCTCTGCTGCCCACCGCTCCGGCCGACCAAGCCGATCAGTTGCTGATCGTGGGCACCCTGGCCGATGCGGTGGAGGATCGGCTGCTCACGCTGTTTGGGCGCATGGGTATCGAGCGGGTCAGGAGCCTGCCGCCACGCCGCTCCACCGACCTGCCTCCCGTTGGCCCTGGTACGCGTTTGCTGCTGGCTCAGCCCTATCTGAGCGGCACGGCACGGGCCCTGATCCAGCGGGGTGCCCAGTTGATCCGCGCCCCTTATCCCCTGGGCGTTGAAGGGAGTCGCGACTGGATGCTGGCTGCGGCGGCCGCGTGCGGCGTGGATGCCAACACCGCCGCCGCCGTGCTGGAGCCTGTGGTGGAGCGGGGTCGCCGCGCCCTGGAGCCGCACCGTGAGCTGTTGGCGGGGCGTCGTCTTTTTCTGATGCCTGATTCCCAGCTTGAGATCCCCCTCGCCCGCTTTCTGGCCCGCGAATGCGGCATGGAGCTGGTGGAGGTTGGCGTGCCTTACCTCGATCGCCGGCTGATGGAGGCGGAGCTGGAACTGTTGCCGCCCGGTACAGCGATCAGCGAAGGGCAGCATGTCGACAATCAGCTGGAACGCCTCCGTCGGGCTCGGCCTGACCTGGTGCTCTGTGGCCTGGGGTTGGCCAATCCCCTCGAGGCCGAGGGGATCGCCACCAAATGGTCGATCGAGCTGGTCTTCAGCCCGATCCATGGGTGTGATCAGGCCGGCGATCTGGCCGAGTTGTTTGCCCGCCCGTTGCGCCGTCGCCGTCAGCTGAGCTTCGCCGCCAACGGCGGGGCCCCTTGGCCGGCCTGAGCTTCCATCCTCTCTTTCCCACCTGCCCGCCACTATGGAACTAACGCTTTGGACCTATGAGGGTCCGCCCCATGTGGGGGCCATGCGGATCGCCTCTTCCATGGAAGGGGTGCATTACGTGCTTCACGCTCCCCAGGGCGATACCTACGCCGATCTGCTGTTCACGATGATCGAGCGACGCGACCGGCGGCCGCCGGTGACCTACACCACCTTTCAGGCCCGCGACCTGGGGGGCGACACGGCCGAGCTGGTGAAGCGTTCCATCGCCGATGCCGTGCAGCGCTTCCAGCCCGAGGCTCTTCTGGTGGGCGAGAGTTGCACTGCGGAGTTGATTCAGGATCAACCCGGCGCCCTGGCCGCCGGCATGGACCTGGGGGGTATCCCCATGGTGAGCCTGGAGCTCCCCGCCTACTCCAAGAAGGAAAACTGGGGTGCCGCGGAAACCTTCTATCAGTTGGTCCGCACCCTGCTCAAGGACCGCCTGCCCGTTCCCGGCACGCCCAAGCCGTCGGCCGGCCGCTGGCGTGAGGAGGGTCGGCGGCCGCGGGTGAACCTTCTGGGCCCCAGTTTGTTGGGCTTTCGCTGCCGCGATGATCTGGTGGAGGTGACCCGGTTGCTGGCCAGCCATGGTGTGGATGTTCAGGTGACGGCGCCCCTGGGAGCACGACCGGCCGACCTGCAGCGCCTACCAGCCGCCGATGCCAACGTGTGCTTGTATCCCGAGGTGGCGGGCAGTGTGTGCAGTTGGCTGGAGCGCAGTTTTGGCATGCCCACGGTGCGCACGGTGCCGATCGGGGTTGGTGCCACGGCCGATTTTCTCGCGGAACTGGGCCGGGTGCTGGAGCTCGACATCCCAGCGGCGGCCGAGCATCACCGCTCTCGCATGCCGTGGTACTCCGCCAGCGTGGATTCCACCTACCTCACCGGCAAGCGGGTGTTCATCTTCGGGGATGGCACCCACGCCTTGGCGGCCTGTCGCATCGCCCGTGAGGAGATGGGCTTTGAGGTGGTGGGCCTGGGCACCTACAGCCGGGAGATGGCCCGGGAGGTGCGAGCGGTTGCGGCGGCCATCGGCCTGGAGGCCCTGATCACCGACGATTACCTGGCGGTGGAGAAGGCGATGGCCGCCTGTGCGCCGGAGCTGGTGCTCGGCACCCAGATGGAGCGTCACAGCGCCAAACGCTTAGGTGTGGCTTGCGCCGTGATCAGCTCGCCCCTGCATGTGCAGGATGTGCCGGCTCGCTATGCCCCGGTGATGGGTTGGGAGGGGGCCAACGTGATCTTCGATACCTGGGTGCATCCGCTGATGATGGGTCTGGAAGAACACCTGATTGGCATGTTCCGCCATGATTTTGAATTCGTGGATGGCCATCGCAGTCACCTGGGTGAGTCGGCACCGCCGGCTGCGGCCGAGGCGGTGAGCTCCGCAGCGGTGCTCACCGCCGGTGATGGCGAACTGCGCTGGACCGACGATGGCGAGGCGGAGCTGCATCGCATCCCGTTTTTTGTGCGCGGCAAGGTGCGGCGCAACACCGAGCTCTATGCCCGCGATCGCGGCATCGCGCTGATCAACGCCGAAATCCTGTACGACGCCAAGGCCCATTTCAGTCGCTGAGGTCTCCCGCCGCAAACAGGGCCCGCAGGCGGCGGGCCAGGGCCTCGAGGGGGGCGCCGTCGCTGGGGGCCCCGCAACGGCGCCCCTCCGGATCCATCCACACCGCATGGCAGCCCTGCCAGAGCATCGGCCGGCTGTCGTCGTGGTGCCAGGCCAAGGTGAGGTTCACACCATCACCGCTGCGATAGATCTCGAGTTCCAGGTCGTGGGGCTCGAGCCGCTCGCCCGCAGGCCCTCGTGCCTCCAATCGCACGGTGAAGTCGTTGTGGTGGGGATCGCCCTCCACCACGCGCGCACCATGGCGCAGGGGGCTGCGGCTGAGATCGGCGGCGGCGGCAATGCGACTGAGTGGCTCAGGGCACGGCATGAATGGCGATCAGTTCGAGGTGCAGTGGGCCCGGCCGGAACCCCGGGTTGGGCTGGCCATCATCACCAAAGCGCGAATGCAGCAGCTGCAAGCGCGTGATCCGCGAGGGATCGAAGCGCAGGGGCATGCCGAGGGGCAGGCTGTCGATCGGTTTGGCCCGCAGCGATGGAGTGAGTTGGTCAAATCCGATTCGCACGCGGCTGAGGCCGCTTTCCGCAGTGGCAAAGGCTGCCACCCAGCGCAGTCCTCCGGGGATGAGCTCGGTGAGTCCGGCCACACCGTCGGCGCAACCCACCGCCAATTTGTACGTGCGACCATCACCCCGGAGCTCAAGCTCCAGGCCACCCCAGGCGCTGAGGTTGAGTGGCGGCGACAGCTGGGGTGAACGCAGGCTGACGAAGCCGCCACCCTCGGTAACCACGTCGGCATCGAACACCAGACCGCTCGGCCCCACATGGCAGCTGCCACTGCTGCGGCCTCCCATGATGGTGTCATTGAGGGCGTGCCATCCGGCGAAGCCCTCACCCTGGGCCACGGTGAGACGATCAGCTGCTGTCATCGTTTAGCTGAGGCCTGCGGCGGCAGCTTCATCGGCCACGATCACCACAGCGTCGGTTGGTGCCACCAGCTTGGCCGGTGTTTCGGCGGCTGAAGCGCTCGCATCGAGCAGGCGCTGCAGGGCCTGCCGCTTGCCCGCGCCGCTCACCAGAAACAGCACCTGGCGAGCAGCCGACAACAGGGGTGCGGTGCAGGTGATGCGCGGCAGCCCCTTGCCCTCGCCAACAGTCACCCACCGGTCTGCCACGCCACAGGCGGCAGTGCCAGGAAACAGCGATGCCGTGTGGCCGTCGTCACCCAGCCCCAGGAGCACCACATCCAGCCGTGGGGGTGAGCCTGGGCAGAGCTTCTCCAATAGCTCCCCGTAGGCCTCGGCACCCTGCTCCGGTGTCGGCAGATGGGTGGGCACCGGATGAAAGCGGGCCTGGCATCCAGCCTTTCCCTGGAGGAGCGTTGCGCCGATCATGCGGGCATTGCTGGCGGGGTCATCAACGGGTACCCAGCGTTCATCGCCCAGCAGCACATCCACCCGATCCCAGGGCAGCCGTTCACCGCCCAGTCGCTCATAAGTGGCTCGGGGTGTCTCGCCCCCTGCCAGAGCAATCTGAGCCCGATCGCGTTGATCCAGGGCCAGGTCGAGACGGGCGGCGATGGTTTCGGCGCAACGCCGGGCCATCTCGGCAGCGGAGCTGCACACGATCAGCTGGTAGCGGGTGGAGGAAGCGGACATCTCAGCTGAGCCACTCGGTATGGAAGCTGCCGTCGCGATCGATCCGCTCATAGGTGTGAGAGCCGAAGCAGTCGCGCATGGCCTGCACCAGATTCTGGGGCAGGCGGCCGCTGCCGTAGCTGGTGATGTAATCGAGCGTGCTGCTGAGGCAAGGCACCGGAATTCCTGCCAGAGCTGCACCGGCCACCACCTGGCGCAGTCCGGCCAGTCGGCTGTTCACCTGCTGGGCGAACCAGGGATCCACCAGCAGGTTGGTCAGGTCAGCCCGGCTGCGGTAGGCGTCCTGGATGCGCTGCAGCAGACGGGCACGAATGATGCAGCCCCCTTTCCAGATCTGGCCGATGGCGGCCATGTCGAGGTTGTAGTTGTGCAGCCTGGAGGCCTCCTGCATCAAGGCCATTCCCTGGGCATAGCTGGCGATGCAGGCCAGGATGATGGCGTCGCGCAGGGCCGGCATGCCGGCTGTGGCATCGCCCAGATCAAAAGCGTGGCTGGGCACCGCGGCCGGCTTGGCGCTGGGCAGAATCGCTTCGGCCGCCAGGCGTTCCGGCCGCAGGGAGCTCATCACCCGGGCATTGAGGGCTGCGTAGATGGTGGGCACGGCCACACCCATGTTGAGGGCGCTCTCCACGGTCCAGAGGCCGGTGCCCTTCTGGCCGGCCGCATCCACGATCAACTCCACCAGGTCACCCCCGCTCTCGGGATCCTTGGTGCGCAGGCACACCTCGGTGATCTCCACCAGAAAGGAGGCCAGCTCTTCGGTTTCATTCCAGGCCGCGAGCACGTCGGCCATTTGGTCGCCGTTCAACCCGGCCACCCGCTTCATCAGGTCGTAGGCCTCGGCGAGCACCTGCTCAATGCCGTATTCGATGCCGTTGTGAACCGTTTTGACAAAGTGGCCAGCCCCACCGGGTCCGATGTAGGTGACGCAGGGCCCATCGTCGACCTGGGCCGCCATCTTGCGCACCAGGGATTCGATCGCGTCATAGGCGGCGCGGGTGCCGCCTGGCATCATGCTGGGCCCTTCGAGCGCCCCCTTGGCGCCGCCCGACACGCCCATGCCGATGTAGCCGAAGCTGTTGCTCTCCAGTTCGGCCACCCGTCTCTCGGTGTCGGTGTAGAGGGAGTTGCCGCCATCGATCAACAGATCACCCTCCTCGAGCAGGGGTGAGATCTGCTGGATCACGCCATCCACAGGGGCGCCGGCCTTCACCATCATCAGGATGCGCCGAGGCCTCTCGAGGGCCGCCACGAAGGCTTCGAGGGTGGGGGCACCCTCAATCTGTTTGCCGGCGCCTCGGCCAGCCAGGAATTCTTCGGTCTTGGACCAGGTGCGGTTGTAGACAACGCTCGAGAAGCCGTTGCGTTCGGCGTTGAGGACGAGGTTTTCGCCCATGACACCGAGGCCGATGAGGCCGAAATGCGCGTTAGCCATGGAGTGCGAGGGCAAGGTCAGGCTCTACTGGCAGTGTGGCCCGAGGGGCCTTCTCAGGCCGCAGTCACAGCAGGCTTGTCAGGAAGCGCTGTCGCAACGGAGAGCGACGACGCGGTGATGTCGGCTGGATGACCCGGATTCAGATGACCGTTCCGTCAGCAATGGTGCCATTCTTTATAATGACCACAATGCCATTGCGAATGTAGAAATTTAATTCGGGGCGATCAGCTTCTTCAACCCTGTCTTTGTTGATGATGGTGACATCCCGACCGATGCGAACGTTTTTGTCGAGAATCGCACGCTTCACCGTGGTGCTTTGACCAACCCCGATCGGAATGCCGCCGCGCTCGCGCAACAGCAAGCGTTCTTCACTCGACTCGTAGTAATCTGCACCCATGACCAAAGTGTCTTGTAGCACCGCTTCGTCTTCCACCCGGCTGCGAATACCCAGCACGCAGTGGTGAATGCTGCAGGCTTTGATCAGTGAACCCTCGCCCACGATGGACTCGGTGACCTGAGCATCCTGAAGTTTGCTGGGCGGCAGGTAGCGCGGCCGGGTGTAAATCGGAAATTTCTCGTCGTAGAAGGAGAAGGCAGGATTGGGCTGGGCTGTAAGGGCAAGGTTGGCCTCGTAGAAGGCGCCAATCGTGCCAATGTCTTCCCAGTAATCGTCAAATAGAAAGCTCTGAAGCCGGTCGCCACGTTGCAGGGCAGTAGGGATAATCTCCTTGCCGAAATCGGTTGCGTTGGGATTACTTTTAAGCAGGTCAAACAGGGTATCGCGACTAAAGACGTAAATCCCCATTGAGGCAAGGTAGGGCCGTTTCTGTGCTTCTTCGGCTGAAAGACCCAGCGCCATCGTGTCGACTCGCATCGCTTCGAGGGCCTCGCCCTTGGGTTTTTCGCGGAATTCCTGAATCCTGCCTTGGCCATCGGTGCGCATCAGGCCAAACCCCTCGGCCTGGGCCCCGTCTACAGGCAGAGCACCCACAGTGAGCTGAGCTCCGGAAGCGATGTGGTGGCGTACAAACTCCCCGTAATCCATCCGGTAGAGCTGGTCACCGGAAAGAATCAGATAGTGATCAACATCCCACTCTTGAAACAACCACTGGTATTTGCGCACGGCATCAGCAGTGCCTTCAAACCAGCTTGGGCTGTCGGGAGTCTGCTGCGCTGCCAACACTTCGACAAACCCCTGGCCGAACCCGGCCGAGAGGTTGTAGGTCATGGTGAGGTGCCGGTTGAGAGAGGCACTGTTGAACTGGGTCAGCACATAGATCTTGTTGATCTCCGAGTTGATGCAGTTGCTGATGGGGATATCGATCAACCGGTATTTTCCAGCGAGCGGCACAGCCGGTTTCGCTCGCATCTTGGTGAGGGGGTAGAGCCTGGTGCCGGCGCCGCCGCCGAGAATGATCGCCAACACGCGTTTCATGGAGCTGTCCTCTCGGGCTTTGGCACGGCTGACCGTAAAGGAGCGGGGTGACTCCGCGCGACCCACGGATGCACTTCGTAGCCGGACGGTCGAGACTTGACGAAAGAGTAGGCGATGTGATCAGAAAGCCTGGTCATCACGCAGCTCAAACAGGTCTTCCAGCATGCGCATTGCCGCATGGCGCTGCTGGCGAGGTTGGGGGGCCCGCAGGTTGGTGACGGGCGTGTGCAGAATTTTGTTGATGATGCCCTTGGAGAGGGCTTCCACCACTTTCCGCTCTCGGGCTGAGAGATCAGGTCCCATGCGGCTCAGAGCTTTCTGGAGCTCCTGTTCGCGGATCGCTTCCAGCTGGGTGCGCAGTCGATTGACGACCGGCACCGCCTCCAGGCCGTCCCACCAATCGAGAAAGAGGCGGGCCTCTTCGGCCAAGAGCCCTTCCGCCTCGGCCGCCATCTCACGACGCGCCTCCTGGTTGCGGGAGACCACCTCCTGGAGATCGTCGACATCAAACCGTTGCACTCCAGGAAGAGCACCCACGTCGGACGTGATGTTGCGTGGCACCCCGATGTCGACCAACATCAGACTGGAGCGACGGTTGAGCCCGACCAGCCGTTCTGCGGTGATGAGCGGATCATCGGCACCGGTGCTGGTGAAGACCAGAGAGCAGGTGCTGAGACAGTGGTCGAGCTCGTCAAGCGAGCGACACTGCACCGGGAGCTGGGGGAAATCGGCTGCCAGCGATTCGGCCCGCGCCAGGGTGCGGTTGAGGAGCACCGCAGCCCGTGCCCCCTTGGCCTGCAGGTGTTGGAGCAGCAGCCGGGCCATCCGTCCGGCTCCTACCACCGCCACCTGCTCCTGCTCCAGCGATACCAGCTCATCCAACCCCCGTGCCTGCCCCACTTTGAGCTGGGCTAATTCCACCGCGGCAGAGCTGATCGACACGGCGCCGGTACCGAGATTCGTTTCGGTGCGCACCCGTTTGCCGGTGCTCACGGCCTGGGTCAGCAGGCGATTGAGGATCGGACCCACGGAGCGGTGCTCCTGGCCGAGGCGCACCATCTTTTTCACCTGGGAGAGGATCTGGCCCTCCCCCAGCACAAGACTGTCGAGCCCCGCAGCAACCCTCAGCAGATGCTCGACGGCATCGGCGTGGTGCAGGGTGAACAGATGGGGGCTGAGGTGCTGCAGCTCCAGACCGGACACCTGGCTGAGAAAGGCCCCCACGGCTTCCACACCCTGCTCTGGGTGACGGAGGAGGGTATAGATCTCCAGACGATTGCAGGTGCTGAGGATAGAGGCCTCCAGCACCTGTTCATCGGCGCGCAGCTGTTGCAGGGATCCCTCCATGCTCTGCTCCGGGATGCTCAGGCGTTCACGGACCTCAACGGGGGCCGTGCGGTGGCTGAGACCGACGACAGCGATGTGCATGGAGGCGGGTTGGGGATGGTGCCGGTGGGTGGATCAGCGCAGAGCGATGCTCTGGGCGCCAGGCTTGATGTGCACCGTATCGGTGAAGCGAGCGGTGTTATCAAGGGTGCTGATCACGAGGCTGCTGGTCCGCACGCAGTCCTTCTCGAACTTGACGCCGTCGAACAGCAAACCATCCGTGATGCCGCTGGCCGCAAACACGACGTGCTCACCGGACGCCAGCTCTTCAGCTTCATACACCTTGTCGGGATCGGCGATGCCCATCTCGGCCAGGCGCGCCAGATTGCCCTCGCGGGTCAGGCCTTCCCATTCTTTGGTTTGGGCTACCGCGGGGTCGTACACCAGTTGGCCTTGGAAGTGACCACCGAGTGCCCGCAGAGCCGCCGCCGAGATCACACCTTCGGGAGCCGCGCCGATGCCCATGAGGCAATGGGTACCGGTGCCGGTGAAGCCACAGGCGATGGCGGCCTGCACGTCGCCGTCGGAAATGGGTTGCACCCGCGCACCGGTGGTACGGATTTCAGCAATCAGATCCTTGTGGCGGGCGCGATCCATCACCACGATCACCAGGTCGGAGGCAGGAATACCGAGGCACTCGCTGAGGATGACAATGTTTTCGGTGGCAGACTTGCGAATATCCACCTTGCCGCGGGCCGCCGGCGGAGCCGCCAGTTTCTTCATGTAGAAGTCTGGGGCATTGAAAAGGCCTCCGCGGCCGGATGCGGCCAGCACGGCCATCGAACCACGCTGGCTGTTGGCACAAAGGTTGGTGCCTTCGCAGGGGTCCACAGCAAAGTCAACGCCTGGCCCCGTGCCGCTGCCCACTTCCTCGCCGATGTAGAGCATGGGGGCTTCGTCGCGCTCACCTTCACCGATCACGATGCGGCCCTGCATCGGGATGGTGCCCATGCGCTTGCGCATCGCTTCAACGGCGGCAGCGTCGGCCTCGTTTTTCAGGCCCTTGCCCGTGAGCTCGGCGGAGGCGATAGCGGCCTGTTCAACGACCTCAAGAATTTCCTGGATGAGGGAGCGATCCACAGCGGTCCGGCGGGGTAAAGGGAAAGGGAGTGAGGAGGAGCGGGCAACCCGCCATTAACGCGGGTTCTCGGCTGTGCAGGAGCGATGCAAACCTTCGGGGTCAGCCGCCAGGGGCATCGCAATGGCTCGCCGGCGCTCATCCCGATCGGGCGCGGCCACTGTATCAGCGCCTTCGCCGCAGGAATGGGGGCGAGCGCCCGCCTAAGATCCCGATCCTCCGTTCTCAGGCCCGGCCATGAGCACCAAACCCCTGGTGGTCTCCCCGTCCATTCTCTCTGCTGATTTCTCCCGCCTGGGAGAGCAGGTTCGTGCCATCGACGCTGCCGGTGCCGATTGGATCCACGTGGATGTCATGGACGGCCGCTTTGTGCCCAATATCACCATCGGCCCGCTGATCGTCGAAGCCCTGCGCCCGGTAACCAGCAAACCGCTCGACGTGCATCTGATGATTGTTGAGCCGGAGAAGTACGTGCCTGAGTTTGCCCGAGCCGGCGCCGACATCATCTCTGTGCAGGTTGAGGCTTGCCCCCATCTGCACCGCAATCTGGCTCAGATCAAGGAACTGGGTAAGCAGGCTGGTGCCGTGCTCAACCCCAGCACTCCCATCGACACCCTTGATTATTGTCTCGATTTGTGTGATCTCGTGCTGATCATGAGTGTGAACCCTGGTTTCGGCGGCCAGAGCTTTATCGAGAACCAGGTGCAAAAAATTCGTGATCTGCGTCAACGTTGCAAGGAACGGGGCCTGGATCCATGGATCGAGGTGGACGGCGGGATCAAGCCGGCCAATGCCTGGAAGGTGATCGAAGCAGGAGCCAACGCCATCGTCAGCGGCTCCGGAGTGTTTGGCGCCGCCGACTATGCCGAGGCGATCCAAGGGATCCGCACCAGCCGCCGGCCCGAACCGGCGCTCGTCTGAAGCAGGTCAGTCTTTTGAGGCATCGGAGCCCTCCTCCATCCGGGTGAGGGCTTCCATGTAGGAGGAGTTGGCATCAACTTTGCGTTTGCCGGGGATCGTTGGCAACCGCAGCATGCGTTTCCAGTCGAGCAGCATTGAGCCGTAGAGATCCATTCCTGGAGCTGCCGCCGCAAAGCCCAGCCCATAGGCCAGTGCCATCAACAGGCCTTTGGTCGTCCCCTGGGCAACCACGAGTTGCTGTCCGGTTGAAACTGGGTTTTTCTGCTGTTCTTGAACCTGCGACTGCGTGACCGAGAGCTCCTTCAAATAGCGCGGACGCAACCGTTCAATCGGTTGACTCAGATCGGCGGGATCGAGCGACGCACCCCCAATCTTTTGCAGCCGGGCTTGCAGATCGGCGGTGGATGTGGCTGCTTCGGTGGCTTTGCGAATCTCAGCCACCTTGCGGCTGGCTTCGAGCAGTTGCGCTCCCTGGTTTTGCCCCACCTGCTGCACCCCCGTCCAGCTGGCGGCCAGCTGGGCGGGAATCAACAGCAGAAAAGCGATCGCAGCCCAGCGACAGAGCTGGGCCACCCGTTTGCGGCGGGCTCGCATCAAGGGGCTTTCTGGATCGAGATGGCTGGCCAAAAAAACGAGCACAACCCCGACCAGGGGGATGGCGGCATTGTCGGTGAGCAATCCAGCTGTGCGCAGGATCCAACCAGGATCGAGGGGGCGGGGCGGCAGGGCGCCAATTATAGCGGTGATCCCATAAACAAAGAAGAATGATCCCGCAACCGCGGCCAGCAGTCGCGATAGCCGCAAGGTGTCGGGAGTCATCAGGCTGTCGGCCTCTGAAGGCCTTTCGTTTGTCGGCATACCCAATGACATGGAGTGATCAACGCAAGCTGGTAGCGATAGCAGTGTGCCAGAGATGCCGGCAGATCAGCAATCAGGAATCAAAGAACCAGCCGTAGCTATGGAGCCCGATGCCCAACAGGTTGACACCGATGTAGCAAACTGCAATCACAACGAGACCAGCCGTGGCGACCAGCGCTGGTTTCCGACCCTGCCAGCCCCGGATCAAACGCGTATGGAGATAAGCGGCGTAGACCAACCAGCAAATGAGCGCCCAGGTTTCTTTGGGATCCCAGCTCCACCAGCTGCCCCAGGCTTCGTTGGCCCAGACAGCCCCACTCACCAGCCCTACGGACAGCAGCAGAAATCCCACCGTGATCGTGCGATAGCTGAGGCTGTCGAGCTGTTCGCTGATGCGAAAACCGGCGCTGCTCAAGCTCAGGGCTCCAGGCCCATCCCCGGCCCATTGGGCTTGCCGGTACCCGCCACTGCCAATCGAACTGCTGCGCAGCTCCAGGGCTTCGTTGCGGTCGGTGAACAGCACCGCCAGGCTCAGCAGGGATCCCACCAGCAGGGCCGCGTAGCTGAGCATGATCACACTGACGTGCATCACCAACCAGCTGGAGCGCAGGGCCGGCACCAGAGGCGAGGCCTCCTGGAGGCGATCGGGAAGGGCAAAGCTGGCGAAGGCCACGCAACCGAGCGCCATCGGACCGGTGGCCGCCGGTACCAGGGGGCTGGGCCACGATCGCTCGACCAGCAGTTGGGCGAGTGTGCAGCCCCAAGCGAGAAAACAGAGGGATTCGTAGAGGTTGCTGATGGGGAAATGTCCTGATTCCCACCAGCGCAGCACAAGCTGGGCGGTGAGCGCCAGATTGGCAACCGCTACCAGCAAGCGCACCACCGTGCTGACACGGCCCCCACTGAGGGCCCAGAAGGCCAGGGGCAAGGCAGCGAGCAGCAGGGCAAAGGCCAACAACCCCAGGCCAGTGACGGGGTCGTGGAGCATGGTTGGCAGGGTGAGCCAGGAAGACAGCAGGGCCAGGGGCAACAACAAGGGACCGTGGATCATGCAGGTGACAGTCTGACGGGGCGCCGCACGCGATGAGCTTGCATCAACGGCTGGCTTGGCGCAATAACAGCAGCCCGGCACCCAGGCCGATCAGCACGGGCAACCAGGCGGCCAGGGGTGGCGGCAGGGTGGCTGAGATGCCCAGGGAGCTGAAGATGAATGCCATCAAGTAGTAGCCAAAGATCAGAAGGACGCTGATCCCAAAGCCTTGGCTGCGACTGGTGCGTGAATGAGGTCGCACACCCAGACTGCTGCCGATCAGTCCAAACACGAGGCAGATGGCAGGAAAGGCAAATTTCTCCTGGATCCGGACGCGTAGCCGGCGGGCTTCCCTTTCGTTATTGGCTTCTCGTAACAGACGTTCGGCACGCCGGGCCTGAGCTACGGTCATCGTGCTCGAATCGGTGGGTAGACTTGCGACATCGATTGGGTCGCGGCCAAGTGGATAAAAGTACCGGTCAAAATCGGCGGATGTCGTTGTTCCATTCGCCTCATCCACGCTCACAATGCGTCCATTGGTGAACTCCCACTCGGCCCGCTTTTCATTCCAGAGACCTTGGGCGGCGGTGAGCATCTGGCGCTGGCCTGGGCGCGAGAAATCCAGCAGGGTGACATCATGCATCCTGCCCCGTTCGAACTCGCGGGCATAAAACAGCTGGGCGAGCCCCTCCGACGACTGGCCGTCAGGCTGGCGGATACGGGCAAAGCGGGAGTAAAGGGTGTTGTTGGCCCGAGCTCCCGAGATCGCTTTGCCCAGGGCCATGTCGAGGGTCTGCATGGCGGTGAAGTTGGCCCGGGGTACCACCACATCGTTGAAGACAAAGGTGAGCAAGCTCATCACCAGCGCCAGCGCCAGGGCTGGCACCACCATGCGTGTGCTGCTCACCCCCAGGCTGCGCAGGGCGGTGAGTTCAGAGCTACCGGAGAGGCGGCTGTAGGCCAGCAGTGTGGCCATCAGGGTGGCCATTGGAAAAGCCAGCACCAGAAAACTGGGCAGACGCAGCACCAGCACCTGTACCGCCACCCAGGCGGGCAGGCCTGATTCGGCCACCTTGCGCACCAACTCGAAAACCACCCCCACGGAGAGGGAGACGGCGGTAAAGGCGGCGATCCCGAACAGCAGAGGACCGATCAATTCGCCGATCAGCCAACGATCCAGCAAGGGCAGGCGTCGGTACGGCAGCACGCCCTTCACAGCTGAAAGGCCTCCCCGAGGTAGTGGCGCCGTACCAGGGGATCGGCTGCCATCGCCGCGGCACTGCCAGCTGCGAGGATCTTTCCCTCGTTGAGGATGTAGGCCCTGTCGGTGATCGCCAGGGTTTCGCGTACGTTGTGATCGGTGATCAGCAGGCCCATGCCCCGCTGCCGCAGCCGCTGGATCAGATCCTGCAGATCGGCTACGGCCAGAGGATCCACCCCGGCAAAGGGCTCATCCAGCAACAGATAGCGAGGCCCATTGGTTCCCACGGCGAGGGCGCGGGCCACTTCGGCACGACGCCGTTCCCCGCCGGAGAGCTGAAATCCGCGCCGATGCATGAAATTCTGAAGGTGAAACTCTTCCACCAGCTGCTCCAACCGCTCCCGGTGCTGCTTTGATTCCCGGTTGCTGGACTGCAGGGCCAGCATCAGGTTTTCGCGCACGGTGAGCTGGCGAAAAATGCTGGCCTCCTGGGGGAGATAACCGATTCCCATCCGGGCTCGCTGCGGCATCGGTAAGCCGTGGATCGCGGCTCCATCCAGTAGCACCTCACCCCGATCGGGTTGCAGCAGCCCTGTGACCAGATGAAACGTGGTGGTTTTGCCAGCGCCGTTGGGTCCCAGCAGCCCTACCACCTCCTCGGGATTGAGCGCAAGGCTGACATCAGCCACCAGCTGGCGGCCACCCAGGGTGACGCCCACGTGCCGCAGCTGCAGGCTCATGGCAAGGGAAGGGGCTGGCGGGCACCGCTGGAGCGCGGCAGCAGAAAACGGGTGGTCACCTGACCCCCTTCGACGGGCTGGGCCACCAGCCGTTCGCCGTTCACCAGGTAAACCAACCGTTCAGCCCGAATCCGCTGCCCCTGGGCATCCACCGCCTCGACATCACCGCTGAGCACCAGGCGACCTTCGCGGCTGAAGAACTGGGCCTGGCGAGCTCGGACGGTGAGGCCGCGAGCTTCACTGACGATGCGCACATTGCCGGTGGCCGTGATCACGCCAGTGCGGTTGTCAGCCTGCTGCAGATCGGATTCGATGGTGAGCAGATCTGCGGCAGGGGCTGCTGGCGGCAGGGGCGCGGCCAGTGAGGGACCAAGCGCCAGGCCGCAGAGCACCAGAGCGGCGCGAACTGTCAGATGCACGTCCCGAAACACCGGCAGGGTCACAGTGGGCAATGTACTGAGGCGCGTTCAGACTTCACCCGCTGGCTGGCAGGGATCGGCCAGGCGGAGCTCCGGCAGGGCTAAGGCGCTGGGGTCGCCTTCGGCCTGCAGGCAGAGGAGACGCGCCTCGGCACGCTGACGGAGCAAGTCGAGGTTGAGGCCGAGGGCCGTGGCACCGGCCCCGTGTAGCCGACCTAACCCTTCGCCAAGAAGCATCGTGGCACCACGTCGATTGTTGCGCTCCAAGTGGAGATGGGCCACAGCGATCTGCAGGATCCCCTGCAACACCGTTCGCATGGGCCCCTGGGTTTCGTGCCAGAGCTCTTCCAAACTGTCGTGGCAGTCGTACCACTCCCCAGCATTGAAGAGCGCGATGGAGCGCCGCAGGCGGAGATCGGCCTGCAGCTGGCTTTCCTCCGCGTCAACTCCTAAATGGATCACCGTTTGGCGGGCTTGCGGGCCGGCAGCTTGCGCAGGCGGATCGACTCGGGTGTCACCTCCAGCATCTCATCGGGGCCGATGTATTCCAGAGCCCGCTCCAGCGTCATCTGCACAGGGGTCTGGAGGGTATCGAGCTCCTCAGCGCCGGCTGAACGCATGTTGGTGAGCTGCTTGGTTTTGCAGACATTGATCTCGAGATCTTGAGGCCGGTTGTTTTCGCCCACAATCATCCCCTTGTAGACCTTGGTGCCAGGACTGATAAAAAACTGACCGCGATCTTCCGCGTTCTTGAGGGCGTAAAACGTGGCGGTGCCTTCTTCAAAGGCGATCAGCACACCATTGCGTCTCGTGTCAAATTCACCCTGCATTGGGCGATAGTCGAGGAAGGAATGACTCATGATTCCTTCTCCACGGGTGGCGCGCACAAAATCGCCCCGGAAACCGATCAGCCCTCGCGATGGCACAACGAATTCCAGCTGGGTGCGGCCATCGTTGGAGGTCTCCATGTTCTGCATCTCACCCTTGCGGATGCCCAGCTTCTCGATGCAGGCGCCCACGGCTTCCTCCGGTACGTCCATCACCAGTGTTTCGAAGGGCTCGTGGGGTGTGCCGTCGATGGTGCGAAAAATCACCTGGGGTTGACTTACCTGAAATTCGTAGCCTTCACGGCGCATCGTTTCAATCAGGATCCCCAGATGAAGCTCACCGCGACCGCTCACCGACCAGCGGTCGGGAGAGTCGGTGTCATCCACCCGCAAGGCCACATTGGTGAGCAGTTCTCGTTGCAGGCGATCGCGAACCTGTCGGCTGGTGACAAACTTTCCTTCTTTACCCGCGAAGGGTGAATCGTTCACCACGAAGGTCATCTGGAGGGTGGGCTCATCGACCTTGATCAGCGGCAGGGCCTCGGGGTTGTCGGGGCAGGCGATGGTTTCACCGATGCTCACTTCATCGAAGCCGGCCACAGCCACCAAGTCTCCGGCGCTGGCACGCTCGATCTCCACGCGTTGCAGACCCTGGAAACCGAGTAATTTGCTGATGCGACCTCGCTTGATGCTGCCGTCGTCGCGAATCAGCGCCACATTCTGGCCCGCAGCAATGGTGCCGTTGTGGATACGGCCAATCATGATGCGACCGAGAAAGTCGCTGTAGTCGAGCGTGGTGACCTGGAGCTGCAGGGGCTTGGCTAGATCGCCCACCGGCGGTGGCACATGGCGAAGAATGGCATCGAACAGCGGCTTCATGCTGTCGCTGTCTGTGGCCATGTCTGGCTTGGCGTAGCCGCCCATGCCACTGCCAAACAGATAGGGGAAATCACACTGATCGTCGTCGGCACCCAGTTCCAGAAATAGATCCAGAACTTTGTCAACCGCCTGTTCGGGGTCGACCCTGGCACGGTCGATCTTGTTGACGAATACAATCGGTCTCAGGCCTTTCTCCAAGGCTTTTTTCAGCACAAAACGGGTCTGGGGCATGGGCCCCTCGTTGGCGTCCACGATCAGCAGGCAGCCGTCCACCATTCCGAGCACCCGTTCCACTTCGCCGCCAAAATCAGCGTGGCCTGGGGTGTCAACAATATTGATCCGGATTCCGTTGTAGTCAACGGCGGTATTTTTCGAGAGAATCGTGATGCCACGCTCGCGCTCCAAATCGTTGGAATCGAGGATGCAGGTGGGCACCGCTTCGCCTTCGCGGAAAATGCCGGATTGGTTGAGCAAGGCATCCACCAGTGTGGTTTTGCCGTGGTCAACGTGGGCAATGATGGCGACGTTGCGAATCGCCACACCTTTGGTTCCGCCACTCATGGGCTGACAGTCGTGCGAAGGGAAAATGCGTCGCCCAGAAACCCTGTCGCCCGGACGAAGCATCCGGAGCGTGCATCCAGGCCGCGGTGGCCGGGGATGGAACAGCGAAGGGGTTGATTGAAGCGATTCTTGATCCTAGCCCGAGCGGTGGTTCCTCACGGGATCAGCGCTGCAGCCGTTGGGCGGCTTCAAACAGGCGCAGGGCAGTGGTGGATCCCTCATACCGCCAGTGCCATGGTTCGTAGCTCACCCCCTGGCGGTTGGCTCGCGGGAAGGACAGCTCGAAGTGAAATCGGGCGGCGTGGTTCTTCAGCCAGCGATAGGCCTCGGTGGTGTCGAACGCTGGGGACAGGTTGGTACCGGGCTGCCGGCCATCGCCAAGATCAACGGCATAGCCGGTGGCATGCTCCGAAAAACCGGGCGGTGCACTCACCTGGGCTCGTTCCCGCGCGCTCTGGTTGCGCTCTGCCTTGACATCAAAGAACAACTCCCGCTGCAGCTGTTCGTCGCGAAAGCCGCTCAGCACGGTGATCTCCACCCCATCGGCGGCGGCCGCCGCCCGGAGGCGGCGCAGAGATTCCGCCGCCTCCGGGCGCAGCTGCAGACCTGGCGCGAAGCTCACCAGCTGCTCCGGGCGGGCTTCGGGGTAGGGAAAGTGGCCGAGCAGGCGGCCATCCGCGCTGAGCCTGGCTTTGACGCCGGGCACGGGGGGGGCGGCGGCTGGCTGGCGTCCCAGCGGGGCGCTGCGCCACCACAGCCCCAGCAGCAGCAACGGCAGCGCCGTGCCGAGCAGTAACCCTGTGGTGCGTGCCCGCCGTTCGCTCGCCCTGGAGCCCAGAGTATGGCTGCGGCGGGCCTGGGGAATGTCGTCGTCGGGCCCCCGGCGACGGGCAGAGCCTCGCGTCACGCCATGGTGTGTCGGTTGGCCGGATCGTAGGCAGGCTGGGGCCGATGGGCCCCAGGCGCTGGTGTAGCGGTGTTAGCTTCCAGGCAGGATCCCTTTGCTGGAGCAGGTTTCAAGATGTTGCGCGTTGCGGTGGTGGGTGGTGGACCCAGCGGCTCCTGTGCTGCCGAGGTGCTCGCCAAGGCCGGCATCCAGACCTGGCTGTTCGAGCGCAAACTCGACAACGCCAAACCTTGCGGTGGTGCGATTCCACTCTGCATGGTGAGTGAATTTGACTTGCCGGAGTCGATCATCGACCGCAAAGTCCGTAACATGAAGATGATTTCCCCCTCCAACCGGGAGGTGGACATTCACCTAGACAACCCCGATGAATACATCGGGATGTGCCGACGCGAGGTGATGGATGCCTTCCTGCGCAACCGAGCTGCCGAGCTGGGAGCAACCCTGATCAACGGTTTGGTCCAAAAAATTGACACCGGAGCGGCTCGCCAGGGTCCTTACACAATTCACTATGCCGATTACTCGTCTGGCGGCGCTACGGGTGAACTTCGTAGCCTGGAGGTTGATCTGATCGTTGGCGCTGATGGTGCCAACAGCCGGGTCGCCAAGGCTATGGATGCTGGTGACTACAATGTAGCAATCGCTTTCCAGGAGCGCATTCGTCTTCCCAAAGAAGAAATGGGTTATTACGAAGATCTGGCCGAGATGTATGTCGGTACCGACGTCTCGCCAGACTTCTATGCATGGGTATTCCCCAAGTACGACCACGTCGCTGTGGGCACGGGTACGATGCAGAAAAACCAGTCGCTGATCAAAAGCCTGCAGAAAGGTATTCGCGAACGAGCCAGCAAGCGGCTTCTGCAGGGTGAGGTGATCAAGGTAGAAGCTCACCCAATTCCTGAGCATCCCCGCCCTCGGCGGGTCGTGGGTCGTATGGCTTTGGTGGGTGATGCGGCCGGTTATGTCACGAAGAGTTCGGGGGAAGGCATCTACTTTGCTGCCAAGAGCGGTCGTATGTGTGCGGAGGAAATCGTGTCTGCCAGTGCCAGTGGCACGCTTATCCCCACAGAAAAAGATCTCAAGGTCTATCTGAAAAAATGGGATCGCAAGTATGGTCCTACTTACAAGGTGTTGGAATTGCTGCAGAATATCTTCTACTCCAATGATCCAGCTCGCGAAGCCTTCGTGGAAATGTGCGATGACAAGGATGTGCAGCGCCTCACTTTTGACAGCTATCTCTACAAGCGGGTTGTGGCCATGAATCCTTGGCAGCAGCTCAAGCTCACCTTCAAGACTCTGGGCTCGGTGCTTCGGGGTCAGGCTCTGGCTCCATCGGGATATCAGCCCGTTCCCAGCGCTGTGCGGAGCGAAGAGGATCTCGACGATCTAAGGTCTGTGGCCACCCCTTTGGTCAAGGCCCCTGTGGAGCCAGTGAGCGAGGAGCGCACCCCTGTGGCTGCAGGACGCTGAGCAGCGCAGCCCACCGCGCGCTTTTGCCACAGTGTTCCCCGCCTTGTGCCATGACCAACAATCTTCAGGCCATCGGTTTTCTGTTCACCTGGGTGCTGGGCTGGGGCATCGGTGGCTCCCTGATTGATGCGGGCTTCATCCAGGCGGGGCTGTATTCGCTGGAAGGTGGACAGCTGGGCACACTGATCACTTTCATCGTCTGGACCCTGCTCTGGGGAGGTGGCGGCGTAGCGCTTTACCGGTCCTGGACCCGGTCTCACAACCCCGAATAGGAAGCGGCCGGGTGGGCGATGGTTAACCGCTTAGCCTGCTGAAGTCGGCCAGAACGGCAGCTTGGTTCCGCAGCACCGCCAGCAGGTTGAGCCTGTTGGTGCGCACGGGCTGTTCGTCGGCCATCACCATCACACTGTGGTCGCCATCGAAGAAATTGCGCAGGCTCACGGATGCCTGTGCGATCTGCTCACCAAGGCGCTGATAGGCAGCTTCCGCCGTTGCCATGGGATACAGCCCTGGCGATGAGTCTGTGAGATGGTGGACATCGGCGACCACCTGGCTCAGCAGGATCAGCGCCCGATGAAGATCGTGCTCCGAGTCTTTTTCGAACAGCACCGGATCAATCAGGTCTGTGGATTCGGGGTTGAGTTCATCGCTGCCAGCGGTGGAATGAACCGCGAGC
The DNA here is from genome assembly GCA_035285645.1 of Cyanobacteriota bacterium. Taxonomy (GTDB): domain Bacteria; phylum Cyanobacteriota; class Cyanobacteriia; order PCC-6307; family Cyanobiaceae; genus Cyanobium. Next base: position 38,469 of record JAYKGR010000021.1, on the reverse strand, counting down.
TTTGCCGCCCGTTGCACAACCTCCTGAACCGGTTTCAGCGCTCCTGTGTTGCGCAGGCGCTGGATCAGGCGTCCGCGCAGCCGTGCATCGCTCGTTTGGGCCAGAAGTGATTCCAGGGCGATGGTATCGCCTGCAACGGCCTGGGCGATATCGGCATCAACCCCATCATCTTCTAGGGCAAAAAGCAGTCTCTGACGGATGAAATCGCCGAGTTCCTTGTACAGAACGCCTGGGTTTATCGCTCGATCGGGATAATATTTCCTCCATTGTTCTTGATCCAGTGCGAAGAGCAGAAGTCGGTGAAAGTCAAGACTCCAGCATCGTTCCCAGAGGATCTGCAGGATGCCGTTGCCAGCACGCCGCAAGGCATACGGATCGGAAGATCCGCTGGGGCGCTCACCCTTGGCAAAAATGCTCACGAGCAGCTCCAGCCGTTCCGCCATGGCCAGCAGTGCGCCGGCATCGGAAGCGGGCAGGGCATCGCCGGCGCCGCGGGGTTGGTAGTGCTCCAGCACCGCCTGGGCCACTGCACGCGGCTCCCCTTCCGCCAGCAGATATTTTCCTCCCATCACCCCTTGCAGCTCGGGAAATTCACCCACCATCTGGCTCACCAGATCGTGCTTACACAAAGAGGCCGCCCTGCGGGCGTGGTCGGCTGTGGCCGGCTCCTGAGGGAGCCGTTGCAGCAGGGCATCCGTGAGCCACTCCAGCCGATGCACGCGGTCAAGCAGGCTGCCCAGACCCTCGGCAAAGGTGACACGGGCAAGCGCTTCACAACGTTCTGCGCTTCTGATGGCCAGGTCGGCCGCCACAAAAAACTCGGCATCGGCCAGTCGGGCCCGCAGCACCCGCTCATTGCCTCGCTGAATGGTGGCTGCTGCCTGTTGTTGGCCGTTGCCGATGCAGAGAAAGGCGGGCAGCAGTACGTCGGTTGCCGCCAGGGCCAGCAGATCGTCGGTCGCATCGGCCCGCACCAGGGGCACGTAGCGCTGATGCACACGCATCACCGTGCTCAGCACCTCGGCCGGCAAGGCCAGAAAGCGTTCGTCGAACCGCCCCTGGAGCAGCTGGGGGGCTTCCACAAGGTCTACCAGCTCGTCCAACAAGGCCTCGGGCATGTCGGCCCTGGCCCGGTGGCTGGCCGCTGCTGCGGCAACGCTTTCGCGGATCGTTTGCCCGCGTGCCGTGCGCTCGACCTGCACGCCAGCGGCAGCCAGGGTGCGGGCGTAGTCGTCGGCCTCAGCCAAGCTGAGGGGTTCGGGGTGCAGGCGGTGGCCCCGGCTGAAGCGGCCACTGGCAACCGGTGGGTCGGCTTCAGGGAGATCCACCGGCACCACGGTGTTGTCGAGCAAGGCCACCAGCCAGCGGATGGGCCGCGAAAAGCGCTGCTCACCCGCACCCCAGCGCATGAACCGCCGGCCTTGCAAGCTGGTGATCCAGTGGGGCACAAGCCTGGCCAGCACGTCGGCGCTGGCTTGGCCCGCTTCCGTCACGGTGGCATACACGAAAGCGCCCTTGTCGGTTTGGCGCACGTTCAGCTGGCTTGGCTCAAGACCGCAGCGGCGAGCAAAGCCGATGGCGGCCGCAGTGGGCTGGCCATCGCGGAACGCCTGCGCTGCCGGCGGCCCCTTGCGTTCCTCCTGCAGGTCGTCCTGCCGTTTCGGCAGCTGCTCCACGATCAGGGCCAGGCGTCGAGGGGTGCCGGTGGCCCGTAGGCTGCTGGGAATCAGCCGCGCGTCGCGCAGATCCTGCTGGGCCAGCGCCTCCAGCTGGGGCAGGGCCAGACGCACAAAGTCAGCCGGCAGTTCTTCCGTGCCGATCTCCAGCAGAAAGGTGGCCACAACTCCTCACCGGTTGCGTCGATCGTATTGAATGCCTGGCCCGCACCCCAGGCCGCCCTGTGCTGTTCGCTAGCTTCAGGTTCTTGTTCCGAGCGTGTGATGTCCGAGTCGATCGGCAGCCAACCCGGGGCCGCCACGGCCGCATCGCCCCAATCGCCCAGCCGGTTTGAGCAGCTGAAGGCGAACAGTGGCCATCTGCGCGAACCGTTGGCCAGCGAACTGCTCAACGACCTGCCCCAGTTCAGCGACAGCGCCGTTCAGATTCTCAAGTTCCACGGCAGCTACCAGCAGGACAACCGCGATAACCGGCGCAAGGGGGAGGAGAAGGACTGGTCGATGATGCTCAGGCTGCGCAGCCCTGGTGGACGCATTCCGGCTGATCTTTACCTGGCCCTCGATGATCTGGCTGACCGGCTGGGCAATGGCACCTTGCGCACCACCACCCGTCAGGCTTTCCAGATGCATGGGGTGCGCAAACAGCACCTGCACGAAGTGATCGGCACGATCGTGCGCCACATGGGCTCCACTCTCGCGGCCTGCGGCGATATCAACCGCAACGTGATGGCGCCCGCCGCTCCGTTTGAGACCGGTGCCTATCCAGCAGCCCGTGAACTGGCTGATGCGGTGGCCGACCTGCTCACCCCCGAGGCGGCGCAGGGCTCTTACCTCGATCTCTGGGTCGACGGCGACCTGAGCTACAGAATTCGTCCTAAAGCCCCCGTGCGGCGCGCCCGTGAGCGTCAGGCCGAGGGAGCTCTCTTCAGCGGGGATGCGGCCGAACCGCTCTACGGGTCCACCTATCTACCCCGCAAATTCAAGGTGGCCGTGACCGTGCCGGGTGACAACTCGGTGGACCTGCTGACCCAGGACATTGGCCTGGTGCTGTTCTGCGATGCCTCAGGCCGCCCCCAGGGCTGCAATGTGGTGGTCGGCGGCGGGATGGGCCGCACTCACAACAAGGAAGAAACCTTCGCGCGCACCGCCGATCCCCTCGGGTACGTGGCCGCCGACCATGTGTTGGACCTTGTGCAGGCGATCCTGGCTCTGCAGCGCGATCACGGTGATCGCCAGCAGCGTCGCCACGCCCGCATGAAATACCTGATTCACGACCGTGGCATCGCGTGGTTCCGGCAGGAGCTGCAGCGCTACTTTCCCCATCCCATCGCGCCGATGCGGCGCGAACCCAAGACCCAGCTCTGCGATTACCTGGGTTGGCATCGCCAGGGAGGAGGCCGCTGGTTTGTGGGATTGCCTCTGCTGTGTGGTCGCTTGGAGGGTCCCTTGAAAGCGGGCCTGCGGCGCCTGGTGGACACCTACAAGCTGGAGGTGCGGCTCACCCCCAACCAAGATCTGCTGCTGGCCAACATCGGCACCGCCCAGCGGGCTGGCATCCGCGCCGCCCTGGCGGAGCTGGGCTACGCCACCCCGGAGGCACCGCCGCGGTTGGCCCGCCATGCCATCGCCTGTCCGGCGCTTCCCACCTGCGGGCTGGCGATCACCGAATCCGAGCGCATCCTTCCCGAGGTGCTGGAGCGCCTCGATGCTCTACTGCGTCGCCTCGAGATCGAGCGCTCGCTGCTGGTGCGCATGACCGGCTGCCCCAATGGCTGCGCTCGGCCTTACATGGCCGAGCTGGGTTTGGTGGGCAGCGGCGTCAACCAGTATCAGCTCTGGCTGGGCGGTACCCCCAACCTCACCTGTCTGGCCGCGCCGTACATCGATCGCATGCCGCTGGACGATCTGGAAACCACCTTGGAACCGGTGTTGCTCGCCTGGCGTGAGGAAGGCGGCCGGCGCAGTTTCGGCGAGTTTGTCGGTCGCTGCGGCGAAGAGCGGATTCGCAGCCTGCTGGCTCAGGCCTGCTCCGGCACCCTGCCGTAGTGGGCGCGGGCCTCACCGCAGCGCCAGGCCCAGAGTTGGTCGCCGTGGCTGAAATGCCACCATTCGTTGGGGTGACGAGCCAGGCCGACCTCCGCCAGCACCTCGGCCAGGAGCTGGCGCCGCCGATGCCAGCGGGCTGGTGCGCCGTTTGGATCGGCGGCTGCCGCGGCGGCGTGATGATTCGGTTCCGATTGCGGCCCGATCGCATCGATGGCACCGCCCATGTCGAGCGGCTCACCCTCCAGCGTTGCCAGGGTGAGATCCACCGCAGCGCCGGTGCTGTGCGGTGGTGGTGTGGCAGGGTCATCGCTGGGTGGCGCCCAGAAGCGGCCCACGGCGCGGCGTACCGCGTCGGTGTCAGGCCCTGGCTCGTGCGGATCTAGCCCTCGCTGCCGGCACTCCTGCGCATAGGCCCACTCCACCATGAAGCGTTGCACCGCCAGCGGCCGCCAGCCGTCAAAGATCGCCAACTGCACTCCCTCCTGCCGCTGCCGCAGGAGCCCCTGGGCCTGGAGCAGCCGCTGCACCACGCCGCTGCGCAGCCGAAAGGGACAGCCATTGGATCCATAGGGAGCCCCCAGCTCCCTGTAGGGGTGCGGTTCCAGCCGCAGAAGCGCCGCCGGGAGTTCGAGCAGCTCGTCACCGTTGTCGTGAATCGGGATGAAACTCCAGGGGCGCAGCGGCGGCATCCATGGTGTGGCCGGGCCTGCGACGTTAGTTGAGGCGCGCCACCTCGGCCTGGCGCGCCCGCTGCTGCTCCAGCGCAGCGGCCAGCTGGGGGTGCTGCCGCAGCTGCGGATCCTTCTCCACGATGTCGCGGGCCACCTCGCGGGCGAGTTCCAGGAGGTCGCCATCGTCCGTCAGGCTGGCCAGGGCCAGGTCCGGCAGGCCCGACTGGCGTGTGCCGAGCACCTGTCCAGGCCCCCGCAGGCGCAGGTCCATCTCGGCGATCTCGAAACCATCGTTGCTGCCGACCAGCACCTCCAGGCGCTGGCGGGCCTGGGCGTTGCTGCCGTGCTGGATCAGCAGGCAATGGGAGGCCGCCGCCCCCCGACCCACCCGGCCCCGCAACTGGTGCAACTGGGCCAGGCCAAACCGCTCGGCATGGTCGATCACCATCACACTCGCCTGGGGCACATCCACACCCACTTCCACCACGGTGGTGCTGACCAGCACCTGGGTGGCACCGGAGGCAAACGCGCCAATCGCCGCCTGTTTGTCTTCGCTGCTGAGGCGGCCGTGCAGCAGGCCCACCCGCAGATCGGGAAACACCTGTTCCGCCAGCAGGCGATGCTCCTCCACGGCTGAGCGCAGATCCAACTTTTCTGATTCCTCCACCAGCGGCAGCACCACATAGGCCCGCTGACCGCGTTCCACCTGCTCTCGAATCAGCGCCCAGGCTTCCTCCCGGTCGCCGCTCCCCAGGCGTCGGGTCTGAACCGGCGTACGGCCCGGAGGCAGCTCATCGATCTGACTGACATCCAGGTCGCCGTGCAGCGAGAGGGCCAGCGTGCGAGGGATCGGCGTGGCCGTCATCGTCAGCAGGTGGGGCTGGAGGCCTTTGGCCAGCAGGCGATTGCGCTGACGCACCCCAAAACGGTGCTGTTCATCCACGACCACCAGCCCGAGCCGCTCGAACTGCACCGGGTCCTCCAGCAGAGCGTGGGTGCCCACAAGCAGGGCGAGCTGGCCGTTGGCCAGATCGTTCAGCAGCTGGCGGCGGCGGCGGGTCGGGGTGGAACCGGTGAGCAGGGCCACGGTCACATGCAGCTGGGGCAGCCACTGGGTCAGTTTTTGGTAGTGCTGCTCAGCCAGCACCTCGGTGGGTGCCATCAAGGCGCCCTGACAGCCGGCGCTGATGGCGGTGAGCAGGGCGGCCAGGGCCACCACGGTTTTGCCGCTGCCTACATCGCCCTGCAGCAGCCGCGCCATCGGTTGGGGGCGGGCCAGGTCGGCCTGGATCTCGGCCAGCACCCGGCGTTGGGCGGCGGTGAGCGGGAAGGGCAGCAGCTTCAGCAGCCGGGCCACCAGATCGAGCGCATCCCCGGGCGGCGGCAGGGTGGGGGCCGGCTGACGTCGCAGGTGCTGGCGCCGCAAGGCCAGCGATAGCTGGAGCAGCAGCAGTTCATCGAAGACCAACCGTCGGCGACCGTCTTGCAGCGCTTCTCGGTTGCTGGGCTGATGCAGCGTGCGCAGCGCCTGGCGGCGTGGCTGCAGCTGTAGCCGTTGCCGCAGTGCATCCGGGAGCGGATCGGGTTCCTGGTCAGCCAGGGGCAGCACCTGAGCGATGCACTGGCGCAGGCGTTCGGCACCCAGGCCATCGGTGAGGCTGTACACCGGCACCAGGCGGCCGATCTGGGGATGTTTCACGGGTGCACCGGGGCCTTCGAGCACCTCCAGCAGCGGATCCTGGAATTGGGGGCCCCAGGGGCCGGGCTTGACGAGGCCACTCACGGCCACCGTGGAACCCACGGGATATGCCCGTTGCTGGGCACGCAGCCAGCCTGGGCTCGTGAAGCGCCGCCCCGCAAAAAAGCGCGACACCTTCAGTCGGCCGGTGGCATCCTGGAGTTGCAGCTCCAGGATCGCCAGGTTGGGGTTGCGAGGGCTGCTGAAGGCATGGGCGCGCCGCACGCTCGCCACGATCGTGGCGGTGCTGCCAGGATGAAGGGCAGCGATGCGCACCAGGTTGGCGTAGTCGAGGTAATCGCGCGGGTAGTGGTGCAGCAGGTCGCGGGCCACCAGCAGGCCCATGCCGGCCAGCCGCGTGGCGGTGCGCGGGCCGATCCCCGTCACGTCGGCCAGAGGGGTGTGGGGCTCGAGTCCTCGCACCCCCTTGGATTCACGGTCAGCCGCCCTGGCGTTTGGGGCCTCGCCCAGTCGCAGCCGCGGGGGGGCCATGGGGCTCTGGGGCCTGTGGCGGCTGAGCAGCTGATGCAGGGCTTGTCGCACCTGCCGCACCGCCTGCTGCCGCTGGCCCAGCGGCAGCAGGCCATAGCCTGAAAAACGAGCCGCCAGATCCCGCAGCAAACCCTGGTCGCTGGCCGCCAGGGCCATCGGCGGCGATGCCAGCGAGCGGGATAGAAAGGCGCTGAACCGTTCGTGTCGGCCCTGCAGGTCCGCGAATCCCCGTTGCACCTCCAGGGCGCAGGCCTGCTGCAGCGTGCGGCACCAGGGCTCGAGGGTCCCGGGATCGGAGCTCAGGGGCTGGGGCGCTGGGAGGCCCGCTGATCCTGCAGCCACAAGCGTTCCGCCTCGCTGATCTGCTGCCGCCGCTGCAGGCGGCGGTATTGGTCGGCCATTCTGCGCAACTCCTGACGTTTTTGCACCAATCGGTGACGGCAGGTGCGCAGCTTCGGCTGTTCCATCTCGAGATCGGTGCTCCGCAGCAGCACCGCCGACATCTGCAGTTGCCCGGTGGCGATCTCGATGGTCAGCGGCACGTCGAGTTTCAGCAGGTTCGGCGGTCCACCCTGGGATTCAATCTGTCCGTCGATCACGGCATCGAGCACCCCCATCGGCAACAGGCTGGAGCAGAGCCCCGCATGGGTGAGTTCCACGTTGATCGCATGGGAGAGGTTGCGCAAACGTCGGGTGATCGCCTGCTCGAACCATTCGAGCCACTGCAGCAGCAACAGTGGATGGTGCGGCAAGCCACCGTCCTGCCAGGGGGAGGGCATGGGTGGGGGCTCGCCACCGCCCAGAATGCCGGCACCGATGGCCATGGCGAAGGCCTCCAGCAACCGTGCTGACACGTCGGCAACGTTCACTTCCTCGTCATCGTCGTCTGCGGCTGTGCTCTCCTCTTCGTCTGCGGAGCTGCCATCGCTGAAGGGCGCGTTCTCAGACCAGGGTGGCGCAGGAGCAGCCGTTGTCTTCAGCCAATGGTTTGGTTCGATTGAGATCGGAGGCTGCAGATCCAGCCGGATCGACCCCGCCGGCAGCGTCTCGTCTTCGTCGTGGTGGTGAGGGAGGCCATGGATCATCTCGTGCTGCTGCTCCTGGCGTTGCTGCTCATGCTCGTCGTGCAGACGAGCCGCGAGGTTGGCCAGCTGCTCCACGGTGAGGAGGCTGGAGCAACGCCGCACCAGAAGCTGGAGGCGTTGATGAAACTGACGCCGCCGCCCGGGTGAAAGCCTCGCGTAGCGGGTGGGGCTGATCTGGGTGGCCAGATGGAAACAGGCCTGCTCCACGGCGGGGAGCAGGCCCTGGCGCATGACCTGGAGGTAAAGCGCCAGGCAGCGGTAGAGCTGGGGGATGAAATCGTCCAGCTCGTTCATGGTGAGGTCCGGATCAGGAGGCTTTCATAGCCGCCACTTCGGCGGCGAAGTCGGCTTGCTCGACTTCAATACCCTCGCCCAGGTTGTAACGCGTGAAGCGACGAACCTGGATGTTTTCACCGATTTTTCCGGCTGCCTGTTTCACCATCTCCCCGACCGTGACACTGCTGTCCTTGATGAAGGGTTGCTCCAGCAGGGCCATTTCCTTGAGCCGTTTGCCGATGCGTCCGGCCACGATCTTCTGCTTCATCTCCTCCTTCTTACCGGCGAGGTCGTCGCGACCCATCTCGATCGAGGTTTCGCGATCCACAACCTCCTGGGGAATCTGGTCGGTGGTGACGTAGTCAACCCCAGGACAAGCCGCCACTTGCATGGCCACGTTGCGGACCAGCTCCTGAAACACCTCTCCCCGGGCCACGAAGTCGGTTTCGCAGTTCACCTCCACCAGCACACCCACACGGGCTCCGGTGTGGATGTAGCTGCCCACGGCTCCTTCAGCGGCGGTGCGGCCAGCCTTTTTCTCAGCGGAGGCGATGCCCTTCTGGCGCAGCCATTCAATCGCCTTTTCGCTGTCGCCGGAGGTGGCTGCCAAGGCTTTCTTGCAGTCCATCATGCCGGCGCCCGTCTTGTCGCGCAGTTCCTTGACGAGCTTCGCGGAGATCTCAGCCATGGGGTGGGGTGGAAGTGGGGGGGGGTATGCGGTGGAAACGGTGCGGAGGGAGGCGGCAGGGCCGCTCCCATCAGCCTTCGTCGTCGTCGCTGCGCTGATCACCGGCGCCGTGGCGACCCTCATTGATCGCGTCGGCCAACCGTCCGAGCACCAGCTGTACGGAGCGCACGGCGTCGTCGTTGCAGGGGATGGGCACGTCGCAGAGATCGGGATCGCAGTTGGTGTCGAGCATCGACACCAATGGAATGTCAAGCTTGCGGGCTTCGAGCACGGCGTTGGTTTCCCGGCGCTGGTCCACCAGGATGACGACATCCGGAAGCCGACGCATGTTCTTCAGACCACCGAGGTATTTCTGAAGCCGGTCGAGCTCACGGCGCAGCACGGCCGCCTCCTTTTTGGGACGCATGGCGATCGCACCGGATGACTCCATGCGCTCCAGGTCTTTGAGCCGGTCGATGCGGGCCCGCATGGTGGTCCAGTTGGTCAGCATGCCCCCTAGCCAGCGCTGGTTCACATAGGCAGCGCCACAACGGGCGGCTTCCTGGGCGATCACCTCGGAGGCCTGCTTCTTGGTGCCGACAAACAAGAAACGCTTGCCGCTTCGGGCAGAACTGCGCACCCATTTGTAGGCGTTGTTCATGCAGACGGCTGTCTGCACGAGATCAATGATGTGAACGCCATTACGCGCGCAGTAGATGTAGCGCGACATTTTGGGGTTCCAGCGACGAGTCTGGTGACCAAAGTGGGCACCAGCCTCCATCATCTCGGCAAGAGTGACGACGGCCATGGGTTCAGTTGGGGTTTCGGGTTTGCCTCCACCTGCCAGGGACCAGGATGAGGGAAGCAGAGGCTTCCGGATCGCCCGTGGTCACCCGAAACACGCAGGTGTGCGGTGTTGGGTACCCAGCCAACCTATCAAATGGCCTGTTCAGCCCTGGCTCGAGCAAACAGGGCGCGTACGCCGATGCGGTTCAGGGGGAGTCGCAGCAATTCCATCGCCAGGTCGGCCCGGCCACTGCGGATCAGCCAGGCCAGGCAGGGCCTCAGGCTTCGCTCATTCAGCAGACCGCCAAGGGTGAGCACCTCCCACAGCAGGCGATGCAACCAGGTGTACTGAATGATGAACCGCACCCGCCGGCTGGGATGCTTACGATAAAAAAGTAGGCCCATCCTGGCCCGTTCGTGCTCCACCCGCACCAGATGGGGGATCTGCTCCAGGCTGAGGGGAGGATGCCAGTGATACCCCACGGCATCGGGACAGCGCACCAGTCGCACGTCCAACATCCGTAGCCGCTCACCGAGTTCCAGATCTTCCCAGCCGTAGAGGTGGAAACCGGGATCAAACAGCCCGGCGCGCTCCAGAAGCTGCTTCTCAATGGCCACGTTACCGGTGGCGAAGTACGCCCACGACAGGTCGCGAAGCTTGTGGCGCTCGCCCGTGGGATTCTCAAAATTGGCAGTGTTGATCACCGCGCCGTAGGTGAAGCTGCGGCGATCTCCTCGGCGTTGCCAGTCGGCGGCGAGGGCGGTGGCGTGACACGTCAGAAAACCTGGCGTGACCACCAGGTCGCTGTCGATGAACACGATCACGTCACCGCGGGCGGCCTCGACGCCACGGTTGCGACCGGCGGCGGGGCCACCGTGCTCCTGCTGAATCAGACGCAGATGGGGAAAGCTGGCGGCGTGCTCGCTGAGCCAGGCCACCGTGGCATCGGTGGATCCGTCGTCGACCAGCACCACTTCATAGCCCTCCACCGGCCCGGCCAGATGTTGCTGCTCAAGAGCTTGCAAACACTGGCGCAGGATCGGTAGTCGGTTGTAGGTGGGAATGACGACGCTGAGAAACACGGCCGAAGTGACAGACGGAGGCCGACAGGCGGATCAGTCGGCGGCACCGCCATTGTTGGCCGTACCGGTGACGCCATTGCCAGCGCCTTCACCACGGCCGTCGTTGCGGAGCTTGCGCTTTTTGAATTTGCGGGCGTAGGCGCGGTTGCGCTCCTGCTTTTCCTTCTTGAGGTTTCTGCGCTTGGCCATGCGGGCGGGCGTTGAATGATCGGTGAGCTCTCACCCTACCGAATGGCTGACGGCCTCCCCCCGGAAGAGGCGGCCGTCCTCCATGCGCACCAACCGGTCCGCCACGTCGAGGATGCGTGGGTCGTGCGTCACCATCAGCACCGCACAGTCCTGCTCCCGGGCCAGCACCCTGAGCAGATCCACCACCTCGCGTCCACTGCGGCTGTCGAGGGCGGCGGTCGGTTCGTCGGCCAGCAGCAGCTGTGGACGCGCCGCCAGGGCTCGAGCGATCGCCACCCGTTGCTTTTGACCTCCGGAGAGGTCGTGGGGCAGCTTGTTGAGGTGATCGCCAAGCCCCACCAGCCGCAGCCACTCCCGGGCGAGGTCGCGGCGGACCCGATAGTCGAGGCCGGGCAGGAGGTCGGCACCCATCTGCACGTTTTGCTCGGCGGTGAGGCAGCTCAGCAGATTGTGACCCTGAAAAATCATGCCGATGCGGCGCCGCAGCCGTTGGCGTTCGGCCCGACTGGCACGGGTCAGCTCGGTGCCCAGCACCCGGACATGTCCCTTCTGCACCTGCCGCAGGGCTCCCACCAGGGTGAGCAGGGTGGTTTTGCCACACCCCGAGGGACCGGTGAGCAGAACAACCTCGCCGGCGGCGATCTGCAGCTCCACCTCCTGCAGCACCTGGCGGCGCATGCCGCCCTTGCCGTACCAATGGCTCAGGGCCGTCAACTCCACGGCTGAGTTGGAGGCCATCAGAAGATCTCCGCCGGATCGGCGTCGGCCAGCTTGCGCATCGCCAGCGCCGCCGAACCCAGACACATCAGCAGAATCATCGTGAACACGATCAGGGATCGTTCGGTGGCCATCGCCACCGGCAGCTGCGTGCCCCGACGCACCAGCTCGTAGAGCCCCAGTCCGGCCACCCAGGCAGGCAGATAGCCCAGCATCGCCAGCAGCAGCCCTTCGCGCACCACCACACCCAGCAGCGTCGGCAATGGATAACCCATGGCCATCAACGTGGCGTATTCGGGAAGATGATCACTGACATCGGAATAGAGAATCTGATACACGATCACGCACCCCACCACAAATCCCATACCTGCGCCGAGGGTGAAGATGAAGCCGATGGCGGTGCTGCTGCGCCAATAGTCCTTTTCGAAGTTTTCAAACCCCTCTTTGCTGAGCACCCGCACATCAGCGGGAAGACTGCGTTGCAGCCTCTGCAGCACCGCTGCCGGATCGGCACCGGGCTGCAGGCGGATCAGGCCCAGTTCGATGCTTCCCGGTGGCGTGTTGGGCAGCAGGCGCAGGAAGGTTTCCCGGCTCATGAGAATGTTGCCGTCGGCCCCAAACGAGGGCCCCAGGGCCACGAGTCCCGCCACCCGCACCCGTTTGCCAGCCACTTCGGTTTCGACGCTGCGCCCCTGCCGGAACCAGCTGGCCACTGGGCCGAATTCGGGCCGGGAGCGTTCATCGAACAGCACGCGACCCTGTTGGGTGAGCGCCTGGGCCTGCTTCGCCAGGGCGGGGTCGGTGAGCAGGGGATCGCCCGGTTCGAAGCCCATCGCCAGAATTGAGCGGGTGCTGCGGGTTTCGGGATTGCGCCAGAGCAGCATGTTCCAATGCACCGGCGTCACCCCTCGCACCGCCGGATCGGCCAGGGCCTGCACCAAGCGTCGCCTGGGGAAGCCCGCCATGCTGATCGAGCTCATCGTGCGGGGGCTGATCAACACCAGATCGGCGTCAAACAGCTTGTGGATCGTGACGCTGGCATCGAACAGCCCGTCGCGGAAGCCGAGCTGCATGAACATCAGAATGCCGGCGAAGGCAATCCCGGCAAGGGCCACCGCCAGTCGCGCCGGCTGTCGGGTCAGCATCAACCACGCCAGGGGGATGCGGCGCCCCTGCCACAGCGCAGGGCTCATGGTTCCAGGCGGGCGATCACCTTGAGGCCAGAGCGCTCGCGCACCCGGGTTGCGTCGCTGCGATCGAGCCGAACCCGCACTTCCACCACGCGGGCGTCCGCGTCACCGGTGGGGTCGGTGGCGAGCACCTCGCGCTGGCTCACCCGAGGACTGATCCGGCTCACCCGACCCCGCAGCTGACCGCGAAAGCCACCGTTTTCGCTGGTGAGAGTGACCGCCTGTCCCAGGCGCACCCGTTCGATATCCGATTCATACACTTCCACCAGCCCTTCCATTTGATCGCTGGCCCCCAGTTCGATGATGCCGTTGTCGCCGGGACGTTCGCCCACGCGCGCCTGGATGCGCAGCACGGTGCCACTGAAGGGAGCTCGAAGCTCGGTGTTCACGCGGTCGGCGTCGAGTTTGAGCAGTTCGGTGCGGGCTTCGTTGAGTTGACCCTGTAGCTCCAGGTAACGGCCCTCCATCTGGTCGAGCGTGGCGCGGGCAATCGCTCCCTGGCCGGCCAGGGAGCGGTTGCGTTGCAGATCGCGGGCCATGATCTCCAGCCGGCTCATGAGGTTGGTGATCCGCGCCTGCACCTGCACGCGGGCAGCCTGCACGATCGGCCCGTTGTCGAAGCTGGCCAGCAACTGACCGGCTGTGACCCGATCCCCTTCAGCAACCAGGAGGGCCGTGATCCGCGGGCTGCCGCCGATGCCGGTGATGGGAGCCGCCAGCTGGCGGGTATCGCCGGCGGGTTCAAGCCGCCCGAGGGCCGCCACCGCTTCCAGCGGCCGAATGGTGGTGGCAGGCGCCTTGGCCGGAGTTGCCGCCGGTTGCTGGCCGATCCGCAGCAGGGCAGGCAGCGCCAGGGTGACGGCCGATCCGGCCACGGCTGCCACCAGGGCGATCAGCAGGGGGGCGGGGGATCGTCGAACAGAAGCTTGTCGATGTAGCGGTCCGCCCACTGGGGGTTGAAGGCCCTCTCGAGAACCCGGCGGGTTTTGTCGTTTTGTTTCTGTTGCTTGCAATAGTGGATCTGAGCCTGCCATCGCGCCACAGTAAGCCCAGCATCGGGCTCCTGGGCCTCGCTGCTGTGGATCGCCTGGGCAAAGATCGCCAACATGTCGGCCACTTCAGCCACGAAGGCCTCCTCCTCCGCCGCTCCCATCGGTCGCACAAACAGCACATAGGGCGAAAAGATGGAGCCCCAGGGCGGCAGCTCCCGCGGCTGGGAAAAGGGGCGCCGCATCCTGGCCGCCAAGGGGTCAGCCACGCTGGCTGGGAGCGTGGCGTCCAGGGGGGAGAGGTCGGCGATCGCCGCCGACACCACACCGCGCCCGGCCACGATGTCGGCTCCGAAGACCGGCAGGTCGTAGCGGGGATCGGGAAAGAACACGCAGTGCAGAATCTGGAGCCCGGCCCCCAGGCGTGCCGTTTCCAGATGCAGTTTGCGCAGGCCCCGGCAGCGATGCACCTCGTTGTGAATAAAGAGATCCTCCCCGTCGAGGCTGCCGCTGATCGCCTCCAGATCGGCATCGATCGTCAGCGGCTCGAGCCCTGGCAGATCGGCGCGCAGGCGGCGGATCCGGTTTGCCAGGGCATCAACGAGCGGATGAATCCCGTGGGCGGCAATGCCTGCGGAGGCACTCATGGGTGGGTAGCCAGCAGAATGCAGATCCTGTCATGCATCCTCCCGCGTGATCGTTTCGCCGGCGGCTTCGCCCCCCCTGTTGCCCGGTCTGGCCCCACCGGATGTTGAGCTTCTGGCCAACGGTAATGGCGTGGTGAGCCTGCCCCTGGCCCAGGCTCCGCTTGTGTGTCTCGATTTCTGGTGCAGGGCCGGCAGTGTCTTTGAACGGCCCGAGGAGAGCGGCATCGCCCACTTCCTCGAACACATGGTGTTCAAAGGCAGTCGACGGTTGGCCGCTGGAGAGTTTGACCGCCGCATCGAGGCCCTCGGCGGCAGCAGCAACGCCGCCACCGGCTTTGATGATGTGCATTTTCATGTGCTGATTCCGCCCACTGCCGCCGCTGAGGCCCTCGATCTGTTGCTGGATCTGGTGCTGCAGCCCCGGCTGGACGCCGAAGCCTTTGCCATGGAGCGTCAGGTGGTGCTGGAGGAGCTGGCCCAGAGTGAAGACCAGCCCGAGGAGGTGGCCCTGCAGGAGCTTCTGAGCCTGGCGGCGCCGCAGCATCCCTACGGGCTGCCGATCCTGGGGCGTCGCCAGGAGCTGCTGGCCCATACCCCCGACTCCATGGCCGCTTTTCACAACCGTCTCTATGGCGGTGGCGGTTGTGTGCTGGCTCTCAGTGGTGCCCTGCAGGACACCGATCTCCTGGCCCGTGTCTGCGGCGGCGCCTTGTCGGCCTTGCCCCCTCAGGCCAGCCAACCGCTGCCACCGGTGCTGACCATGCAGGCCGCTCAGAAACGGATGGCCCTGCCGCGGCTGGAGGCGGCCCGTCTCTTGATGGCATGGACCCTGGCGCCGGCGGCTGATCTCGATGGGGTGATGGGGGCTGATCTGGCCACCACCCTGCTGGCTGAAGGCCGCCGCAGCCGCCTGGTGGATCGCCTGCGCGAACAGCTCCAGATCGTGGAGAGCATCGATCTCGATCTCCACGTTCTGGAGGGCGGCAGCCTGGTGCTGCTCGAGGCGGTGTGCGATGAGCACGATCTGCCGGCCGTGCGCGCCGCCATCGCAGAGGAATGGCAACGGCTGCTCGATCACCTCCCCGATGAGGAGGAATGGCAGCGTGCGGGTCGGTTGGTGAGCAATGCCTATCGCTTCGGCCTGGAGGCCGCCGGAGGGGTGGCGGGCCTGCTGGGCAGCAACCTGCTGTGGGGCCGGCGGCATCCGTTGGAGCAGCCCCTCCGACAGCTGCAAGCCTGGAGCCCCGGCCGATTGCAGGCCGAGATCCTGCCCCGGCTCGATCCAGCCCGGGCCTGTGTGCTCGAGGCGGTGCCGGCATGAGCACGATGGTCAGCCTCAGCGGTGGCTTGCCCCTCCACACGATCGCGCGTGAAGGCCCGGCGATCCTGGCGGCGCGACTCGTGATTCCAGGCGGCAGCGGTACCGACAAGCCCGGTGGCCGCGGTGCCGCCCAGCTCCTGGCGGGAGTGATGACACGCGGCTGCGGTGATCTTGGCCCGGAGAAGCTCGCCGACCTGGTGGAAGGAGCTGGTGCTGCTCTGCGCGTTGATGCTGGCGAAGACAGCCTCACCCTCTCCTTGAAATGCGCCCGTGACGATGCCCCCACCCTGCTGCCCCTGCTCATCCGCATGGTGCGTGCCCCGCGGCTGCAGGAGGATCAGGTGGCGTTGGAGCGGCAGCTCAACCTGCAGACCCTGCAGCGTCAACGGGAAGATCCCTTTCAGTTGGCCTACGACGCTCTGCGCCAGCTGCTCTACGGCAGCGGGCCCTACGGCCACGATCCCCTGGGGGTGGTGGATGAACTGGCAACCCTGGGCCGGCCCGATCTCCTGCCATTGCTCGACAGCCTTGGCCAGCGTGGGGCCGTGCTGGTGCTCTGCGGTGACAGTCCGGCTGCAGCCAGCGACTGGCTGGAGGGCGAGCTCCACGCCCACGGTTGGACCACCCGCCCTCCCACAGCGTGCGCGGGAGGGGATCCGGCGCCGTGCGGCAGCGATCTCACCGCCCTGGAACAGGACACCGAACAGGTGGTGCTGATGCTCGGAGCGGCCACCGTGCCCCTCGGTCATGACGACGCTCTGGCTCTGCGGCTTCTGCAGGCGCATCTGGGTCAGGGCATGTCGTGCCGGCTTTTTCAGGAGATGCGGGAGCAGCGTGGGCTGGCTTACGACGTTGGTGTGCACCTGCCGGCCCGATGCGGCGCAGCCCCGTTCGTGGTGCATCTCTCTACCTCCGCCGACAGGGCGGGCGAAGCCGCTGCCTGCCTGCTGGCCGAATGGCGACGGTTGGCGGAGGTGCCCCTCACCGCTGCCGAACGGGAGCTGGCCCTGGCCAAGCTGCGCGGCCAGGATGCACTCGGTCGTCAGACCTGCGGTCAGATCGCGGAACGGCAGGCGCTGCTGCTCAGTCATGGTCTCCCGCCTGATCATCTCGACCGCTGTCTGGAGCGGGCCGCCGACCTGGATGCTGAGCACCTGAGGGCCGTTGCAGGGCGATGGCTCCGCCGGCCGAGCCTCAGCCTGGTGGGCCCGGCTGAAGCCCTGAGTCAGGCGGCGGCCCACTGGTCGCAGGGCTGAGCTCGGAAGCCATCAGCAGAAACGTGCCACGCCGGAAGCGAACCGCCAGCTGATCGCCGGCCCGCAGCTCCACAACGCGCCCCTCCTCTTCCGGTTGCACCAGATCGGGGGGGCGGAGCATCGGCATCGGATCGGCGCTCTTCAGGTAACGGCGCTGACCGCGCAGTTGCACGCCATCGCCGACGCGGAACGGCTGGTTGCCAATGGCCGTGGTGTGGTCGGTGGACTCCTGCTCTGGGGTTGTGGTCATCGCAGACGGATCTCCCTCCCTTCTCATCGGAAGCTAGCTGCAGCAGGATGGCCCCAGTCTTTGCTGTGCCGTGCGGGCCCTTGCCACTTGGAGCGGCGCTGTTGCCGGTCTGCTCCTCATCCTCGTTGGCGGGCTGGTGCCTGCCTATCTGCCGATCCCGGATGGCGGCAGCGTGCTGCTTCGCCCGCTCGGCATCACCCTGCAGGTGCCGGCCATGCTTCTCACCGCCCTCGTCTGCGGCCCCCGCAGCGCCCTGCTGGCCACGGTGGCTTATCTGAGCGTGGGTTTGTTTCAGATGCCGATCTTTCACGATGGCGGCGGTGTCGCTTATCTGTTTGATCCCGGATTTGGCTACCTGGCGGGTTTTGTGCCGGCGGCCTGGCTGAGTGGCCGCCTGGCCCGCCAGGGAGGCATGAATGATCCTTTGGCCCTCGCCGGTGCCGCCGGTCTCGGTCTGCTTGTGATGCACGCCTGCGGGCTCGTGAACCTGCTGCTCGGCGCTGCGCTGGGTCGCTGGTCGACCCCATGGCTGCCGCTGCTGCTCAGCTACAGCGCTGCCCTGATCCCCCAGCTGATCGCCTGCTGCGCGGTGGCGGCTCTGGCCCTGTTGCTCCGCCGTCTGCTGCTGGTGGAATCGTGAGCCGGCCAACCCCACGGCGGCGCCGTGCCGCCGCCGCGCCCGCCATCGCCTGGGCCGCGGCCTTGGGTTCTCTCCTGCTCGACCAGTACAGCAAGCATTGGGTGCTGGGCCACCTTGTTGAGGGACGGTCGGTGGTGGTGGTGCCCGGCTTGCTGGATTTGCGCCTGGTGTACAACACCGGGGCCGCCTTCAGCCTGCTGAGCCGCTCCACCAACCTGCTGGCGCTGGTGAGTGCCGCGGTGAGCGCTCTGCTAATCGTGTCTCTGATCGCCCGGCCTCCGCAACGCCTCAGCCAGGCCCTGGCCTATGGGTTGCTGCTGGGGGGGGCGGCTGGCAACGGCCTCGATCGCTGGCGCGTGGGGGCGGTGGTGGATTTCCTGGCCCTGGTGCCGGTGTCATTCCCTGTGTTCAACCTTGCCGATGTGGCGATCAACCTGGCGGTGGTCGCCTTCCTGTGGGATCTGCTGCTGGATCGCCCTGCTGCTTCGTCCCATGATTGAACGCTGGGGCCAACGCCTGCGGCGCCAGTGGCACGACCTGCGCCAACCAGCCCAGTGGCGCTTGCTCATACACCAGGCCGGCCAATCAACCCGCTCGATCGACCTGCCGCCCGGTCGTTACGCGATCGGCCGGGATGCCAGCGGACCTCTGCAGTTTGACCATCCAGCCGTGAGCCGCCGCCATGGGCTGCTCGAACGCCGTGGCCGCCTCTGGGTGCTCGGCGATGACGGCTCCACCAATGGCCTCTGGTGGCGTGGGCGCCGGGTGCAACAACTCCTGCTCCACGACGGCGATGCCGTGCGTCTGGCCCCCCCCCAGCAGGCCGGTGTGCCGGAGCTGGTGTGGCAGCGACGCCCGCCGTCGCGCTCCAGAGCCCTGCAACGGCTCCTGTTGCTCAGCCTGTTGAGCATGGCTGGTGGTGGGCTTCTGCTGCTCGCTCTCGGCCTGCTCACGGTGCCCATCCGCGGCAGCCTCGCCACCGTGCGCGGCCCCCTGGTGCTCTACGACGCCCGCAGCCGGCCGGTGGTCACCGCCGAAGGCCGCCAGCATCGCGAACTGGCCGGCCTCAACGACTATCCCCGGGTGCTGATCCAGGCTCTGCTCGCCAGCGAAGACAGCCGTTTCTGGTGGCATCCGGGGGTCGACCCGATCGGCACCACCCGCGCCTTGCTCACCAATCTGCTCGGCGGCCGTGTGCTGGAGGGCGGTTCCACCCTCACCCAGCAGTTGGCCCGCAGCCTGTATCCCGAGCAGGTGGGTGAAGGCGAAACCCTCGAGCGCAAATGGCGGGAACTGCTGGTGGCCCTCCAGCTGGAGGCGCGCTTCAGCAAGCGCGATCTGCTGCTCAGTTACCTCAACCGGGTGTATCTGGGGGTGGGGTGGGGGTTTGAGGATGCTGCCCGCCGTTACTTCGGCCGTTCGGCCCGCGACCTTGATCTGGAGCAGGCCGCCCTGCTGGTGGGCCTGCTTCCCTCCCCCAACGGCTACGACCCCTGTCTCAACCCCCAGGCGGCCCTCGAGGCACGCAACCGGGTGCTGGCCAAGATGGTCGATTCCGGTCGCCTTACTGCCGATGAGGCCAGGGCTGCTCGCCGCCGTCCCGTTCGCCTGGCAAGCACCGCCTGTCGCGCCAGCCAGGGCCGCACGGTGCCGTACTACAGCGATCAGGTGCGGCGTGATCTGGCCTCCCTGGTGGGAGGCGACGTGGCGGCTGAAGGCAACTTTCTGATCGATACCCACCTGGATCCGGTGATTCAGGCCACCGTGGAACGGCTGCTGCGCCAACGCCTCGAGGCCAGCGCTGCCCTGGCTGTGGGCCAGGGGGCGGTGGTGGTGCTCGACAGCCGCAGCGGCGGCATCGTGGCGATCGCCGGCGGTCGTGACTACCGCCAGAGCCAGTTCAACCGCGCCACCATGGCCCAGCGCCAGCCGGGCAGCACCTTCAAGCTGATGACCTACGCGGCGGCCCTGGAGCGGGGGCATCAGCCAGGCGACCGCCTCAACTGTGGGCCCTTTCAGTGGCAGGGCCAGCAGTTCGCCAGCGGTTGCGGCGGCAGCCTCAGCCTCAGTCAGGCCCTCGCCGTGAGTAGCAACACGGCGGCCCTGCGGCTGGCGGAGCGGATCGGTCTCGATGCCGTAATTCAAAAAGCCCGCGATCTGGGTATCGCCAGCCCCCTGCAGCCGGTACCGGGTTTGGTGCTGGGCCAGAGCGAGGTCACCCTGCTGGAGCTCACAGCCGCTTATGCCGCGGTGGCCAACGATGGTGTCTGGAACCCCCCCACCACCATCCGCCGGGTGACCGACGCTGAAGTCTGCCCCGACACCCCTCAGGATCAGTCACCCAAAGAAGGTCGTTGCGGCCGCGGTGGCGGCGATCGGGCTGCGGTGATCCCCGGCCGCAGGGTGATGGCCAGTGCCACCGCCCGCTCTCTGCAAAGCATGCTGCAGGCGGTGGTGCGGGGCGGCACCGGCACCGCCGCCTGGCTCGGCGGCCGAGAAGGGGGCAAAACCGGCACCACCAACCGGGGCCGCGATCTCCTGTTCGTGGGAATGGAACCGAGCCGCCATCTGGTGGTGGGCATCTGGCTGGGCAACGACGACAACAGCCCCACCGGCGCTGGCAGTGCGCTCGCCGCCTCCCTCTGGGGTGAGATCCTGAGCACGATCCCCCGGGCCCGATGAGCAGGCCTCAGCGATGAAGCTCCCGCCCCGCCTCTGGCTCTGGCTGTCGCTTCTCCTGGCGGCTGCCCTGGTGGTGGGCCTCCTGCTGCAGGCGCTCAACCAGCTTCTCTGGCAGCTGAGCTACTGGTTGCCGCCCGCTCTGGTGGGGCCGTTGCTGCTGCTCGCCCTGCTGGCGGTGGCTTTGGCCGCCGTGCAGCTGGGTGGGCCGTGGCTGCGCGCTCGGCGCGGCGGCCGGGCCCGCTCTGCCGCTCCTCCTCCCCTGGCCGGCAGCCGCCGCGAGGCCGCCCGTCGCCAGTTGGAATCCATCGATCAAACTCTGGAGCGACTGCGGGATGCGGTGGAACGCGAAGCCCTGCGACAGGAACGGCAACGCATGGCGGCCGAACTCGAACGGGGTGATCTGCGCATCGTGATGTTCGGGGGCGGATCGGTGGGCAAAACATCCCTGATCCGCGCTCTGTTGGGGGAGCTGGTGGGGGAGGTGGGGGCGGCGATGGGCTCCACCCGCAGCTCCCAGGCCTACCGTCTGCGCCTCAGCGGTCTACCGCGGGCCGTGATTCTGGAAGACACCCCCGGCATCCTCGAGGCCGGTGTTGATGGCCGTGAGCGGGAACGGCTGGCACGCCAACAGGCTGCCCGGGCTGATCTGCTGCTGATGGTGGTGGATGGCGATCTGCGCCAGAGCGAGGGGGCGGTGTTCGATGCCCTGGCGGGCATGGGGAAACGGCTGTTGTTGGTGCTCAACAAGTGTGATCTGCGGGGCGAGGATGAGGAGCGGCGGCTTCTGAGTCTGTTGCGCCGGCGTTGCGGCGACCGTCTGGCGCCGGAGGATGTGCTGCCGGCCAGCGCCTCACCCCAGAGCGTGCCTCTGCCAGGCGGTCGCCCCCATCAACCCTCCCCCGAGGTGGGAGCCCTGCTGCAGCGCATCGCGGCTGTGCTGCGCGCCGATGGTGAGGAGCTGATCGCCGACAATCTGCTGCTCCAGAGCCGTCGGCTGGGTGAGAGCGGCCGCGACCTGCTCGCCCAGCAGCGGCGCCGTGATGGTGAACGGATCGTGGAGCGCTATGGCTGGATCGCGGCCGGCGCGGTGGCGCTCACCCCCCTGCCGGGGGTGGATCTGCTGGCCACCGCTGCCGTGAACAGTCAGATGGTGATGGAGCTGGGCCGGGTGCACGGTGTGGAGCTGACCAAGGCCACGGCCCGTGATCTGGCGCTTTCGGTGGGTCGCACCCTGGCGGCCCTCGGGTTGGTGAAGGGAGGGGTGAGCCTGCTCAGCACTGCCTTGAGCGTGAGTTTGCCCAGCCTGCTGGTAGGGCGAGCCCTTCAGGCGGTGACCACGGCCTGGCTCACCCGGGTTGCGGGCCTGAGCTTCATCACCTATTTCCAGCAAGACCAGGATTGGGGGGATGGCGGAGCCGCCCGGGTGTTGCAGCAGCAGTACGATCTCAACCGGCGGGATGGTGCTCTGCAGCGCTTCCTGGAGGCGGCCCTGCATCGCGTGGTGGAACCGCTGAGCCGCCAGCCCGACCGGGAGCTGCCACCTGGGGTGCCGGGGCGCCGCCGAGGGCCTCCGGCGGGGGAGGCTGCAGCGGACCGCGACTGTCGAGAACCGTGATCAGGGCCAGGTAGGCCACGCCGATCAGGATCGAGAGGGCGCCGGTGATGATCGCCACCCAGCGGCCGCGGCGCTCGGCCGGCGGTTGCGGTGGTGGCGGGGGGGAGGGGCTCATGGGTTGGACAGCTGGCCGTGCACGATCTCGGCCAGCCGCTCCAGATCACAGCCCCGTGTGTAGGGATTGCCCAGTACGGCCTTGAGATGGTGACTTCCCTGGTACAGCGGCCGCGAGAGCATCAGCTGTTCAGCCAGCAGTGCCTGGCGGGTGGCCGCGCTCCACCGGGCGGCGTTTGGGCCTTCACAGCCGTGGGGGCGGAAGGCCAGCAGATGGAGCGGACCGCCGCGCACCAGCAGGCGCTCGTCGGCAGCGAGAAGGCTTTGGAGTTGACGGGCGCGGTGCAGGGCTGCCTCCACCAGGTGCTGGATGCCGTTGAGACCAAGTTGGCGCAGGCCCAGCCAGAGCTTGAGAATTTCCGCCGGTCGGCTCCCCTGCAGGCCCGCCTCGCCGCCATGGCCTCCCCCCCAACTGGGTTCCATGTACGGCAGGCCGGTGGCAAAGCTCTGGCTGAGGGTGCGGGGATCGGCGAGCAGGAGGAGGGAGGAGGTTTTCGTGATGCCCAGAAGCTTCTGCGGGTTCACGGTGACCGAATCCGCGGCCCCAAGCCCCGCCAGCGCTGCGGCCCGTTGCGGTGCCAGGGCAAACACCGCCCCGATGGCCCCATCCACGTGCAACCACTGGCCGTGGCGCTGGCAGACCTCGGCGATGGCCGCCAGGGGATCGATGGCACCGCGCACCGTGGTGCCGGCGGTGGCCACGACGGCGATCACCGGCACCCGCTGGCGCTCGAGAGCGTTGAGTCGAGCGGTGAGCGCCTCCACCTGCAGGCCACCCTGCTCGTTCACCGGCAGCCGCTGCAGCGCCGTTGCCGGCAGGCCCATAACGGCCATGGCCTTGATCAACGACACATGGGCGTCGTCGCTGCAGAGCACGACGGCATCGGAGCGCTCCCCCAGGCCGCGGCTGCGGCGGGCGGTCACGAGTGCCATCAGGTTGCTGAGGCTGCCACCGCTGGCGGCCACTCCTCCAGCCCCCGGCGGCAGCCCGAGCTCGGCGGCCAGCCAGGCGCACAGGCTGCGCTCCAGTCGGCTGAGACTGGGTGATAGCTCTTCAGCCAACAGATTGTTGTTCAGGCCGGCGCAGATCAGTTCGGCAGCGATGGACGCCGGCAGTGCCGGTGGATCGAGATGGGCGAGGGCGCCGGGATGGCTGGGGTTGAAGGCCCCGTCCATCACAAGCTGCAGATCGGCGAGCAAGCGATCAGCACCGAGCCCTTGCCGCTCGGGTTCCACCGCGGGCAGCATGCTCAACCCCGGCAGCGGGGGCCGCTGGCCGGCGCTGCCGAGCCAGCGGCAGAGCAGGTCGGCCGCTTGATGCAACAGCGCTTCGAGGGCCGGATCCACGCACCCGGGATCGGGGAAGGGGCTGCTGCTGGGGCTGGGGGGCGGTGTGCACCGCTGGGCAGGAGAGGCGCTGGCCAACGGCGTGCGAACGGAACGATCTGGAAGCGGTCGGGTGCATTCTGCACCTGACCCGTGACAGGGTTGGAGGGGGAGCGGGGCTGCGAGGCTGATGGACGTGGATGACTGGGGGGCCGGCGCCAGTGCCGAGTGGTGGATGGAGCGCTTGCTGCGGCTCGCCGAACGCTGCGGCGAGCGGGGGGAGGTTCCGGTGGCCGCGGTGCTTCTGGATGGCCGCGGCCGGGCCCTGGGCTGGGGAAGCAACCGCCGCCACCACCATCAGGATCCTCTGGGCCACGCCGAGCTGGTGGCGTTGGGGCAAGCCGCGCGCCTGCGGGGCGATTGGCGCTTCAAGGATTGCCGTTTGCTGGTCACCCTGGAGCCCTGCCCGATGTGTGCCGGTGCCGCGATTCAGGCCAGGGTGGGCACGGTGATCTACGGCACGAGCGATCCCAAGCGAGGGGGATTGGGCGGCAGCCTCGATCTGGCCAGCCATCCCAGTGCCCACCACAGCCTGCGGGTGGTGGGCGGAGTGCTGGCCGAGCCAGCTCGGCTGCAGCTGGAGCAATGGTTTCGCCGCCGCCGGTCAGGCAGCTGATACGAGGGAGGGAGCACCCGTACGGAAGGCGGGAAGCTCGGTCTCCAGCAGGTTGAGCAGGCGGTCAACGTTGTCGGGGGTGCTGTTGAAGCCCATCAGTCCGATGCGCCACACCTGGCCGGCGAGGGCGCCGAGGCCACCGCCGATTTCGATCCCGTGCGTATTGAGCAGATGCAAGGCGAAGGCCTTGCCATCGATGCCTTCAGGGATGCGCACGGTGGTGAGGGTAGGAAGTCTCAGCTCTTCCCGCACGTGGAGTTCGAGGCCCAGCCGCTCAAGGCCCGCCCAGAGGCGCTCGGCATTCTGGCGGTGTCGTGCCCAGGCGTTGTCGATACCCTCTTCGGCCAGAAGTCGCAGCGCTTCACGCATGCCGAAATTCATGTTCACAGGCGCCGTATGGTGATACGTGCGGTCGCTGCCCCAGTAGCGGGTGAGAAGCGAAACGTCGAGATACCAGTTGGGCACCTTGCCCGATCGGGCTTCAAGCTTGGCCTGGGCCCGCGGGCCCATGGTGAAGGGACCGAGACCGGGGGGGCAGCTGAGCCCCTTTTGACTGCAGCTGTAGGCCAGATCCACGCCCCAGGCATCGATGTAGAGCGGCACCGCACCCAGCGAGGTAACGGTATCCAGAAGGAGCAGGCAGTGATGGCGGCGGCAGAGTTCACCAATGCCGTCCATGGGTTGGCAAACACCGGTGGAGGTTTCGGCATGCACCATCGCCAGCAGGGCTGGTTGGTGGGTGATGAGAGCCTGCTCGATCTGCTCCAGGCTGAAGGCCTCGCCCCAGGGCTGCTCGATGGTCACCACATCGGCCCGATACCGCCCGGCCATGTCGGCCAGCCGATGACCGAAGTAGCCCTTCACGGCTACCAGCACCTTGTCGCCGGGCTCCACCACATTGGCCAGCGTGGCTTCCATGGCGGCGCTGCCTGTGCCGCTCATGGGCAGGGTGAGGCGATTGTCGGTCTGCCAGACGTAGCGAAGCAGCTCCTGAACCTCACCCATCAGTTCGATGTAGAGGGGATCGAGATGGCCGATCGGGGTGCGGGCGAGCGCGGCCAGCACGGTGGGATGGGCGTTGGAGGGGCCTGGCCCAAGCAGAAGACGGCTGGGGGTGGCGATCGGCGCCAGGGATAGGCGATGGGCCTGGCTGATCGGAGGCTGCGACGAATGGGGCAAGGCCTGGGAGTGGGGCGGGGGAGCGTGGGGGTGAGACTACCCGCTGGTGATCAACGGGCGCGAACGTTGCTGGAGGCCAGTCCGCGGCAGAGATGCTCGAAGGGCGGGCGCACCAACGCATCGAGGCTGGATCGATCGACGCTGGTCCGATCGGCGAGCAGTTCGATGAGCACGTCGGCGAGCAGGGCGATGCCCCGCACGGTGGGGCCTGTGGGAACACCAAGGCTCTTGTAGGTGTCGTCGAGACCGTTGAGCACCCGCTCATCGAGCATCGTGGTGTCGTCGGCGAGCAGGGCGTAGCTGGCGTAGCGCAGGAAATAGTCCAGATCTCGCAGGCAAGCGGCAAGCCGGCGGGTGGTGTAGGCGTTGCCTCCGGGAAGGATCAGCTCCGGATCGTCGAGCCAGAGACGCTGAGAAGCCTCGCGAACGATGGTTGTTGCTTCTGCGTTGATCAGCTCCACCGCAGCCAGCCTGAGGCCAGCCCCGGCGTAGTAGGCATCGATGCGATCGATGGCCGCTCGATCGAGATAGCGGCCGAGGCTGTCGTAACGCCCGATCAGACCGGTGATGGCATCGCGCATGGGTTTGGCGGACTCAACGCACCTGGTGCGGAACGTAGCACTCACAGGCGGTCTGAACCCTGATCACGGCCCTGATCTGGTCAATCTGACAGAAACGGTTACGGCACCGCCCGGCCGGTCTTACCGCAGGCTTTGGTGGCGCTTGATACAAAGTGAGGCTCGGGCGATCCGTACGGTCCGGCCGTGGCGGCTCCAGCCCCTAGCTGGGCCTGCCGCGTTGTTCTCTTTGCGTCTTCCGACCGCGATGGCCCAAACCGCCCAGGACATCCTGAGCATGATCAAAGACGAAGGGATCGAGCTGATCGATCTCAAGTTTGTTGATCTGCACGGCAAATGGCAGCACCTCACGGTGTGCGCCGATCTGATCGACGCTGATGCTTTCAGCGACGGCGTCGCCTTTGATGGCTCATCGATTCGCGGCTGGAAGGCCATCAATGAGTCAGATATGGCGATGGTGCCCGATCCGGGCACGGCCTGGATCGATCCCTTCTACAGCCACAAGACCCTCAGTCTGATCTGCTCGATTCAGGATCCACGCAGTGGCCAGCCCTACGGCCGTTGCCCCCGCGCTCTGGCCCAGAAGGCCATCCAGTACCTCGCCAGCACGGGCTTGGCCGATACGGCTTACTTCGGACCCGAGCCCGAGTTTTTCGTCTTCGATGACGTGCGCTACACCTCGGGCCCTGGTGGATGCTCCTACCTGGTGGATTCAGTGGAAGCACCCTGGAACACCAACCGGGTTGAAGAGGGTGGCAATCTCGCCTACAAGATTCAGTTGAAGGAGGGCTACTTCCCAGTTGCTCCCAACGACACCTTGCAGGACATGCGATCGGAAATGATCCTCACCATGGGTGCTCTGGGTGTGCCGATTGAAAAGCACCACCACGAGGTAGCAACAGCCCAGCATGAGCTCGGCATGAAATTCGCTGAGCTGATTAGCGCTGCGGATAATGTGATGATCTATAAATATGTGGTTCGTAACGTGGCTCGTAAATACGGAAAAACAGCTACCTTTATGCCCAAGCCGGTGTTTTCTGACAACGGCAGTGGGATGCACGTCCACCAGAGTCTTTGGAAAGATGGGCATCCCCTGTTTTTCGGCGAGGGTACCTACGCCAATCTTTCCCAGACGGCCCGCTGGTACATCGGCGGCTTGCTGAGGCATGCTCCCAGTTTCCTGGCCTTCACAAACCCCACGACGAACAGCTACAAGCGACTGGTGCCGGGTTTTGAAGCCCCTGTCAATCTCGTTTACTCCCAGGGCAACCGTTCCGCGGCAGTTCGGATTCCCTTGACCGGTCCCAATCCAAAGGCCAAGCGGCTCGAGTTCCGCTCGGGCGACGCCCTCTCCAATCCCTATCTGGGTTTCGCCGCCATGCTGATGGCCGGTATCGACGGCATTCGCAACCAGATCGATCCTGGCAACGGTACCGACGTGGATCTCTTTGAGCTTTCAGCTGAGGAGCTTGCCAAGATCTCCACGGTGCCGGCCTCTCTCAACGGTGCGCTGGAAGCCCTCGATGCCGATAAGGACTATCTGCTGGCGGGTGGGGTGTTCACCGAGGATTTCATCAACAACTGGATTGCTCTGAAATACGAGGAGGTGCAACAGCTCCGTCAGCGTCCACACCCCCATGAGTTTGTGATGTACTACGACGCCTGATCGGGTGATTCGGCATGATAAACCCTCCCGCTGCTGGGAGGGTTTTTTATTGGTTTGGGCAGCGAACCTGAACCGATGCTTATTTCCTTTCTACCGTCTAAGAAATACGAGATTCTGATAGGCGTAAATTTCGGTATACAAAGGGTTCTGATTTTCCAGGGGCAGCAAATTTCCTCCGGGAAGAACCCTGTGGACTTGGTACTGATCGCCAAGAAGGCGTAACAACTCATAAAAATGAGTGCCACTCACGGCATTCATTTCGTTGAACTCTACAAGAATTATGGGAGGTGGGGCATGTTGAAGTAATCCTTGCGACCCCAGCAGTACTTCTCTTTCATGTCCTTCCGTATCAATTTTAAGGAGGCAAATCTTCTCGCTAATTGTCTCTACTTCTAGATCGACGGTTGTAAGCTCTATTGAGATTGTCTCAATCGCCTCCGATTGGCGCAGTGAAGTTAGCACATCGCTATACATTGTGGCATGGCCGCTTCCCTGAGATTCGCCATAATCAAAAATCGTCGCCTGACCAGGTTGGCTGCTTGCTCCCTTGGGGATTAGCCTGTGGCGATCCATGAATTCAGGAATACGTAGGCTTAGTTTTGTGGCCGCCGCCGGATTTGGCTCAAAGGATATGACTTTAATGGATGACGAAGCAGATAAAACATAGCGTGCGAACTGTCCTTGATTAGCCCCCACGTCTAAAACAGCAAAATCGGTGGAGTCATAGGGCTCTAGAGCTTTTTTCAGAAACGGTTCTTCCCCGCTTAAATAGGGTGTTCTGCAGTTGAGAATGCCCAGGCCGCGAGCCCCCAGCAAGAACATAAAGCGATTAAATCTAGCCAGGCTCTTTCTGGCAAAAATCGTCGAGTATATATCCAGCAACGTTCGGATCATTTGCGTGTTGACTTAAGAATGCCCTTAATACTACGATTTCCCCTGTGCCCGGTGTCAAGCCAGCCCCAGTGCTAGTCCGTTCATGCGTTGATTGGAGAGCAGAAAAGCTGTCCTGGTGCAATCCCTACTGTGGGATCCTTTCCAATCCAGGCACGCCATGATCCAGCCTGTGTCGTTGGGTGCGCCGGTACGGATCAAGCTTGAGACCCAACTCCAGCAAGACATGTGCCGGTCTAAGGATGTACTGCTATGACATTTATGATCAAGGCGATGCCCAGCCTTGCCGGCGCAAATTTTCCATCGCCTCACCGATCCGTTCTTTGTCGCGATGGGTCGCAACATCGTTGGCCGGTAACGGCGTCCGCCCAATCCACGCTCTCGTCCGCACGCAGCTCCTGCTGCCCATGGGCCTGGGCTGTGGTGAAGGCTGCATCTACGACGACAGGCGTCGTGGCACAACCACACCGCAAACCGCGTTGAACGTGGCTACAGCAGAGGTGATCACCAAAGTGCAAACCCTGCCACCGGCATCAGGAGTTCCTGA
Organism: Cyanobacteriota bacterium; assembly: GCA_035285645.1. Classification (GTDB taxonomy): domain Bacteria; phylum Cyanobacteriota; class Cyanobacteriia; order PCC-6307; family Cyanobiaceae; genus Cyanobium. The sequence continues at coordinate 9,476 of JAYKGR010000021.1, read as the reverse complement.
GGGTCCACAGGCTTCACTACTTGGAGAGGCCAATGTGGTGTGTTGTTCATTGGGTCTGATCACCATGGCTGTGGTGGCGAATCTGCGCCATGGAGCTGTCTTTCAGGCGGCGGTCGTGCTGGCGGAGTCGTGCCCAGGCCTGCTGTTGCGCCATGGTCTCCTTGTCACTGTGGGGGTCGGGATGTTCGGTGATCTGGGCCAGAACGGCATTGTGACGCCGCCGCTGGCGCTGGTGTTCGTTGGCCCAGGCCAGAAATTCGGGTGCGGCGGGCCCCGTTGGCTTGTGCATGTCTGTCATGGTTCCCTCCCAGGCTGGGTTGCTCCATTCAGTCTGTAGCGGTTGCTACTCAAACCTGGCTTGCTTCACGGGTCTTCAAAGAGCTGCCAAACCTGTTGGAATAGGGCCCATCCGATCGCGCGCTGCCCTACCGATGGCCGACCCCCTCGCTCAGCTGGCCTATCGCACCCTTCAGCAGGGCAAGAGCCTGATGGGTTTGGTGCATAAGGAGGCCAGCAACCGGCTGATGCGTGCGGTGGCCCCCGACAGCGTGGCTCCCACCGAGCCTCTCTCCGAGCAGCAGTTGCAGGGACTTCGCCAGGCCATGGACCGCCTGCTTGATCTGGACTGGAGTGAAGCCGAGCAGGGTCTCTATCCCGCCTCCCTCCTGTTCGACGCCCCCTGGCTCGATTGGGCGGCTCGCTATCCCTTGGTGTGGCTCGACATGCCCGCCACCTGGGCCCGGCGACAGCGGCGCCAGGTGCGCGATCTGCCGCGTGACAGCGACCAGGGTACCTACCCGGAGTACTACCTCCAGAATTTTCATCATCAAACAGATGGCTATCTGAGCGATCACTCAGCCGCTCTCTATGACCTGCAGGTGGAAATCCTGTTCAACGGCACCGCCGATCCGATGCGCCGGCGGGTCATTCGACCCTTGCTTGATGGCCTGGCGGCCTTTGCTGATCGCCCTGCCGCCTCCTTGCGGGTGCTGGATCTGGCCTGTGGCACCGGAAGGACCCTGCGGCAGCTTCGCGGTGCCCTGCCCCAGGCCCAGCTGATCGGTCTTGACCTTTCCGCCGCCTACCTCCGCCAGGCCAACCGCTGGTTGAGTCAGCTTCCCGGCGAGTTGCCCCAGTTGGTGCAGGGCAACGGCGAGACTCTGCCCTTTGCGGATCAAAGCCTTCAGGCGATCACCTGCGTGTTTCTGCTGCATGAATTGCCTCCTGAGGCGCGGCTGAATGTGTTGGCCGAGGCATTTCGTGTGCTCGAACCCGGTGGTGTGCTGGTGATGGCCGATTCGGTGCAGCTGGCCGATTCGCCTGATTTTGCGGTGGCCATGCGCAACTTCAGTCGCATCTTCCATGAGCCTTACTACCCCAGCTACATCCGTGAAGACATTCCCGCCCGGCTGAAGGCAGCAGGCTTTGTGCCGGGCCCTGCCGTGTCTCACTTCATGACCCGGGTATGGAGCGCCCGTCGCCCGGCCTAGCGGCCTAGCCACCAGCCGAGCAGCAGGGCTGGTGTGCCCCAGCGCAACGCCTGCCACAACGGTCCGTCGCCCGTGAGTGGAGCCTTGAGGGCGTCTGGCAGTGGATCCAGCAACCGCTGCGCCAGGGCCAGCCGCTGGCGGCGGCGACGCAGAGATGCCGGCCATGGCTGATCATCGGATGGCATGGCCCGGGCCGACAAAGCCAGGGGCACCGCCAGGTGATGCAGCAGTCGCAGCGGCCGTTGTCGCCTCATGGCGCCAGGATGCTCCTCACCCTTCCCTTTGTCCACTAATCCCATGATCGCGGATTCCGCGCCCACCACTCCGGCCGACAGCTGGCCTGCCGAAGCTCTTGCCACGGCCACGGCCCTGCAACGCCAGTTGGCCATCGCAGAGCGCGATTGGCATCGCCTCAAACGTCAGCGTCCACGCCGGGCTGCCGAACAGATCGCGGCAGCCCTGGTGCAGCTGCTGGCCGCCGATCATCCAGCCCAGAGCACGCCCACGGCCGCCCGGCTGGACGCCGTGGCGCTACTGGAGCATGCCCTCGCCTGGCTGCGGGCCGACATCAGCGATCCGGGCTGCCCCAGCCACGGGCGCTAAGGCGACCGCGTCGCACCGCCAACTGCAGACGGTTGCCCCGTGCGCTCCAGCGCACATCATCGAAACAGTGATGAATCAGAAAAAGACCTCGGCCGTTGGGGCTGGCTTCGCAGTCGGGCAGGTGACGGCAGCGGCGGTTGGGTGCCACGCCAGGACCTTCGTCTTGCACCTGCCAGATCAGCCAGCGTGGGGTGAGGATCCGGCGAATCCGCAAGCATTTCGCTGGATCGCAGCCATTGCCATGGCGAACGGCGTTCACGAGTGCCTCCTGCAGCCCCAGCGCCAGTTCCAAGCGCAACGGGGCCTGTCCGGCCGGCTCCAGCAAGAGATCCACCAGCGGGGTCAGATGCAGCGTCGACGGGGTGACGAAGTCGGCCCAGATGAAATCGGCCCAGCGCAGCGTCATCGGTGCGGATCTGCCCGGCGTCGTTTCTGTGACGCTAACGCGCGGGTGGCCTTTGACCAGCGTTCGTGCGCCTGCTGAGCGCCGGATGATGCAGCAGAGCATCCATCAGGCGTACCCCCCGCAACTGATTCACAAGGGGAAGATGTCCTTCTGGCGCCTCATGCGACCAGGTGAACGAGCCGGGGTAGCGGGTCCAGACCCCAGCAGCTTTCCAGCCGATGCGCGGCCAGAGCCGATCCCAGCGCCCACCACAGGCCTGTAGTAGGCGCCCCTGTACCGAGAAACCGAAGCGCCCGCGGGAATAGCACACCCAGAGGCGGTCGAGGCTCTCCAGGTCGAGGCCGGGCATCGTGGCCACCTCGCTGTAATACACATAGCCGCGCTGCACCGCCCCAGCACCGGCCAACTGCCGCAAGGCTTCGCTCGTGAGCCGATCGGCCTCTTCAAACGCGGCCGCCATCAACTGGCGTTGTAAGGGCCCGTAGTCGAGTCCAGCGGCGCTGGAGGCGTTGAGCCAGCCCTCGGGGTAGCGGGCCAGCAGGTCAGTGGCGGCGGGACTGTCGTCGCCCGTCACCACCAGCTGAATCAGCAGGCCGGCCGCCCAGTCGTCGCTGTCGGCGTCCAAGGTGCTGAGGCGCCCGGGAATCAGGGGTACCAGCTCCGAGCGCCGCCTCAGAATTTCGGGCAATAGAGCGCGACGCAGGCGCGCCGACGCGTCGAGGAAGCGGGCGAGAAGCTGATCGGCGCCGCCCTCGGCACCGGAGCGGAGGTTGGAGGCGGCCGGAACACCGGAAAGCATCGAAAACCCAGCCTGGGAGGCAGCCAGCAGGGCCCACTATGTCAGGCGGATCCGCTGGCGGGGCGCCGGAGGCTGCCTAGGATCCGGCTTTACCAGGGTGCCATGGCTGCCTCCATCCAGTTTTTCAGGGGTGTGGACGAACCGGTGGTGCCCGATATCCGACTCACCCGCTCCCGCGATGGCCGCACCGGTCAGGCCCTGTTTGTGTTCGAGGAGCCCGATGCCCTGGCACCGGAGGCCATGGGGGATATCACCGGCATGTTCATGGTGGATGAGGAGGGTGAACTGGTGACCCGCGATGTGAAAGCGCGCTTTGTCAATGGCAAGGCCAGCGCTCTGGAGGCCACCTTCACCTGGAAGAGCGTGGCTGATTTTGAGCGCTTCATGCGCTTTGCCCAGCGTTATGCCGACAGCCACGATCTGGGCTTTGCCGGCAGCGGTGATGAAGCGGCTGCCGCCGCCGACGGCAGCGACGCTTGACGTTCGGCAACTGGCTGGGATTGGTGGCTCTGGTTGCAGCCCTGGTGCTGCTCTGGTGTTTGCGCGAAACCCTGATCCTGCTGCTGGCAGCCCTTGTGCTGGCCATGGCGCTTTGCACCCTGGTGGGTTGGCTGCGCCAGCGGCTGGGTTGTGCTCGACCCCTTGCCGTGGTGCTCTCCCTGCTGCTGATCGGCCTTGTGGTGGTGGTGGCCGCCACGGCGATCATTCCGCCGTTTCTCGATCAGTTTGCTCAGCTGCTGGAGAAGGTGCCAGAGGCTGCCGGCGAACTCATGGAGATCATCCGGCAGGCGCTGCGCAGCGGCGCCCGCATGATCTACGGCAGCGCTGCTCTCCAAGATGAGGGGGGCTTCGCCTGGGTGCGCGAGAGCCTGCTGGGGGCGGGGGGCAACAACCGCGCAGCCTTGGCCGAGGGCCTCGGGGGCGGGGCGGTTCGCCTCCTCGGCCTGGCGGGAAATGTGGGCAGCGGCCTGCTGCAAACCCTGTTTGTGCTGGCTGTTGCTCTGATGATCACCGCCCAGCCCACGGCCTACCGCGATGTGGCGCTGCTGCTGGCTCCCTCGTTTTACCGGCGCCGCCTGCGTGAGGTGCTGCGCCAGTGCGGCGAGGCGTTGAGCGCCTGGATGGTGGGCGTGCTGATCAGTTCGCTGGCGGTGGGGTTGTTGGCAGCCATCGGCCTGTCGTTGCTCGGGGTGAAGCTGGTGGCCGCCAACGCCGTGCTGGCGGGCCTCCTCAATGTGATCCCCAATATCGGCCCAACGCTCAGCACCGTGTTCCCGATGTCGGTAGCGCTGCTGGAGGCCCCTTGGAAGGCTTTTGCGGTGCTCCTGCTCTATGTCGTGGTGCAAAACCTGGAGAGTTATCTGATTACCCCTTCGGTGATGCACCACCAGCTGCGTTTGCTGCCGGGGCTCACCCTCATGGCTCAGCTGGTGTTTACCGTGCTGTTTGGCCCTCTGGGGCTGCTGTTGGCTCTGCCGCTGGCGGTTTGTCTGCAGGTGATCGTGCGAGACATTCTCATCCACGACGTGCTGGATCCCTGGAAGCGGAAGCGGACATGACGGGCCGGGCGCTGCTGGGATCCCTGGCCCTGGTGGCTCTGGCGCTGCTGGCCTGGCAGCTGCGCTGGGTGCTGATGATCCTTTTCGGTGCCGTGGTGCTGGCCGTGGCCCTGGATGTGCCCATCAGCCTGCTGCGCCGTTGGCTACCGATCCCCCGGTCGATCGCGCTGCTGTTGGTGTTGCTGGTGGTGGTGGTGGTGGGTAGCCAACTGGTGTCGTTGCTCCTGCCAGAAGTGCTGGAGCAGGTGGAAACATTGCGTCGGTTGGCTCCGACCCTGCTGCGGCAGGTGCTGGATCTGATGGGATCGATCCGGGGGCTGGCGCCGGGAGTCGAAACCCTGCAACGGCAACTGGCAGACGGCCCCGACTGGCAGCGCTTGCAACCCCTGGGCAGCCAGTTGCTTGGTGTGGCCGGAGGAGCCGCCAACATCACGCTGCAGGTTGTGCTGATGGTGTTGCTGGCTGCCCTGCTGGCCCTGGATCCCCGCAGTCATCAGGCGATCGTGGTGGCGGCCACGCCCCGCTTTTACAGGTCGCGCATGCGCGACCTGCTGCGGGATTGCCGCGAAGTGCTGGGGGGCTGGCTCGCTGGCATGACCCTCTCCGCCCTGGTGGTGTTTCTCCTCACCTGGGCCGGTCTGGCCCTGCTGCAGGTGCCCCTCGCCCTTCTCAGTGCCCTGGTGTGTGGCCTGCTCACGTTTGTTCCCACGGTGGGCCCCACAGCCGCCACGCTCCTGCCCATGGCGGTGAGCCTGGTGGTGTCGCCGCTCAAGCTGGCGCAGGTGCTCGTGCTGCGCCTGGTGCTGCAGAACCTTGAGGCTTTCGTGCTCACGCCCCTGCTGCTCCGTCGCACCGCCCACCTGCTGCCCACCGTGGCTCTGATGGCCCAGCTCAGCCTCGGCGCCCTGCTGGGCCTGCCCGGTCTGCTCCTCGCCCTGCCCCTGGTGCTGGTGCTGCAGGTGGTGGGCCGTCAGGTGCTGGTGCGCGACATCATGGACCGGTGGCATGGAAGCGGCGCCACAGTGAAGGTTGCAGGATCAGCACAGCGACCGCGAGAGGATGGCTGAGCACGGCGTTCAGCAGGGCGGTGACGGTGAACGCATCGAACAGCAGGCGCAGTTCAACCCGCAGGTCTGCCAGGGCCAGCGTCAGCAGCAGAGCCGGTACCCATTGCGATCGCCATCGCTTCATGGAAACGACCCTCAGCGCCGCAGCAGCAGCGGCAGCAGGGTTGGGGCTACACCGATGCTCGACCAGCTGCCCACGGCGATCCCAATGGTGAGAGCCACGGCAAACCAGGAGAGGGAACTGCCGCCGAAGGCGATCAGACCGATCAATGGCAGCAGAGTTGTCAGCGAGGTGTAAAGCGAGCGGGTGAGGGTGGCATCCACCGCCAAGTCCACCTGATCGGCGACAGCGCGTTGGGGGTCGCGCCGGCGCTGCTCCCGGATCCGGTCGTAGATCACCACTGTGTCGTTCACCGAGTATCCGGCCACCGTGATCAGGGCCACGGCAAACAGCGAGTCAACCTCCACCCCTCGCCAGAGGCCCAGCCAGGCAAATGCCCCGCAGGTGATGACCACATCATGGGCCAGGCACAACAGCGCCAGGAATGCGAACACTCCGCTGTAGCGGAGGGTGATGTAGGCCGCGATCGCCGCGAAGCTGACCAGCAGAGAGATGAGGCTGCCCCGCAGCAGCTGCTCCCCAAGGGTGGGACCGATGGTGTCAATGGAGGTCTGCTCGGGGTTGAGTGGGCCCGCCAGGGTGTTCAACTGCCCGACAACAGCCTGACCCTCCTCGGGGCTGAGGGCTGGCAGGCGCACCAGCAGCGATCGACCCCCATCAAGCACCAGCACCGTGGCCCCCGGAATCTGTTGCTGCACCGTGCTGGCCGCCAGGGGTGAACAGCTGCTGCCGCAGGCTCGCTCCACCTGGATCTGGCTGCCACCGGTGAAATCCAGGCCCGGCCGCAGCGGCAGGCCGATGCTGGGATTGGTCCAGTTCAGCAGCAGGCCCAACAGGCTGAGTGCCACGGCCAGGCTCGAGCCCAGCCAGGCCAGTTTTCGATGGCGATTGATGCGGAAACGGGGAGTCGATGCGATCACAACGAAACAGGCTCAGGCCGAGGTTGCCGGCAGGTCTCCGGCGGGGATGAAGTAGGCGGGGCGTCGCAGGGCCGGATAACTCATCAGCAGGCGCAGAAGCGTGCGCGTGCAGGTGAGTGCGGTGAACAGGCTCAGCAGCAGGCCAATCGCCAGGGTGACGGCAAACCCCTTCACCAGTCCGGTGCCCAAGGCGAAGAGGGCTGCGCAGCTGATCAGGCCGGTGGCATGACCATCCACGATCGACGACAGCGCTAGGGAGAAGCCGGCATCGATGGAGCGGATCAACGTGTTGCCTGCGCGCAGTTCCTCTTTGACCCGCTCAAAGATGAGCACGTTGGCATCGACGGCGATGCCGATGGAGAGGATGAAACCGGCGATCCCCGGCAAGGTCAAGGTGACGGGGATCAAGCTGTAGACCGCCAGATTGAACAGCGCATACAGAGCGAGAGCCAGCACGGCCACCACACCGGGCAAGCGGTACATCACCACCATGAACACCGCCACCAAGGCCAGGCCGGTGAGGCCGGCGATGAGGCTGTTGCGTACATTTTCCGCACCCAGGGAGGGCCCCACGCTGCGTTGTTCGATGATCTTCACCGGCAGGGGCAGCGAGCCCCCGCGGAGCTGCACCTCCAGCTCCCGGGCCTCTTCGGCAGTGAAATTTCCTGTGATGGTGGCGGCGCCGCCGGTGATGCCGGCGGCCTTGAATTCCGGCCCCACCGTGGCTTCGCTGATCGAACGGCCATCCAACACGATGCCGAGCACGCGGCCCGTGCCGGCGATCGCCTGGGTGAGGCGGGCGAATTGCTCACCGCCGGTGCGGTTGAAGCCCAGGGTCACATCCCAGCCACTGCCGGTCTGCTGCTGCTGGCGCCCCGCACTGGTGAGGTCGCGGCCGCTGAGCTCAGCGGGTCCATACAGCGGCAGGATGCGGCGATTGACCTCCGCCAGCAGGAGTTCGAGTTGATCGGTTTCACTGCTGCCGGCGGGCACCTGCAGACCCAGGCCGCTGAGCGCCTTGGCGAGCTCATCGGCCTTGATCGTGGGTTTCTCTCGGGGTGTGGTGACAGCTGTGCCATCGATCGCCTGCGGCCTGCGGGCCGCCACCACCGCCTCGGCCTGGCGCTTGAGTTGCAGGAGGCCCTGCATCTCCTGCTCCGTGCCCGGTCGCTGGGCACGGAATTCGAGCAGCGCTGTGGTGCCCAGCACCCGAGCGGCTCGGCTCGGGTTCTGTTCACCGGGCAGCTGCAGCACCAGCTTGTCGCGACCCACGGTCTGCAAGGTGGATTCGGCGACACCCAGGCCGTTGATCCGCCGCTCCAGCACCTCCTTCACCGCTTCCAGCTGCTCGGCTTCCACTCGGCGGATGGCGCCGGCGGGCTGCACCTGAAGGGTGAGCTGGCTGCCTCCCCGCAGATCGAGGCCCAACTGCAGCGGAAAGGTGAACAGCAGCGCAGCTGCCGCGATGGCCAGCGCCAGGATCAGCGCGAACCATCCTTGTTGACGTGCCATCGACTCAGAGGGCGCCAGCCTTGAGCTGGCGTGCGGCAGCCACGATCTGATGCGGCTGGATGATCGTGAGGTTTTCCAGGGCGCCGTTGTAAGGGGTGGGGATGTCCTGCGACGACAGGCGAATGGGGCGGGCGTCGAGGTCGTCGAAGCACTGCTCGGTGATCAGGGCGATGAGTTCGGCGCCGATGCCGCCGGTTTTCATGCATTCCTCCACGATCACCACCTTGTGGGTTTTGCGGATCGAACGGCTGATGGTTTCCATGTCAAATGGCTTGAGGCTGATCAGGTCGATCAGCTCCACACTCACCCCATCGGCCTCCAGTTGTTCCACGGCCTTCAGGCAGTGGTGGCGCATTCGGGAGTAGGTGAGGATGGTCACATCGGTGCCGGGTTTCACCACTTCGGCTTGATCCAGTGCGCAGATGTAGTCACCCTCGGGCAAATCTTCGGAAAGGTTGTAGAGCAGAACATGCTCAAAAAACACCACTGGGTTGTCGTCGCGGATCGCGGCTTTCATCAGCCCCTTGGCGTTGGTGGGGGTGCTGCAGGCCACGATGCGGATGCCTGGAATGGCATGGAAATAGGCCTCCAGCCGTTGGCTGTGCTCAGCGCCCAGCTGACGGCCGACCCCACCGGGGCCCCGCACCACTGCGGGAATGGTGTAATTGCCCCCGCTGGTGTAGCGCAGCATCCCCATGTTGTTGGAGATCTGGTTGAAGGCCAGCAGCAGGAACCCCATGTTCATGCCCTCCACGATCGGGCGCAGGCCTGTCATGGCCGCTCCCACCGCCATGCCGGTGAAACTGTTCTCGGCAATCGGCGTGTCGAGCACGCGCAGCTCGCCGTATTTCTCGCAGAGATCCTTGGTGACTTTATAAGACCCGCCGTAGTGACCGACGTCTTCTCCCATCACGCAGACGTGGGGGTCGCGGGCCATTTCTTCGTCGATGGCTTCGCGAAGGGCGTTGAAGAGGAGGGTTTCCGCCACGGGCAGGGGAA